>JBBQRG010000096.1:0-9459 GCA_038215095.1 Solirubrobacterales bacterium | reverse complement strand
CTGGAACAGCTGGAGGCGCATGATCAGCGCCTCGACGCCGCCGATGATGAAGAACCCGAAGGTGGCGAACAGGTAGAGGATCCCGATCTTCTTGTGGTCGGTGGTGGTGAGCCACTCGAGCCAGCCGCGCGGGCGGTCCCTCAGGCCGTCCATCACCACCTCGGGGCTGGAGGCGGTCCTTGGGATCGTCGTGGCTTCCACTACTGCACGCCTCCGGTTCGCTCTCGTTGTCGACGCTGCTGTGCCAGCCCGGTCTGGGAGGCCTTGATGTCGGCGCGCTGGCGCTGGGACCAGGCCTCGAACTGGGCCGGGGTCACGGCGCGCACGCGCGCCCTCATGTCCGCGTGGCCGGAGCCGCAGAGCTCGGCGCACTGGCCCCCGTAGGAGCCCTCCTGGCCGCGCTTGATCTTGAACCAGGTCTCGTTGGTGTGGCCCGGTATGGCGTCGGCCTTGCCGCCGAGCTTGGGGATCCACCAGGAATGGGCCACATCCGAGGAGTCGATCTTCAGGCCGATGGTCGTGCCCGTGGGCACCACCATCTCGTGGTAGCTGAACAGCTGCTGGTCGCCCGGGTAGTCGTAGCGCCACACGTACTGCTGGCCGTTCACGTGGATCGTCAGCCCCTTGCCACCCGGGATCGAGGCCTGCCCCACGATGGCCTGCTCGCTGCGCAGCGACTGCAGGCCGCCCGGGTCCGAGGGCGGCGGGTTCTCGATGCGGCCGAGGTACACGAAGGTGATCGTTGCGAGTACCACCAGGATCATGGTCGCCGCGATCGTCCAGCCCAGCTCGAGCGGGGTGTTGCCGCGGATCTGGGCGGGCTCCGGGCCGCCGCGGCGGGCGCGGTAGCGAACCAGCGACCAGATCAGGGTGCCCTCGACGATCAGGAAGATCACGATGGCTACGTACAGCGCGATCTTGTAGAGCGTGTCGATGCTCTCGGCGTTCTGCGAGCCGCCGCCGGACTCGGGGGTGAGGGCGTCGGCGAACGCCCCCGGCGCGAGCACCAGCATCGCGACCAGCGCCGCGGCTAGGGCGGCAACGACCAGTCGCCGTGTCGTGGAGGAGGCCAAGGCGCGGCGCATCATATCCCCGGCCACGGGCTCGCTCCACATAGTGGAGGTCGCTACTTGGCGGCCTGGCGCCGCTCTTGCTCGATCTCGAGCTCCCGGACGCGCAGCCTGCCCACGGTCAGCTCCTCGATCTCGAGCCGCTCGATCACCGCTTTCTTGATCGCCACGCGGCCGACCGCCAGCGCCCCGATCGCGGCCGCTCCCACCGCCAGCGCGCCCGTGGCCCGCGCGGGCAGCGCCCTCATGCGCCCTGGAAGGCGGGGTCGCGCTTCTCGACGAAGGCGCTGACGCCCTCCGTGAAGTCACGCGTGCGCGCGAGGGCGTGCTGCAGCTCGGCCTCGAGGTCGAGCTGCCCGTCGAGGTCCGGATAGAGCATCTGGTTGAGCGCCCGCTTCGAGGAGGCGTAGGAGAGCGTCGGCCCCGCGGCCAGCTTCTCGACCAGCGTGTTCGCCTCGTCCATCAGCTCGCCGTCCGGGTACACGTAGTTCACGAGGCCCCACTCGAGCGCGCGGTCGGCCGGCACCCGCTCGCCCAGCAGCGCCATCTGGAAGGCGCGCGCCTTGCCCACGGCGGTGGGCACGAACAGCGTCGAGCCGCCGTCGGGCATCAGGCCGATGTTCACGAACGCCAGGCCGAAGAAGGCCGACTCCGCGGCCAGCACCAGGTCGCAGGCGAAGGCCAGCGAGGCCCCGATGCCCACCGCGGGGCCGTTCACCGCGCCCACGACGGGCTTCTCGAGCCGCCGCACCCCGGCGATGATCGGGTGGTAGACCTCGAGCAGCTCCTTGCGCACGTCGGGCATGCCGTCGTCCGGCGAGGGGTCGAAGCCGGCCTTCAGGTCGGCCCCGGAGGAGAAGCCGCGCCCCGCGCCCGTGATCAGCAGCGCGCGCACCGACTCGTCGGCGGCCTCGCCCTCGATCACCTGCTTCAGCTCGTGCCCGAACTCGGCGGTCCAGGCGTTCAGGCTGTCCGGCCGGTTGAGCGTGAGGCGCCCGACCCCGCCGTCCTGCTCCCAGATCAACATCTCGTAGCTCATCGGGCGAGCCTATATTGCCCTGATGCTGCTCGACTCCGTGGAGTGGCTCGGTCATTCGGGCTTTCGCATCAGCACCCCGGGAGGGCTCGTGTACATCGACCCCTACCGCGTCGGCGACGCCCCCAAGGCCGACCTGATCCTGGTCACCCACGGCCACTACGACCACTTCTCCCCCCAGGATATCGAGCGCCTATCCCACCGCAACACATGGCTGGTGGGCCCGGCGGCCGTGGCCGAGCGCGTGAACGGCCAGGTGCTGTCGATCGCCCCGGGGGAGGCGGTCGAGCGCGAGCTGCTGCGCGGGGTGGGGATCGCCGCCGTCGCGGCCTACAACACCTCCAAGCGCGACCCCGAGGGGAAGCTGTTTCATCCGCGAGATGCGGGATGGGTGGGATTCGACCTGAACGTCCGCGGGGAGCGGCTCTACCATTCCGGCGACACCGACGTGATCCCCGAAATGGACAGCGTGACCGGAGTGGACGTGGCTCTCCTGCCCGTGAGCGGGGTCTACGTGATGACCGCCGGCGAGGCGGCCGAGGCGGCGCGCAGGATCCAGCCCGGCGTGGCGGTCCCGATGCACTGGGGAGAGCACATCGGCAGCTTTCAAGACGCCCGCGCCTTCGCCGATAAGGCCCAGGTGGAGGTTGAGATCCTGGAACGGGCCGCTTGAGCCCAGCTGATCCCCAGCGCGACGCCCTCCGGCGGATCGCGCGCGAGGACCCGAAGCTGGCCGCCCGGCTGGTGCTGATGACGCTGCCCGCGGCGGCTGCGTCGATCGGCGACACGCTGGCCTACCAGCTCACCGTCGACGAGGTGGGCAGCTACCGCGTCGCGGTCACCGACGGCGGCGCGCGCGTGGACGAGGCGACTTCAGGCGACGGCCCCGTGGACTTCCGCCTGACCACGGACGCCGAGACCCTCGTGGCGATGGCGCTCGGCGAGGCAAAGCCGCTCGGCCTGATGCTCCGCGGCCGCCTGCGCATCCGCGGCAAGCGCCGCCGCGCGCTGAAGCTGCGCGCGATGGGCGACTCGAGCATGACGCTCGAGGACGTGGTGCAGGCCGGCGGGCGCATCGACCCGGACGTGCTCTACCGCTCGCTGCCGCACCTGATCGAGCCGAAGTGGACCGAGGGCCACGCCTTCACGCTGCGCTACGAGATCACCGGCGAGGGCGGCGGCAGCTGGTACGTGCAAGCCCGCGACGGCCAGCCGCTCGTGGTGGACAGCGAGCGGCCCGAGGGCGACCTCGCCGCCACAGCGCGCATGCCCTTCGACGCCTACCAGCGGCTCGCCGCCGGCCTGCTGACGCCCAACGAGGCCATGCGGCGGCGCATCATCGAGGTCGACGGCCAGCTCTACCCGATCACGCTGCTGGGCCGCTGGATCGACCGCTCGCAGGAGCGCGACGACGCCGAGCAGCAGCGCGAGGCCAAGCAGCGCCGCATCCAGGCAAAGCGCGAGGGCCTGTGGAGCCCCGACCGCGTGGGCGCCGGCCAGGGCGATCCCGGCCACGACTCCGAGGTGGGCCGCAGCGGCTCCGACCTGCTCGACTACCGCCAGCTCTACGCGCTCTGGGAGCGTCAGAACTGGCGCGCGCACGAGCTCGACTTCACGATCGACAAGGAGCACTGGGTCGCGACCCCGGGCGCCGCCCAGCAGGACACGATCTGGTCGCTGGGGTCCTTCTATGTCGGCGAGGAGCGCGTGACCGCCGACCTCGCGCCCTTCCTGGCCGCGGCCCCCAGCGGCGAGATCGAGCTCTTCCTGGCCACCCAGCTCGTGGACGAGGCGCGCCACGCCGCGTTCTTCGACCGCTTCGGCGGCGAGGTGATGGCGCTCTCCTCGGACGACCTGCGCGGGCGGATGAGCGAGGTCGAGGAGCGGCTGCTCTCGCCCTGGCGCGACGTCTTCGACGACGGCCTGCGCGACGTCTCCAAGCGCATCAAGGCGAAGCCGGACGACCTCGACCTCTTCGTCGAGGGCATCACCACCTACCACATGATCGTGGAGGGCTTCTTGGCCGTGACCGGCCAGACGCTGATCCGCGACTGGATGACCGAGCACGGGCTCTACCCCGGCTTCGTGGAGGGCTTCGGCCTGGTGGAGCGCGACGAGCACCGCCACGTCGCCTTCGGCGTGCGCTTCCTGCGCGACGCGATCGCCGAGGACTCGCGCCACCGCGCCACCGTCGAGCGCACGGTGCTCGAGCTGGCGCCGCGCGCCGCCCACGTCTTCGTGCCGCCGTACGCCGAGAGCCCGCGCGAGTTCGAGTCCTACGGCTACGGCTCGCGCGAGATCTACGGCCAGGCCTACCGCACGCTGAAGCGCCGCATGAAGGTGCTCGGAATCGAGCTGCCGCCCGCGGACGAGCTGATGCCCGGGCCGATCGCGGAGCTCGGCGCCGGCTCAGCCGTCCAGGTGCCCGAGGGCGAGCCGCGCGTGGCGAAGCAGGCCGACGGCGCGTCGGCCGGCAATGGCGCGTCGGCCAACGGCGCCGGCGACCTGGACGCCGCGGAAGCCCCCTCCTAGCGCGCCGCGCTAGCCCACGAAGTCGTGCGGGCGGCGGCGCATCGCCAGCCCCGCCAGCAGCAGGCCGATGCCGACGGCCGCCAACGCGCCGATCTCGAGCCCGGTGTGGGGCAGGAAGCCGCCACCACCGCCACCGCCGCCCGAGCCGGTGGACGCGGTGGGCGCGGCGCCCGTCTGCTCGTCCGTGGTGGTGTCGGTCGGCGTGCTCGGCGCCTGGGTGTTGTCCGGGGCGGGCGTGGTCTCGGTGGGGGTGGTCTCCACCTGCGGCGGCTCCTCGGTCGGAGTGGTCTCCTGCGCGGACTGCGCGCGCGGCTTGTCGGCCGGGCCGGCCACGCCGCCGGTGTCCTTGACGGGTGGTGTGTCGCGAGCCACGGTGCCGCCGGTGCCGGGGCTGGACCCCGTGTCGGCCCAAGCGGTGGCCGCGAGAACGAGGGCCGCGAGCGCGGCGAGCAGGAGGATGACGCGACGAGGGTTCGAGTGCATGCGCGCGCTTTCGCCCATATCCGGGCGATTCCTTATCCTGGGCGCCGTCTTGCGAGGCTCGCGCGTCCTTCGTTCGCTCGCCTGGGGCGCCGTGATCGTGGGCGTCGCGACGCCCCTTCTCCGACACCGGCTGCGGCTGCGCGCGCCGGTGGTCAGCCTGCTGGCCTGGCAGTCGCCCATCGCGCTGGCTCTCGCGCTGCCTCGAACCCGCTTTCGGGATGCGGGCATCTACGCCCTGCAGATGTGGGCCTACTTCGCGCACTTCGACATGCCAGACGACGACCCCGAGGCGCTCATGCGCAGGCTGAAGGTGGACTACCCGGCGCGCGTCGACCGCGTGATCGGCGCGGGCACCGCGCCGACGGTGCGCCTGCAGCGGGCGCTCGGGCGCCCCGGCGAGCTGCGCCCGCACGACATCGCGCTCTCCTGCGTGCACTGGAGCTGGTTCATCGTCCCGCACGGCACGCTCGTCTACCTGACGCTGCGCCATCCCACCCTCTACGCACGCTCGGCGGTGCTGATGGCGGTCTGCTTCGACCTGGGCTGCGTGGTGTATTGGGTGCTGCCCACCGCCCCGCCCTGGTGGGCGGCGGAGCACGGGCACTTGCCCCCCGTGCGGCGCATCATGCGGGAGGCCGGGGAGAGCGTCTGGAAGAGCGCCTGGGACCCGCTTTACCATTCGCTGCAGGGGAACCCCTTCGCTGCCATGCCCTCACTGCATTTCGGGACATCCGTGATGGCCGCCCGGCTTCTGTCGGGGGTGGGCCGGCGACCCGCGGCACTCGGCTGGGCGTACGCGAGCACACTCGGCTTCGGCCTCGTGTACCTCGGCGAGCACTACGTGGTCGACCTGATCGCCGGCTTTGCGCTGGCGGAGGCGGTCTGGCGCCTCGCCCCGCTGTTCGATCCCTGGGCCAAGCTGCTCGCGGGCGGGCTACCCCGGCTGGTGCCGCGGCGAGCATGAGGGGCAGGCGCGCCACGCGGACGTCCGCACCGCCGGCGCCCGACCCCGAGCTCGAGCGCGAGCTGGCGGAGGAGGACTCGGAGGACTCGCAGGAGGAGCTCGAGCAGGTCGGCGCGCTCCAGTCGCTGCTGTCGGATCGGCGCAAGCTCGTGTCCCTGATGCTGCTGTTCGTGCTGCTGGTGGTCGCCGTTTACGTGCTGGCCCCGAAGCTGCTCGGGCTCGACGAGGCGCTGTCGCGCTTCGACGACGCCACCTGGTACTGGGTGGTGATCGCGATCGTGTTCAACTTCGGCGCGTTCGGCGCGTACGTTGCGCTGTTCCGCGGCGTGCTGGGTGGCACGCGCGACGACTCGGTGCAGCGCCACCTCGACGTCCGCGCGTCCTACGAGATCACCATGGCGGGGCTGGCGGCCACGCGCATCTTCTCGGCCGCGGGCGCGGGAGGGATCGCGCTCACCTACTGGGCGCTGCGCAAGGCTGGGATGCCCAGGCGGCGCTCGGCCTGCCGGATGGTCGCGTTCCTGGCGCTGATGTACAGCGTCTACCTGATCGCGCTGGTCCTGTTCGGGGTCCTGCTGCGCGTGGGGGTGCTGCCCGGGGAGGCGCCGGTGGGCGGCACGATCGTGCCGGCGGGGATCGCGGGCGCGATCATGCTCGTGTTCCTGCTCATCGCGCTGATCCCCGAGGACGTGGAGCGCCGCATCGACAGCTTTGCGGGCGGCTATCGCCGCAAGCGCTTCGTGCACAAGCTCGCGACGGGTCCGGCCACGGTGGCCACCGGCGTGCGCACCGCGATGGACTACGTACGCCATCCGCGCCGCGGGGCGCTGGCGGTGTCCGGCGCCGTGGGCTTCTGGGCGGCCAACATCGCGGTGCTGTGGGCTTCGTTCGAGGCCTTCGGCGGCGACGTGCCGATAGCCGTCCTGATCCAGGGCTTCTTCCTGGGCATGGCGGCCAACCTGGTGCCCTCCCCGGCCGGCGGCGTGGGCTCGGTGGACGCGGGCATGATCGCCGCCTTCGTGCTCTTCGGGGTGTCCACGGCCGTGGTCTTCCCCGCGGTGCTCATGTACAGGGTGATCGCCTTCTGGCTGCCGATTCCGCCGGGGATCGTGGCCTACTTCCAGCTGCGGCGCACGGTCGCGGCGTGGGAGGCCGAACGCGGCGAGCGGGTCAGCGACGATCTCTATACTTCAAAAAGTAAAGTAACGGCAGCGGAGGCTACTTGAACACCGAGATCAAGGATCTTGAAAACGTCGTAATCGTCGGCAGTGGACCGGCCGGCTACACGGCCGCGCTCTACACCTCCCGCGCCGACCTCGATCCGCTCGTGATCGAGGGCTTCGCCTGGGGCGGCCTGCTCCAGCAGACGACCGACGTGGAGAACTACCCGGGCTACCCCGACGGCGTGATGGGCCCCGAGATGATGCAGCAGTTCCGCGACCAGGCCGAGCGCTTCGGCACCCGCTTCCTCACCGACGACGCCACCAGGATCGAGCTGTCCCACGACGGCGGCGTGCACAAGGTCTTCGTGGGCGACCAGGAGATCCGCGCCAAGTCGGTGGTGCTGGCCATGGGGGCCGAGCCGAAGAAGCTCGGCGTGCCGGGCGAAGATGAGCTGGCCGCCAGGGGCGTCTCCTACTGCGCCACCTGCGACGCCGCGTTCTTCCGCGACAAGCCCACGATCGTCGTGGGCGGCGGCGACACCGCGATGGAGGACGCCACCTTCCTCTCGAAGTTCGCCAGCAACGTCGGCATCGTGCACAGGCGCGACGACTTCCGCGCCTCGGCCATCATGCTCGATCGCGCCAAGAAGGCCGGCAACATCGACCTGCTCACCCCCTACCTGGTGCAGAAGTTCGTGCCGGGGGAGAACGGCTCGCTCGGCAAGGCCGTGCTCGAGCACGTGGGAGACGGCTCGACCAAGGAGATCGAGATCGACGGCGCGTTCGTGGCGATCGGCCACCAGCCCAACTCGCACCTGGTCGAGGGCCAGGTGAAGACCGACGAGAACGGTTACGTGCAGGTCGAGGGCCGCTCCACCCGCACCGGCGTGCCCGGCGTGTTCGCCGCGGGCGACCTGGTGGACCACACCTACCGCCAGGCGGTCACCGCCGCGGGCAGCGGCTGTATGGCCGCGCTCGACGCCGAGGTCTACCTGCGCGACACCCCGCTCGACGCCGAGGCCCACTGGGCGCCGGACGTGGACAAGGCCGAGCAGCGCGCCGCCGAAGCAGCCGCCTCCTCGTCGTAAGAGACCAAGGCTCGCACGCACCGCGTGCTCGCCCAACTGCGGCCTGGCTAGGGTCCGCCGGTGCCCCCGGTCCTGCTCGTACTGCTCGCCACCGCCTCCGTGCAGTTCGGCTCGGGGCTCGCGAGGACGCTGTTCGACAACGCAGGCCCGGGTGGCACCGTGTTCATGCGCGTGCTGTTCGCGGCGCTCCTGCTGACGGCGATCTGGCGTCCCCGCATCGCCGCCGTGCCGCGCCGCGACCTCTGGCTGGCGGCCGCGTTCGGCCTGGCGCTGGCCGGGATGAACTTCTCGTTTTATCTCGCGCTCGACCGCATCCCGCTGGGCGTCGCGGTGACCATCGAGTTCACGGGGCCCCTGGCCGTGGCGGTGGCCGGCTCGCGGCGCGCGCTCGACGTGCTCTGGGTGCTGCTGGCCGCCGCGGGCATCCTGCTGCTGTCCGACTTCGGGGACTTCGGCTCGCTCGACGCGCTGGGCGTGGCTCTGGCCCTTTTGGCCGGCAGCTTCTGGGCCGGCTACATCCTGCTAAGCACGCGCGTCGGCCAGGCCTTCGCGGACGGCAAGGGGCTCGCGCTGGCGATGCTGGTGGCCACGCTGGTGCTGGCGCCGGTGGGGGTGGCCGACGCGGGCAGCGCCCTGCTCGAGCCGGGGGTGCTCGGCATGGGCGCCGCCGTGGCGATGCTGTCGTCGGCTATTCCCTACTCGCTGGAGCTCGAGGCCCTCCGCAAGCTCCCCAACGCCGTCTTCGGCGTGCTGATGAGCCTGGAGCCGGCCGTCGCCGCTCTGGTGGGTTACATCGTGCTCGGGGAGATCCTCGGCGCGCGCGAGCTCGCGGCGATCGGGTTGGTGGTGGTGGCGAGCGCCGGCGCGGCCACCTCGGCCGGTGCGCTCGTGGAGATTCCGAAGTGAACGGGCAGCCGATCCTCGGCCGTCAGTGGCTCGCGCAAGCGGCGCACCAGTCGAAGCGCCCGACGCCTGCCATCTCGGACACCTCATCGCAGTTCGAACAGAGAAAACGGGGCATGTGGACCTTCCTTGGTCGCAGGGGCCAAAAACCAACTGAATTGCAGCGCCTTCCGACCCTCCCCGCAATGGGGTAGAGACCCTACCTTAGGCGATGACATAC
>JBBQRG010000095.1:0-9635 GCA_038215095.1 Solirubrobacterales bacterium | reverse complement strand
CCCAGATGCGCTCATCAGAATTCCCCACCCTGTGCAAAGCGGCTGAGGGCGGGTTCTCGGCCGATGGATTGGTCGCGGGGGGTGGCGTGAGGCCCTCAGAACGGCTGAGAGCGCGTCGGTCGGCGCCGGTTGGCGCGTGATCTGGCGGCGATCGCCCGTTGTGGGCCTTGAGAGCGTTGGTGGCGGGCGCAGCCGGGTTGGGCAGCGGCCCGCAGGATCGCCGTCAGCTGGTGTTGAGGCCGGCCCGCAGCTGGTCGAGGCGCTGCTGGTGGTTGCGCATCCGGTAGCTCTGTCCGGAGATCTGGATCACGGTGGCGTGGTGGAGGAGGCGGTCGAGCATCGCGGCCGCGACGGTAGTGTCTTCGAAGATGTCACCCCATTCGGTGATGCCGCGGTTCGTGGTCAGGGCAATCGAGCCGTGCTGGTAGCGACGGCTGATGACCTGGAACAGGTGCGCGGCCGCCTCGCCGGCCATCGGCAGGTATCCGAGCTCATCGATCACCAGCAGCTGCGGTCCGTTCCAGAAGCGCATCGTGGTCTGCCAGCGGCCCTCGATCACGGCGCGGCGGCAGCGGTCGGCGAGGTCGGCTGCGGTCGTGTAGTAGACGCGGTAGCCGGCGTGAACGGCCTTCAGGCCGAGGGCGATCGCGAGCGTTGTCTTGCCGACGCCCGGAGGGCCGATGAACAGCGCGTTGGCTTTCTCCTCGATGAACCGCAGCGTCGCGAGCTCGTCGATCAGGCGGCGGTCGAGGGTCGGTTGGGCGTCGAAGTCGAACTGCTCGAGCGGCAGATGGGAGGGGAAGCTCGCGAAGCGCAGCCGTCCGTCGAGGCGGCGTTGCTCGGTCGCGGTGACCTCGACGTCGAGCAGGTCGTGGAGGAACTTGGTGTAGCTCGGCTTGGTCTTCTGCGCCGTGTCGAGATGGACGGCGAGCTGTTCGGCGGTCGCCGCCAGCTTGAGATAGGCCAGATGCGAGCGCAGCTGCTGGTAGACGCGGTCGCTCACCGTGCGACCTCCGCGAGCTCGGCGTAGCGTTCGAGATCGATCACCGCGGCGGGCTGCTCGCCGCGCAACCTGGCGGCGGCCGCGAGCGCCGCCTCGCCGGGTGGGCGGTTCTGTTTGCGACGACACGGCGGGCGCGTCGTGAAGATCGACAGCACGGCCGCCTCCAGACCGGCGGCGTGCTCGGCGCAGCGGACCAGTTGGCCCGCCCCCACCGGCGCGCGCCGGTGGCTGGCCAGCAGAACACCCGCCGCGCTGAAGATCTCGAGCGCCTCGGCGCCCAGGCGTGCGCGGACGATCACCTGCTGTGCGCCGGCGAGCGCCGCCGGGACGCTGTAGCGGTTGCCCTGGAACGACACCTGGGCCGAGCGCGACACCGTCCGCTCGACCGCGATCTCGGCCGGGAACGGCGCCGCCGGCAAAGCGAGCAGCGGCTCGCTGCCGGCGAGCTGGGCGACGGTGCCCGCGCCGCGCGGGCGCAGGTCGGCGACCTCCACGCAGAAGCGGTCAAGGCCCGCTTGCGCCTGGGCGGGCGTGGCGACCTCGGCCGAGCACCACCACGATCGCGTCACATACTTGACCGCCGCCTCGACGACGCCCTTGCGCTTCGCCCGGCGCGCCGGGCAGACATCAACCTGCACGCCGTAGTGCTTCGCGCACGCGGCGAACTCGGGCAGCAACCGGTCGCTGCCCGGATAGACGACTCCGGCCATCCGATCCGTCCGCCAACGCTTGGCGCTGCCCCCCAGGCGACGCAACACCCCGTCGAGGCACTCGATCACGTGCGCGCCGGTCTGGCCTTCGCTGAGCACGCCCCGGCACCGGCCCGAGTGCGACAGCACCCCGACGAGCACGTAGGCCGGCTCGCCCCACGGCGTCTGCTCGAGCTCGAGCCAGTCGAACTGCAGCTCCTCCCCCGGCGGGTGGTCGATCTCGGTCGTCACATCGACCCCGCCGCGCCGGCAGCACTCACACCGCGGACGCAACCCCAGCGCGCGCAGCTCGCGCGTCATCGTCGGGTAGGACCGATCGAACCCGAGCCCGCCCAGCTCGCGAAACAGCACGCTCGCGAGCACGTGCGGGTCATCGACAAACCGCGCCTCCAAGTACTCCCGGAACGGCTCGAGCACGCTCACCGGCCGCTCCCGTCCCACCGGGACCCGCGCCAAGCACGCCCTAACCGTCTTGCGATCCCTCCCCGTGTGACGGGCAATCGCTGAGATCGACCAGCCCCTCCCAGCCAACGCATGAACCTCCACGTCTTCCTCCTGTGTGAGCATCCCCCGGGGCCTCCCGATCGTGGACGGCGTGAACACCGCGACCATCGATGGGGCCCCCGACAGAACCCTGCCCGGCCCCCGCCGCTCCGCTTCGCCTACGGCTCAGCTACGCGGCGGGGGCCGGCAAGCCTGGGGAACTTCTATGAGCAGAAGTGGGGAGTCTTACGTGAGCGCGCGCAACGTGTTCGAAGAACCCAGCCACCGCCCGACGTCCACGCTCTGCGGCCGAGGTAGATGCATCGCCCGCGAGTTCCACCGAGACTTCTGCAAAGACCTCGTCGCGGAGCTGCTCGATCAGCTGCAAGTAAAGGTCCTTCTTTGACTGGAAGTGGTCGTATACGACGGGTCTTGTGATCCCCGCCGACGCAC
The DNA here is from genome assembly GCA_038215095.1 of Solirubrobacterales bacterium. Taxonomy (GTDB): domain Bacteria; phylum Actinomycetota; class Thermoleophilia; order Solirubrobacterales; family Thermoleophilaceae; genus DATACN01. Next base: position 6,986 of record JBBQRG010000095.1, on the reverse strand, counting down.
GCGGTTGCTGCGCCGCTTTCGGCTGCCACCAGGCGAGACCGCGCTCGCGACGTAGCCCTGCTATTCGGATAACAGGGCGGCCTGCCGCTCGGCCTCGCACTTCTTCGACGGGTGATCGCAGGGATGCGTCATCGGCCGCCGACTCCGAGAAGCGCCCCCGGTGGATCTCGCGCAGATGCCGACCGCGGAGCAGGAGCAGCCGGCTCTTCTCAATGTTCAGGGCGTCCTGGGAGATGAACACCGTGCCGCGGCGCCGGGGACTCTGGGTGTGCTCAGTAGTGCGGCGCGTAGCGATGGTGCAGCAGCAGGTTGTTCCGTCCGGGTGCGGCAAGAAGGCCATGTACAGATGCCCGTGCCAACTTCTGATTCTTCCGTACAAAACACGTACGTAAGGCTGACCAGCCCAGTTTAAGCCGGGGCAAGACCGCTCGGGCAGTTCGGCTTAATCGGCGATCGCCGAGCCGCGCGGGCAAGTGCGGATGAACGCGGTCCAGATCGCCGCGGCGCCGTCGCGATCGAGTACGACGTTCACCGTTCACACGTGCTGTCACCGAGCAAGGAGGTCGCCATCGCCGCTACCGTCTGATCGTCACACCGGGACCGCCGTCGCGAAGTTCCACGACGAGCGGGACATCCTCTCCGGCGCTGGCCAGCCGCACACGCGGTGTTCTGAGCAGCGGCCAGGACGTCGAAGGCCGCCCAGCGGCTCCTCGGAGACGTCGCGGCTCATTGGATGGCCTCAGCGGTCCAGTCGAGGCCGAGTGCGGAGCGCAGCATCGCGTCAAGGCTCGCGTCGTCCATCGATGCACGAGCGCCCAGCAGCCCTTCCGCGGCAGCGCCGACCGGCACCCGTAGCGGACCACTATCGCGCTCGACGACGTCGGCGATCGCCGCGGCCACTGTCGCGGTCTCCATCGGGTCGTTGAACGCGACCTGGGCGAAGAGCGCCTGGTAGGCGCGGTCGACGGTGTCGTGGACCTCGGGGGTGTCGAGCGCCCCGCTGGCCACCGCCCCAGGCTCGATGACGGCGACGTCGACGCCGAACGGGCCGAGCTCGAACGCCAGTGCTTCCGACAGCGCCTCGATGGCGTACTTCGTCGCGCCGTAGACGCCGTTGAGCGGCATCGTCACGCGCCCCACCACCGAGGATACGTTGACCACCCGCCCCGAGCCGCGTTCGCGCATCGCGGGCACCAGCGCGCCGATCATCCGCAGACACCCGAGGACGTTGACGTCAAACAGCTCAGCGACCCGCGCGACGGGCACGGCCTCCACGGGACCGAGCGCGATCACCCCGGCGTTGTTGACCAGCACGTCGACCTCGCCCGCTTGGCCAATGGCGCCCGCGACCGACACGTCGTTGGTCACGTCGAGCGGGATCCGCTCGGCGACCTTCAGATTCGCGAGGTCCTCCGCACGACGCGCCGTCGCCACGACCTCGTGGCCACGGGCGGCCAGCTCGATCGCGGTGGCGCGACCGATGCCCTTCGACGCTCCGGTGATCAGGACTCTCATTGCTCTCCTTAGTCAGTTTGAGATTCAAATGCGGGCGGGCGCTAGGCTAGCACAGTGAGTCTGGATGTCCAACGCACAGAGCCGGACGAGCCGCGGCGCTGTTCGATCGCCGGCGCGCTAGGCATCGTCGGCGACCGCTGGTCGCTGTTAGTCGTGCGCGAGATCAACCTCGGCGTGCACCGCTTCGACGCGATGCAGCGCAACACCGGCGCGCCGCGCGACGTGCTGACGGCGCGGCTGCGCAAGCTCGAGCGCGAGGGCATAGTGCGCCGGGAGCCCTACAGCGAGCACCCCCCGCGCCACGAGTACCTGCTCACCGATGCCGGCCGCGAGCTCGCGCCGATCCTTCTGGCCCTCGGCGAATGGGGTGACCGGCACGTCTACCCGGACGACCCCCCGCTCGTATACCGCCACTCCTGTGGCGAGCTCTTTCACAGCCGCCTGACCTGCGCCGCCTGCCACGAAACCATCACCCCTGGGGACCTCACTCCAGAGATGCCCAGGCACGCATGACGCGCCGACCCGTAATCCACGGCCACCTCATCTCGACCTGGACGCGCACCGTGGCGATGACCTGCGTCGAGAAGGGGATCGACTACGAGATCCGCACCGTCCGATACGGCGGCGCCGATCACCACGCGATGCAGCCCTTCGGCCGCATCCCGATCCTCGAGACCGGCGGCCGGCGCATCTACGAGGCGCTCGCCATCTGCGGCCACCTCGACGAGTCCTTCCCCGGCCCCACCCTGCAACCTGACGACCCGGACGCCCGCACCCGGATGCGCATGTGGATGAGCATCTGCGCCGACTACCTCTTCCGCGGCGTCGTGCGCACCATCCCCCGCGACCGCCCAGCCACCGCCGAAGAACGCAGTTCCGCCAGAAGCCTGCTCGAGCGCGCCGACGCGCTCATCGGCAAGGACCCCTATCTCGCCGGCGGCCAGATCACGCTCGCCGACCTCTACCTCGCCCCTCAGCTCGCCAACTGCTGCGAAAAGGCGCCCCAACTGCTCGACGGCCTAAACGCCATCAACACCTGGTCACAACGGATCGAGGCCCGCGAAAGCTTCGCCCGCACCACCCGCCGCTGACACGGCACCGATCGGCGGCTGACCTTACGTTCACGTCCTGGGCATTCAGTCGCAAAGTCCGTGAGGCGGGGATTGCGCCCTCGATGGGCGCCGTCGGCACCGCCTACGACAACGCCATGGTCGAGTCCTTTCGGGGCCCGGATGCAGGTCGAGCTGCTCAACCGCCGCCGCTGGAAGACCCGGATCGAGCCCGCGAGCTCGATCCACGACTAAATCGAGCTGTTCCACAAAACCCGACGCCGCCACAGCGCGCTAGGCATGATGACCCCAGCCGAATACGAGACGATCCACTCGCAGACCAACCAAGCCGCCTGACTCCAGATGCTCGACTCCATGAAATCGGGGTCAGATCACGGTGAGATTAGGCGAGGGCACTCGCTGTTGGTGCAGTGAACATGATCTTGTTGGTAAACGCGAGCCGCGAAGCGGCGAGGCTCTGATCGGGGTCGCTCAGAGTGTCGTTTTCGAAGTCGGCGGGCGAGCTCTGCCCGAGTCTGCTGTGGCGCCGCTCGCGGTTGTACCGATCATGCCCCAGGAGGCAGTCGCGAGCGTCAGCTGGTCGGCGGCCAGGAAGACCTGCTCATCGACATCACGATCGAATTGGCGGCGTTGGCGGAGCACACGATCCGCAGGTTGTGCCAGGCGCTCGAGGTCTCGCTGCATCCCGGCCTCGGCGGCCGTCCTGCCGCCGAGGCCTGAGCCGGCGACACGTGAACCCGGTCAGCGGGGGGCGAGCGCGCGCAGCCAGACGGCCGTGATGGCGTCGACCAGCTCGGGGACCGGGCGGCGGCGGCGCTTGGGCGTCTGCAGGTGGTCGATGAGCGCTTCGGTGACGCCGCCTGACATCACCAGGCTGAGCATCCCCTTGTCGAACGGATCGAGCAGGCCGGCGGCCATCGCCCGGTCGATCTCCTGATCGATCATCGCCGCGAACGCGCGGACCACCTCTCTGCGGCGGCGCTCGAGCGGGGGGCTGACGCCGATGACCTCGAGCTCGGCGACGCGGCCCTTGCGCTCGTCGGCGGTCAGTGGCTGGATGACCGCGGCGACCCCTGCGCGCACCCAGTGGCGGAGGTCTCCGGAGTGCTCGGCCATGGCGAGCGTCATGCCTTCGGCCAGCTCGGTGATGATCTCCTCGTAAAGCGCGAGCAGCAGCTCCTCGCGGCTGCCGAAAAGCTCATAGAAGCTGCGGGTGGCGACGTTGGCCTCTGAGCACACACCCGCGACCGTCGTGCGGGCGAACCCCTGGTTGCCGAACAGCTCGAGCGCGGCGTCGAGCAGGCGCCGGCGGCGTTGTTCGTCGCGCTTGGCCGGCGCGAGGCCGCGCCACGGGCGAGGCGCGGGAGGCGAGGGCCGGACGTCCATTCGACAGCTAACGGTACAGAGAGAACTTGAAAATGACAATGTTCAATGTCAAGATGCCGCCCGTCATGTTCTATCTCGTCAAGCCAGAAGACCTCGCTGCGCCGCTCGTGGAGCCGCTCGCGCCTGACCTCGCCCTCCCGAGGGCCTGCGTGATCGGCGCCGGCTCGGCCGGCATCGCGGCGGCCAAGGCCCTCTACTGCGCGCGGGTGCCCTTCGACTGCTTCGAGATGGGCAGCGTGATCGGAGGCAACTGGGTCTTCAACAACCCCAACGCCCAGTCGGCCTGCTACACGAACCTGGAGATCAACACGTCGTGCCCGCGCATGGCCTACTCGGACTTCCCCATGCCCGAGCATTACCCGGGCTACGCGCGCCACTGGGAGGTCGCGGAGTACTTCGAGGCCTACGTGGATCACTTCGGCTTCCGCCACACGATCACCTTTGAGACCAAGGTCGAGCATGTCAGCCGCCGGGAGGACGGCGTCTTCGAGGTCGAGATCTCCGGCACGGGGGCGGCCGGCGGTCGTGAGGTGCGCGAGTACGACGCGGTACTGGCGGCCAACGGCCATCATTGGGACCCGCGCTGGCCGGAGCCGGCCTACCCGGGCGCGTTTGACGGCGAGCAGATCCACGCCCACGACTACCGCGATCCGAGCCGGCTCGAGGGCAAGCACGTCGTTGTCGTGGGCGCGGGCAACTCGGCGATGGACATCGCCGTCGACGCGAGCCATGCCGCGCTGAGCTCGACGATCTCCGTGCGGCGCGGGCAGTGGGTGCTGCGCAAGCACCTTAAGGGCAAGCCGGTCGATCAGCGCGGCCTGCCGGCATGGGCACCGTGGGAGCTCAAGCGCCGCGGCGTGGCGTGGCTGGCCAAGCAGTCCGGGGACTTGACGCGTCATGGCTACCCGCAGCCCGACCACCGCCCCGGCGAGAGCCACACCGTGCAGTCCGACCGCTTCCTCGAGCGGCTGGCCGAGGGCGCGATCACGGCGCGGCCGGGGATCGACCGGCTCGACGGCGAACGCGTCGTGTTCGCCGACGGCAGCGAGGCGCGGGCCGATCTGATCGTGTGGGCGACGGGCTACCGGGTGAGCTTCCCGTTCCTCGATCCGCAGGTCGTCTCGGCGCCCGGCAACGACCTGCCGCTGTGGAAGCGGACCGTGCATCCCGACCTCCCGGGCCTGTTCTTCATCGGGCTCCTGCAGCCGCTCGGCGCGATCATGCCCTTGGCCGAGGCGCAGGGGGTGTGGGTCGCGGAGTTGTTGACCGGGGGCTATCTCCCGCCGTCGCGCGAGACGATGCGCACGGGGATACGCAATGAGCAGGAGTGGATCGCCAAGCGGTTCTACCGCTCGCCCCGGCACACCCTGGAGGTCGACTTCGACGCCTACCTGCTCGACCTACGGCGCGAGCGCCGGCGGGGAGCGCGCCGTGCGCGACGCGCCGGCGTCCGCAGCTTCGAGGCACGGGCGCAGACGGCACGCCAGGCGGCGGCAGCGTGAGCTCCGCGGGCAAGACGATCGCCGTCACCGGTGCGGCGCGCGGCATCGGCCAGGCCATCGCGCAGGAGCTGGCCTCGCAGGGGGCGCGCGTCGTGCTGGGTGACCTCGACGGCGGCCAGGCGGCCGAGGCGGCCGCAGAGATCGGCCGGGGCGCGGCGGGCGTCGAGCTCGACGTGACCGACACCGCGTCGTTCCGCGCCTTCCTCGACGCCGCCGGGCCGATCGACGTGCTCGTCAACAACGCCGGGATCATGTGGGTGGGCCCGTTCGCCGACGAGCCCGAGGACGTGGCACTGCGTCAGATGGACGTCAACTTCCACGGCGTCGTGCGCGGCATGAAGCTCGCCCTGCCGGCAATGCGCGAGCGCGGCTGTGGCCAGATCGTCAACATCGCGTCGGCGGCCAGCAAGATCGGCTCACCCGGCGAAGCGACCTATGCCGCGACGAAGCACGCGGTGTACGGCTACAGCATGCTCGTTCGCGAGGAGCTGCGCGGCAGCGGCGTCGACATCGCGGTCGTCATGCCCGTGGTCGTCGAGACCGAGCTGGCGGCCGGTACCAGCGAGGGCAAGGGCAAACGCCTCACGCCGCGCGACGTCGCGGTCGCCACCGCCGAGGTCATGGGCACGTCCCGCTTCGAGGTCTACGTTCCGCGCTCGACCGGCGCCTGGGCGCGCGTCACGCTCTCGGCGCCGCAGCGCGTGCGCGACGCCCTCTACCGGGCCATGGTCCCCAACCAGCTCGAGCTGGGCGACCCCGCCGCGCGCGAGGACTACGAGCGCAAGGCCGTCGGAGCATGAGTCGACCGCGCCTTGTGGGTGACCTCAAATCGAGGCAAGTTCACGCAAAGTTCCTGCGGTGGCCAACGTTGCTGAACAGATCACAAGCTGTTCCACGAGCGTGAGTTTGAGGATCTGGCGGGCCCTCGGGCCGTTCGTGATCGGCGACGGCCAGGCGGCCGACCCGGGGGCGACTCGTTCAGGGGCGCCGTCGACCAGGTTCGCGTCTACGGGCGCGCGCTGAGCACCCGCCGAGGTCTGGCAGTTGCACGCCGCCGAGGAGACGTCATGAGCGCGAGCGAGGCCATCGGCGGCCGCATCGTCGTCTTCGGTGCTCGCTGCTGATCCACGAAGGCGCGAGCGTCGTCGAAATCGCGCGCCAGCTCGGCCATTCACCACTCATGACGCTCAACAACTACGGGCACGTCTTCGACGAGCTCCAGGGCGGCGAGCGCCTGTAGGCGGAGGAGCAGATCCGCAAAGCGCGGGCCCGCATGTGTCCGTTTTGTGTCGTCGTTTTGTGTCCGCCGGGGTCAGGCAAGGCGGCGGAGAACCGCATCCCTACAGCAAAGTCCCTGCAAAAACGCAGTGCCCCTGGCCTGGACCCCGCCGCAGTTGACACCTCAGGCCGCAGTTTTCACTAGCGCGCTTCCATCTTCCCAGGTCTGACGCACCTCCAGGGGCGTGCGGTAGCCGAGCCGCGAGTGCGGCCGGTTCGGGTAGCGGTGGTCGAT
>JBBQRG010000094.1:0-9823 GCA_038215095.1 Solirubrobacterales bacterium | reverse complement strand
GCTCGGGCTGTCGCCAGGCCAGACCCAGCAGCGGCCCGCAGCCCATCGAATGCCCCACACCCGTGAAGGACTTCACCCCGAGCCGGTCCGCGATCTCGACCAGCAGCTCGCGCTGGTCGTCGCGGGTGATCAGACTCCGCGGGCCGCTGCGCTCGGTATACGCGCTGCCGAGGCCATCGAAGGCGATTCCACGAACCCCCTCGGGGAGCGATTCGAGCGCCGGCCGCCAGGTTGATGCCGAGCTTGTCAATCCGTGCAGGAAGAGGACGCTGCGGCCCGCGTCGCCGTCGCGCTCGAGCACACGCACCCTGGCCTTCGAGAGGTCGAGGAAGCTCTCGCGCATTTCGGCCGGATCAGCCGCCGAGCGCGAAGATCGCCGAGAAGGTGATGCCGGCGACGATGCAATAGATCCCGAACGGCGTCAGCCGGTTGGTCTCGAAGAACCGCAGCAGGAACTTGACGGCGAGGTACGTGGAGATCCCGGCGCAGACGGCCCCCACGAGCGCCGGCCCCCGGACCCCGTTCCCCACGGGGCCGAGCAGCTCGGGCAGCTTTAGAGCCGCGGCAGCGCCGATGATCGGCGTGGCAAGCAGGAAGGAGTAGCGCGCGGCGTCCTCGTTGGAGAGCCCGAAGAGAATCCCGCCTCCCATCGTGATCCCCGAGCGCGAGATGCCGGGGATGAGGGCGATCGCCTGCGCCGAGCCCACTCCCACGGCCTGGCGCCAGCTCAAGCGGGCGATGCGCTCGTCGCTGTCGCCCAGATGATCGTCGGGCCGCGGTGCTTGCTGCCGAAACCGCTCGAACAGCAGCAGCAGCAAGCCGTTCACGATCAGGAAGGCCGCGGCCGAGGCGGCGGACGCGAACAGGCTCCGCAGCGGATGCTCGAACACGAGCCCCAGCACGCCGGCGGGCACCGTGCCGACCACCAGCAGCCAGCCGAGCCTGGCGTCGCTGTCGTCGTCGCGGATCTGCCGGTCGCGCAGCGAGCGGCCGATCCCCTTCAGGATTCGCATCCAGTCCCGGAAGAAGAACCCGAACAGCACGATGGCCGTCGCGAAATGAGTCGCTACGAGGAACGTCAGGAAGAACTTGTCGTTCTGGTGGATGTCCCAGCCGAGGAGCCGGGGCATCACGACGCCGTGCCCGAGGCTCGACACGGGAAAGGGCTCGGCTACGCCCTGGAGGAGCCCCAGCAGGGCTCCCTGCAGATAGGAGATCGGGTGCAAGGGACGGGCTAGGCCGGTGCCGGCGGGCTGCTCGACGGGCCGGTCGTGAACCACGCGAACACGAAGCAGCCAAGCCCAACGACGAACGCGGCTATGCCGTGCTTCACGTGGTGACGCGCCGAGCCGGCTTCGTGGCCGGGAAAGAAGGAGGGCAGCGAGCTGGCCGGGTCAACCCAGTAGACGACCGCTACCGCGATGAGGACCACCCCGAGCAGCGCGACCAGCGCCGCGAGAACGCGAGGGCTCATGGTCAAAAGCCTCTGAAGTCGGATTTCATCGGCGGGACCATAGTGAGTGCCGTTCACCGCTCGCTAACAACGGTCTCTCGCGTCGGGCAGAATGCCGCGCATGCGCAGACATCTCCCCTCCAAAGCCGGGTCTGTCGTGACCAGGGCGCCTGCGTTCACCATCGGGTTGTAGGGGCGGTTGTGGCGCTCGTCCAGGACGATCGAGTTGAAGGCATCCCCGCTGGGCTCGACACCGACGCGCGAGAGGACGCGGTCGCGTCCGTGGTCCTGGAGCGCGAGCGCGTAGACGAACACCTTCGAGAGGGACTGGAGCGCGAACGGCAAGCGGCAGTCGCCGGCCGTGTGGACGTCGCCGACGCCGGTCGCGAACGCAAGCCCGAAGTTATCGCGCTCCTCTCGACGACGTCGCCGCCGAGCCGGCAGTGGCACTGGTACAGCTCCTCGAGTCGCCGATCGACCTGCTCGCTGGCGTAGGCGGTCGCCATTCTGGGAGCCTAACCAGCGGTCGTGCTCACGAGGCGGGTCGCCGCCGCCTTCCAAGAGGCCGTGACTCGCCCGCCGGCTTTCAACCCCAACTGCTCGACGGCGGCCTGCGTGATTTCTGCGGCGAGGGGCTGTGGGCCCGCCAGGCCCAGGCGCACGCGGTTGCCGACGGTCGTTATCGAGAGCACCTCGACGGCGAGCCGGTTCTGGGCGGAGCCGTGGGGCTCCTCGTTCGCCGGCTCGATGGCGATCTCCCAGGGATAGACGCTCACCGCGACCGCGCCCTCGGCCACGTCCGCGCTCACCACCTCCCCACCGCCGTCGAGCTCGACGTGCGTGAGGCCGTCGGCGCCGGCCGTGGCGGTGCCGGTCAGCACCACCGCTCCGGTGAAGTCGGCAACGAACGCCGAGCGCGGTGCCGCGGCCAGCTCGCTCGCCGTGCCTTCCTGAACGATGCGGCCGGCGTCGATGATTCCCACGCGGTCGCCGAGCTGCGCCGCCTCCGTGAAGTCGTGGGTCACCAACAGCGCCGGCGCGTCCGTTTCGCGCAGGAGGCCGGCCAGCTCGCGGGCCGCTCCCGCTCGCGTACGGGCGTCGAGCGCCGACAGCGGCTCGTCGAGCAGCAGCACCTCGGGGCCGCGTGCCAGCACACGGGCCAGCGCGACGCGCTGGCGCTCGCCACCGCTCAGGCTGCTCGGCCGGGCCTCGGCTCGCTCACCCAGGCCGAGCCGCTCGAGCAGCTCGACCGCGCGCGAGCGCCGCTCCCGCCGCCCGAGCCCGCGCAGCGGGTAGGCCACGTTCTGCCAGGCGCTCATGTGCGGAAAGAGCGCGTAGTCCTGGAACACGTAGCCGCAGCGACGCTGCTCCGCGGGCACGTGAATGCCGCGTTCCGTGTCGAGCCAGGTCTCGCCGTTTGCCTCCACCCGGCCGCGAGCCGGGCGCAGCAGTCCGGCAACGATTCGCAGCAGGCTCGTCTTGCCGGCTCCCGACGGGCCGGCCAGCGCCAGGCACTCGCCGGGCTCCACAGCCAGCTCGGCCTCGAGGCGAAGCGCGCCTACCGTGGTGCGGGCCTCGACGCTCAGCACCGCTGGCGGTCACTCCGCCTGCCAGCCGCCCAGCGCCGCCCCGCCCTGCACGAACTTGACCGCGAGCAGGATCGCGGCCGAGACCGCGACCAGCACCGCCGACAGGGCGAGGGCAGAGTCGAAGTTGGTCGAGAAGCGGTCATAGATGGCTAGCGGCACGGTCTGGGTGACTCCCTGGAACGACCCGGCGAACATCAGCGTCGCGCCGAACTCTCCCAGGGCACGACCGAGGGCGAGCGCCATGCCGGAGGCCAGGCCCGGCAGCGCCACCGGGATCAACACCCGCAGGAAGCCCCGGGCCTCGGAGGCCCCGAGGGTCCGCGACGCGTCCAGTAGCGACCGGTCCACCGCCGCGAAAGCAGCCATCGCCTGGCGCACGTAGAACGGCGAGCTCACGAACGTCAGGGCCACCACCACCCCGGCGGTCGCCAGCGAGAGCTCGATGCCGGCGGCGTCCACCGCTCCGCCGAGGATCCCCGAAGGCCCGACAGCGGCCAGCAGGGCGATGCCGGCCACCGCCGGCGGGAGCACGAGCGGAAGCTCGACCAGCGTGACCACCAGGGCCTTGCCGCGGAACGAGCGCGTGGCCAGCAGGTAGGCCGCCGGCGTGCCGACCGCCAAAATGATCGCGATCGAGACCGCCGTGGTCCGCAGGCTGAGCCAGAGGGCGTCGAGCGAGCCGCGCTCACCGAGGCTCGAGATCAGGTCCGCCGGGCTCGAGTTGGCGAAGATCGCGGCGATCGGGACGGTCAGGAAGGTGAGGGCGACCGCAAGGCACAGCGCGAGGAGAGCCCCGAACCAGCCGGGCCTTCTCACGGAGCCGGGCCGAATCCCGCCTTGTGCAAGGCGTCCGCGCATGTGCCCTGGGTGAGCCCGTCCACGAACCTCTTCGCCAGGCCTGCCCGCTTGGATCCGTGCACCACCCCGGCGCCGTAGGTGACCTGCGGCTCGAGCCGCTTGGACAGCCCGATCGCCTTGAGCTTGCCGTTCGTGGCGTTCACGTCGGTGACGTAGACGAAGCCGGCGTCGGCGGCCCCCAGGGTCAGCTTGCCGACGATGCCCTTGACGTCGGGCTCGTTGGAGCGCACGTTGGCGAGGATCGCCTTCCTCTTGGCTGGCGGTAGCTTGGCCAGGGTCTGGCGCGTGTAGGAGCCGATCGGCACCGAGGCGGAGCCGATCACCAGCTTCGTGCCCGACCTCGTCAGGCCGTCGATCGACCTGATCTTGGAGTCCTTGGGAACGGCCAGCACGAACTCGTTGGTGGCGAACTTCACCGGCGTGCCGAGCTTGGCGGCCGCGTGCAGCTGGTCGGGCAACTTCGTGTTGGCGGCGGCGAAGACGTCCACCTTCGCCCTCTGGCGGATCTGCGCGGCCAGCTCGTCGGAGCCGGCGAACGACAGCTTCACGCTCGCGTTCGCTTCCTTGCCGAACGCTGGGGCGCACGCCGTGAGGGCCTCCTTCATCGAGGCCGCCGCGGACACCACGAGCCGGGTGGGCGCCGAGCCGCCGCCGCCGCCGCCGCCGCCGCCGCCGCCGCTGTCGCTCCCGCAGCCGGCGGCGACCGCGGCCCCGGCCGCCAGCAGCGCCAATGCCCTCTTCACGTCGCGCAAGCTACCAAACGGCTGAGTACTGGCCGGGCGTCAGTCGATCAAGGCGACCACGTCCGCCAAAGCTCCGAGCGCGGCGAGTGCCTCAGGCGCCCGCCGACGACGCCGCGCCCACCGCGGCGCTGGCGTCCTCCGCCAGTCCGCGAACGACGAACGCGGCGAACAGCAGCAGCCCGGGATCCAGCGCCGACGGATCGTCGACGCTGACCTTGACCGGCCGCCGCCCCCAGCCCTTGCCTTCGAGGACCGCAAGCTCGCGGTCGCCGTCGGCGAGCGCGTAGCGCTGGCGCCAGTGGCTCGCCGGGCGCAGCACGAGCTCGCGATCGACCCAACTCAGCGAGCCGCCGCGGCGCAGGCCGCGCGCCCGGAACCGGCCGACCATCTCCCCGGTCTCGTCGGTGGCTTCCACGGTCACCTGAAACAGCCCACGGCGGGCGATCTCCCAGCTGCGCCCGTTCGCCTCGGCGCCGGCGGCCCGTGAGGCCCAGCCCTTCAAGCGCACGGTGCCGACGCCCGCCAGCTCGTAGAGCCGGCGGTCTTCCGCACTTCGCGTCAGCTCGAGCTCGCGCATGACCGCAGATGATTCCAGGGGCTTCCTGGAGGGTGAGCGACGGGACTCGAACCCGCGACCGCCTGGACCACAAGCGGCGGCGCGGCGGGGTTCCTACCCTCCATCGTACGGCTCTACGCCTGGGCTCCCGGACTCAGGATTCACTCATGCTGCGGCCACGGAGTCCGGCAGATCCGGCCCCATCCGGCGGGATTCGGGCAAGAGTTGCCCCATTGAGGACGTGCCGAGCGCCGCTAAGAATGACCGCCCACCGCTCCCGCAGTGCGCCTTACGACGTTGACCTGCGAGGTTGGAGTGCGCCGTAGGCCTCGCGGGTGTCGGCGGGCACGACCATGTCGTGCTGCTCCATCAGGGCGATTGCGACTTCGAGCGAGTCGTCGCCTCCGGCGGCGATGACCTGAGAGACGGCGTCGAAGTAGTCCTCGATGCCCGCCGGCGTGAAGACGGTGAGCTGCTTGGCGGGGGCGTCGCTTTCGTTCCAGAAGGTGTGGAGAACGCCGCGCGGGATGAAGACGAACGAGCCGGCAGGCGCCGTGTGCGTCTGGTCTCCGACGAGGAATGTCATCTCTCCTGCCAAGACGTAGAACGCTTCGTCCCAGCTGCGGTGGAAGTGCTCCGGTGGGCCAGCCGTGGCTGGTGGCACAACGCATTCGTACGCAGACATAGTGCCGCCCGTCTCGTCGCTTACAGCCTTGAGGGTCACGGCGGCGGCCTCACCGAGGGCGACAACGCGTCCCCCATCGGGCCCGAGCACGATGCTCTGGCCCTGCGGCTGCGGTGCGGGGTCTGACATGGGTCGTCCTCCAAAGCAATCGTCGTGTCGGCCGCGTCGCCCCTCACGACTCGTGGCAACCGACACTATCTCACCGCTTCGGGCGGGGTGGACCACGCCATCCGGGTTTCCTAGGGGCTCGCGCCGCTCCCAGTCCGGACCCGCTGTATCGTCCCAGCGTGCCACTCGAGATCACCCGTGCGGCACCAGAGCGGTTTTCAGAGCTGTCTGCGCTGCTTGGGCGGGCGTTCGTCAATGAGCCAATGCTCCTGTGGTCGCTGGGCACCCACGGCGACGTCGCACAGCGCTTCGTCCGGTACTTCGAATACTTCAACGAGACGCTCGCGCGGCTCGGGATGCTGTGGGAAGCAGACGCCGCAAGAGGAGCGGCCGTATGGATTCCTGGCGACGCAGACGATGCGTTCACGCAGGCGATCGACGCGAGCCGCGCGTCTGTCCACACGTTGACGAGCGACGGTGGTCAGCGCTACGACGCCTTCTGGGAGTGGGTCGAGGCCCGGATGCCTGACGAACGGTTGTGGCATCTGGACTCGGTCGCTGTCGAACCGGGCTCGCGAGGCACCGGTGTCGGCGCAGCATTGATCAACTGCGGCCTCGACCTTGCGCGCGCAGAAAACACCGGGGCGTGCCTCGTAACCGGGACCCCTACGAACGTTCCCTTATACGAGCGCCTGGGCTTCCGGGTCATCGACGACGCGGACGCCCCTCACGGCGGCCCCCACATCTGGTTCCTGCGATGGGACCCGTCCGGTGCCGCGTGAGACAGCGGCACGTTGCGCGGCCGGCGGCTTTCGCGGAAGCCGAAGCCACGCTGGTGCTGGAGCGCCCCCGCTCCCGCGCGGGCCGCTGACCAGGACGGCCGACGCGGCCCGCACCCTCGCCGCCCCGCGGCGGGGCTTCCCCGCTCAGCTTCATCGGGGGATGACGCCGGCGGCGTGCACCACCGTCCACGGCCGCACAGGGTCGTCGCCGAGCCGTAGCGTCCAACGCTGCTGCGTCGTGGTTCGCCGTCGCTTGCTCCCGGCCAGGATCTTGGTGGTCGAGCGGTCCTCGACGTACTGCACTCCCGTCGCGTCGAGCTGCAGCTCCACCTCGGGGGGTGCGCCCGGGGTCACCGCGACGATCGTCAGCGAGTCGATCGCCGCGCCGCGGATGACCAGTCGGGCGCCGCCGCCCGCCGGGTACAGCAGGGCTCCGAGCGCGTCCTGGGTGGCGAGCGCGGCGAGTGGGCCGTTGGGCCCGTCGACTGCCTGGGCCCACGCGTCCACCACCTCCCCGACCGCCGTGGCCAGCACGTCGGGGGCGAAGCGGCCGTCGACCAGCGAGAGGTCCAAGGCGGCGGCACGCGCGGTACCGGAGAACCCCGGCGACAGCAGCTCGCCGACCCGGTCGGCCTGCACGGCGTCGGCGGACGCGACCTCCATCACGGCGTCGGCGCGCAAGCGGGCGCTGTCCCCCTCGGGCGCCGCCACCAGTGGCTCGGACAGCTGGTGGGCGCCCTCCCTGGCCTGCTCGATCGACACCACCACCCACCCCCCCGCGCGCTTGCCCAGGGTCCAGAACTCGCTGATCCGAGCCACTTCACCGTCCTCGCTCGGGAGGACGTACCCGTGGCCGTCCACCACCACGTCGCGCAGTCTCGCCGTGAGTCTCACCACGGCCCGATCCTCGTCGTCTCGAGCTCGGTTGGTCACGCCCACGTATTCCACCTCGGGGCCGTCGAGCACTTCGACCAGGTTCCGCCACCCCTTGCGCCGAAAGTCGGCGAGCCGGGCGTCCCACTCCACCATCAGCTCCGGCCCCACCAAACGCCGCAGAACGTCCAAGTCGTTGGCGCTCCAGGCGCGTTGTACCGCCACGAAGAGGACCGCCGCGCGTCCCTTGACGAGCTCCGAATCGAAGAGCGGGTCCTCGGCGGCGGCCTCCACCGCGGCAAGGCGTACCGCGGCCTCCCGCTCGGCCCGACCGGCGCCGCGGGCGCCGAGCCACGCGCGCAAGCCCACGCCTAGAGGCGGCGCCTGGGACGCCTGGCCCGCGAGCTCAGCACCATAACGAAGACGAAAATCAGGATCAGCAGCAGCAAGCCGCCACCGCCGCCGCCGCCGCCGAAGAAGAAGAAGTGGCCGCCGTGGCCGACCCCGCGATATCCGCCGCCGCGGCCGGGCGAGCTGAAGCCATGCGAGCCGCCGCCCGCCCTGGCCAGCGCCTCGGCGGGGGCCAACAGCAGCAGCGATACGGCTGCCAGCAGTATGGATCGGCTATTCACTTGCCCATTCGCGTGTACCCCGGCTGGGATGTCCGAACCAGTGTCACTGATCACGCCGCAGGACCGTTCCGGCCCGCTCCTCAAGCAGCTTGACCGCCAGTAGCTCGCCGTCGACGTGCCCGTAGCGCTCGAGTGCCCGCTCGTAGGCTTCGGACACGCAGGTGGAGAGCTCGAACGGCACGGCGTGCTCGCCGGCGAGGTCCAGCGCGGCACGGAGCTCCTCACAGCAGCGCTCCAGCGCGAACGACTCGAGATAGTCGCCGTCGAACAGCGCGTCGAGGTCGCGGCGAACGAACTCCGTCGCGGCGGGGCTTCGCCCGAGGGTCATGCGCAGCACCTCGAGATCGAGCCCGGCCCGCCGGCCGAGGAGGAGGGCCTCAGCGGTGGCCACGGCCTGGCCGAACCAGAGCAGGTTCACGAGCAGCTTGCAGGCATACCCGCTCCCGTGACCGCCGACGTGCTCGATCGCACCGAGGGCTTCGAACAGGCGGCGGTGGCGCTCGACGAGCCCTGCCTCACCGCCGACGAAGACCTGTAGCCGACCCTCGTGCGCCGCCTCCGGATCGCCGGCCACGGGCGCGTCCAAGCAGGCGACTTCGGCGGCGCGAGCGCGCGCTCCGTGCTTGCGCGCCGTATCGGGCGTGCTGCTCGTCATGTCGATCCAGGTCGTGCCGGGCCGCAGCGTCGGCAGCACTGCGTCCATCACGGCGTCCAGCTCGGGCGTTCCGGGCAGCATGGTCACGAGCACGTCAGCCCCGGCCGCCGCCGAAGCCTCGGCGGCCCACGTCGCCCCGATCGCGCAGACCTGCTCCTCTCGCGCAGGGCGTCGATCGTGGGCCACGACCTCGTATCCGGCCGCGACGAGCCTCCCGCAGACGGCGATCCCCATCCGCCCTACGCCGATGAAGCCGATGGTCGGTTCCACGCGCGTGCGAGGCTAGCGCGCGCAGAAAGCGATACGAGCGGTTTCCAGACGCCCGTGCTCCTCCCGCGCATTGAAGACCCTCGCTCGACCGCCCTGCTGACCGCTGAGCCAGTGCCCCGTCCGACCGGCGCGTCGTGGTCGGCCTCCCCGGTTGTGCGAGGCGGGCGCTAGGCGGTTGCCGAGGCGAACAGCACTACGTTCGAGAAGCTCAGCGGCTTCGAGCCATCCCCCGCATCCGCTGCGGCCTGCGTGATCGCGTCCCAGGCCTCTTCCTGGGCCTCGCCGGCGTGCTGCTCGATCATCGCCCGGATCGGGGCGGAGATCGCCCTGATGTAGGCGGTGAAGTGCTCCGGGGAGTCGAACTCGAAGGTGACCTCGTCCTGCTCCACGGCGACCTTCGAGAAACCACCTCCTTCGAGCAACCCACCGATGGCAGCGGGGGTGGGCCGGGAGAGGGGCCCGGGCGTTCCGGCCGGGGGCGGGGGCACGTCCAGCCGCTCCATCGTCGTCCTCATCGGAATCGAGAGGAAGGGGACCTGATCGGGCTCGCCCCACGAGCTGATCGCCATCCGCGCGCCCGGCTTGAGGAAGCCTCGGATGCGCCCCGCGGCGGCCTCCG
>JBBQRG010000093.1:0-10305 GCA_038215095.1 Solirubrobacterales bacterium | reverse complement strand
ATGTACGACTGCACCCACTGCTTCGCCTGCATCGAGGTCTGCCCCAAGGACGTGGCGCCGATGAGCCAGATCATGCGCCTGCGCCGCAAGGCCACGAACGACTACGAGATCAAGGACCGCAACAACGGCTACGGCCACGAGAAGGCCTTCGTCGGCCTCGTCGAGAAGTACGGCACGCTGCACGAGGCCCAGCTGGTGCCGCGCAGCTTCGGCGACGGCTCGCTGGTCAAGGGCCAGACCGAGCCGGGGGCCGTGAAGCAGCTGCTCGAGAGCGGGCCGACGGCCCTGCGCGGGCTGAAGAGCGGCAAGGTCACGCCCAAGAAGGTGTTCCTGCATCCGAAGCTGCCCGACCAGAAGCAGGTGCGGCGAATCTTCAAGGAGATCGAGTCGAAGGACGAGCGTCTCGAGCTCAACCTCTACATCGTCGGCGAGGAAGGTGACGGCGAGGAATGAAGCTCGCGTACTGGCCGGGCTGCGTTTCCCGCGGCTTCACCCCGGAGCTCCACGGCTCGGTCGAGAAGGTGGCTCCGCTGCTGGACCTCGAGCTGGTCGAGCTCGACCGCGCCAACTGCTGCGGCGCCGGCGTGATCGCCGAGCACAACCAGGAGCTCGTGGACACCCTGAACGCCCGCACCTTCGCCATGGCCCAGAAGGTGGACGGCGCGGCGGGCATGATGAACATCTGCTCGACCTGCCAGGGAGCGCAGTCCGAGTGCCAGGAGCGCCTCGACGCGTCGGGCGACTACCGCAAGCACATCAACACGAACCTCAGGGAGGAGCACCTCTCCTACGAGCACGACGAGAGCTGGTGGAACAAGAACTTCCTCTGGCTGCTCGTGGAGGAGATCGGCCTCGACGCTGTGCGCGAGCGCGTCGTGCGCCCGCTCGAGGGCATGCGCATCGCGCCCTTCTACGGCTGCTACATCGTGCGTCCCACCAAGCGCCTCGGCTACGCGGACCACCCCGAGCGCGACCAGTACCTCGACCAGCTGATCGAGGTCCTCGGCGCCGAGTCCGTGCAGTACGCCGGCGCTCGCAAGTGCTGCGGCTTCCCGGTGATCACGATGAACCGCACCACCTCGCTGCGCCAGGCCGGCCGCCACCTGGCCGACGCCATCGACGCCGGCGCCGACTGCCTCGTCACGCCCTGCCCGCTCTGCCACCTGAACCTCGACATGCAGCAGCCCGCGGCCGCGAGGTTCGTGGAGCGCGACCTCGACGTGCCGGTGCTGCACCTGCCGCAGATGGTGGGCCTGGCGCTGGGGCTCGAGCCCAAGGAGCTCGGCATGGGCAAGCACGTGGTCTCCACCAGGGAGATCGTTAAGAAGCTCGGCGCCCTCCCCGCGGCCGCCTAAAAGAGCCCGAGCCCGTTGGCGTAGGGGGCGCGGGGCAACGCGGTGGACGCGGCGGGCCTGGAAAGGGCGCCGAGATCGCGATCGATTTCCCCCCAAGAACGAGAAAACCGGCCAAGTGGCCGGCCGGTTTCTCTTAGGCGTACCCCAATCCGCCCTGACTGCAAGTTTCTTGGTGCCACTGCATGGTCCAGCTTCCGGGGCCCGATTTCTTCCCCTCGCGGGTGTGAACTTCGGAGTAGATTCGGGGGTGAGCGAGGGGGTAGGACGGCCTCACCCTTTCTCCCCCCTGCGGGCGTAGACTTCCCCCGGTGCCCTCCCCCGTCCGCGTGCTCACGGCGAAGTTCGAGGACCTCGTCGCGGTAGGCCTGCGCCAGCTGATCAGCGAGGAGCCGAACCTGGACCTCGTGGCCGATCAGATACCGATCGACACCATCGAGACCGCCGTCGAGGAGCACGAGCCGGCGGTCGTGGTGCTCAACTTCGGCTCGCTCGGGCGCCCCGCGCGGGTGTTCCAACTGCACAAGGCGTGCCCCGACACGCGCATCGTGGTGCTGGCCAACCGGCCGAGCGCCGCGGAGTGCAACCAGATGATCTCGTTCGGGGCCACCGGCTGCCTGGCGAAGGAGGTCGAGGGGCGCGATGTGATCAACGCCATCCACCTGGCCTCACGCGGGATGCACGTGCTGCCGCGCTCGGCGGCCGCCTCGGCCAACTCGAACGGTCTCGAGCCGGTGGTGGGCCAGGAGGTGCTCACCCCGCGCGAGGCCGACGTGCTGGAGCTGCTCCAGGAGGGCGCGACCAACGCCCAGATCGCGCAGTCGCTCACGATCGGCGTCGAGACCGTGCGAACGCACGCGCGCCACATCTACCGCAAGCTCGGCATTTCCTCGCGCCGCGAGCTGGCGCGCTTGTCGTAAGCGTCATCGGCGCGCACCCGGCCGAGCCGGGTGCTTGCCGCTAGGCGGCGGCGCGGCCGCGCAGCAGGTCGCGGACGCGGAGCAGCTCGGCCACCTGCACGGCGTTGGTGGCGGCGCCCTTGCGCAGGTTATCGCCCACGATCCAGAGGTTCAGGCAGCGCTCGGCGGACTCGTCGGCGCGGATGCGGCCGACCAGCACGTCGTCGCGGCCGGCCGCGTCGATGGCGAGCGGGTAGAGCGCGTTGGCGGGGTCGTCAACCACGGTCACGCCCGGCGCACGCGAGAGCAGCTCGCGGCAGGCCTCCGGCGAGAGCGGCTCGCGCGTCTGCACGTTCACGGACTCCGAGTGCCCGGTGTACACCGGCACGCGCGCGCAGGTGGCGGAGATGCCGAGCTCCTGCGCCCCGAGGATCTTGCGCGTCTCGCGCATCATCTTGCGCTCCTCGGTGGTGTAGTCGTCGCCGTCCTTGAAGCTCTCCACCTGCGGCACCACGTTGAAGGCGATCTGGTGCGGGTAGACCGACGGCGGCGGCATCTCCTCGGCCTCGATCATCGCGTTCGTCTGGTCGTGCAGCTCCTCGACCGCGCGCTGGCCGGTGCCCGACACAGACTGGTAGGTGGACACCACAAGCCGCTCGATGCCGACCGCGTCGAGGATCGGCTTCAGGGCGACGACCATCTGCATGGTCGAGCAGTTGGGGTTGGCGACGATGCCCTGGTGGCGGTCGAGCGCCTCGGGGTTGACCTCCGAGACCACGAGCGGCACGTCCTCGTGCATGCGCCAGAAGGAGGAGTTGTCCACGACCACCGAGCCGGCGTCTGCAAAGCGCGGCGCCCACTCCTCGCTCACGCCCGAGCCTGCCGAGAACAGCGCCAGGTCGAAGCCCCGGATGGACTCGTCTGAGAGCGGGCGCACCTCGAGGTCGGTGTCGCCGAAGTCGATCGTGCGGCCGGCCGAGCGCTCCGAGGCGAACGGCACGACCTCGTCGGCGGGGAAGTCCCGCTCGCGCATCACGCCGAGCATCGTCGAGCCCACTGCGCCGGTGGCGCCCACCACGGCAACCCTCACGACGCGGCCTCCTCGCGCACGACCGGGCGGTGAACGCCGGTCACGTCCTCGGCCACGACGGCGTCGGAGCCGAGGTCGAACGCGGTGTGCAGCTCGCGCACGGCGGTCTCGACGTCCTGCTCGCGCACGACGCAGGAGATCTTGATGGGCGAGGTGGAGATCATCTCGATGTTCACCCCGGCCTCGCCGAGCACGCTGAAGGTGCGGGCCGCGACGCCCGGATGGCTCTTCATGCCGGCGCCGACGATCGAGACCTTCCCCATGTGCTCGTCCGTCTGCATGGCGCCGAAGCCGAGCTCCTCGCGCACGCCCTCGAGCGAGTCGCGGGCGGCGGGCAGGTCGTCGCGCGGGACCGTGAAGGACATGTCCGCCCGGCCGCCGGCCGACTGCGGCTCGTTCTGGATGATCATGTCCACGTTGATGTTCGCCTCGGCGAGCACGGTCAGAAGCCGGCCGGCGATGCCCGGCCGGTCGGGGAGGCCGGTGAGCGTGACGCGGGCCTCCGCCGTCGAGTGGGTGACTGCTGTGACTAGTGGTCGTTCCATGGTCTGCTGCTCGTCCACCACCACGGTACCCGGCGTGTCCTCGAAGCTCGAGCGACAGTGGATCCGCACCCCGTGGTTGCGGGCGTACTCGACCGAGCGCAGCTGCAGCACGCCGGCGCCGGACGCCGCCATTTCGAGCATCTCCTCGAAGGTGACCACCGGCAGCTTGCGCGCGCCCGGCACGATGCGCGGGTCGGCGCTGAACACGCCGGCCACATCGGTGAAGATCTCGCAGACGTCGGCGCCCAGCGCGGCCGCCAGGGCGACGGCCGTGGTGTCGGAGCCGCCGCGGCCGAGCGTGGTCACGTCGGCGGAGGTCGACACCCCCTGGAAGCCGGCCACGAGCACGATCTTGTCCTCGTCGAGCGCCGCGCGGATGCGGTCGGCGCGGACCTCCATGATGCGTGCCTTCGTGTGCGACGTGTCGGTCACGATGCCCGCCTGCGAGCCGGTCAGGGAGATCGCCTCGTGGCCGAGGTCGTTGATGACCATCGCGGCCAGAGCGCACGAGACGCGCTCGCCCGTGGAGAGCAGCATGTCCATCTCGCGCGGGTGCGGGCGATCGGACACCTCGTAGGCCATCGCGACCAACTCGTCCGTGGTCTTGCCGCGCGCGGACAGCACCGCGGCAACACGGTGCCCTGCTTCTTTGCGCTCCACGATCCGGCGGGCCGCGCGCTTGATGCGCTCGGAGTCGGCGACGGAGGTGCCGCCGAACTTCATCACCACCGTCTCAGCGAGCCCGCTACCAGCGTCGGCCATGGCGTTCAAAGATAGCTTTCTGAAGGTGGGCCGCCTGAGCAGCTACGGTCGCCGGCGCCTGGTGGCGCTGCTCGCGGTCGTGGCGCTGGTGGCGGGAGTTGCCGTTGCCGTGCTCGCCGGCGGCGGCCACAAGCAGGCGCGCGTGCCCGAGGCCAGTGGCGGCCAGCCGCGCCAGCGCGTGTCGTTCCTGTCGCGGATCGTGCCCCCGGCGGCGGTGCCCGAGCGACGCACCCGCGCGCTGCCCAACGTGGCCCGCAGCGTGCAGGACCTGGCCCGCCGCCTGCCGGTGGACCGCAAGGTGGCCCAGCTCTTCCTGTACGGCTTCAAGGGCACCGACCTGACCGCGGACGTGTTCCAGCAGCTGCGCCGCCTCGACCTGGGCGGCATCGTGATCGGCCGCTCCAACTACTCAACCCCCGGGCTGCTCGGGCAGCTGGCGGGCGAGGCGGTCGTGGTGTCCCGCAAGGCGCACCGCGTGCCGCCCCTCGTGATGGCCTCGCAGGAAGGCGGCGCCAACAACTCGTTCCCCGACCTGCCGCCGGCCAGCGCCCCGGCCGATCTCACCTCGAGCCGCGAGGGCGGCGCGCAGGCGGCCCAGGCCGCCTCCGCGCTCCGTGGCCTCAACGTGACCGGGGTGCTGGGCCCGTCGATCGACGTGGGCGTGCAGGACGAGCCGGCCCTCGGCGACCGGGTCTTCTCCGACGAGCCGCGCCAGGTGGCGGGCTTCGCCGACGCGATCACCCGCGCCTACCGGCGCGGCTTCATCTTCGCGTCGCCGGGCCACTTCCCCGGACTCGGCTCAGCCGACGTGTCCACCGACGAGGGCCCGGCCACGGTCGGCCAGACGGAGAGCGAGCTCGAGGGGCGCGACCTGCTCCCGTTCCGCGCGGCGATCCGCGCCGGCGCGCCGGCCATCACGCTCAGCCACGCCGTCTACTCGATGGACAACTTCACGCTGCCGGGCTCGCTGTCGCGCAAGGTCATCGGCCTGCTGCGCGGCAAGCTCGGCTTCAAGGGCGTGGCAATCACCGACGACCTGGCCGACCCGCCGATTGCCTCCTTCGCGTCGCTGCCCGAAGCCGCGGTGAAGGCGGTTCAGGCGGGCGCCGACATGGTCTACATCTCCGGCACGGCCGGCGACCAGCGCGCCGCCTACGTAGAGGTCCTGCGAGCCGTGCGCCGCGGCCAGATCAGCCGCGGCCGCCTCGACGAGGCGGTGCTGCGCATCCTCGAGGCGAAGCGGAACTACCGGTTGATTCGCTAGAGCAGGGGGTAGCCGGGGCGAGGCTCCACGCAGGACTAAGAGCAGATCGCCAGGGGAGCCATACCCCCCCCCCTCATACCTTGCGTCAGCTTGGGGTCAATCTGGCACCCCTCGAGCTCGCCTGGACACTTCTCGTAGATCGAATGACGTAACGATCCTTCTCGCGCGCGAAGCGGTGAACGTCCCGTTTGTACCCCTATAGCGGTACGAAATGGACGTTCGCGATCGTGCGGTCCCGCCGGCATCCGCTTTTCGCGCGCAGCGATGGAGCTGTGCGCGAAGGCGGGCGCAATCCCGATCACCAGAGGCCGGGAATCAGGCGCTTGGTCTGCCGCTGGTAGCTGCGGTAGGTGTCGCCGAGCACGCGGGTCAGCTCAGCCTCCTCGACCTTGATGCGTAGCAGCAGCGCCGGCAACGGCAACAGTGCAGAGATCGCCAGCGAGCGCCAGTTCCCGAGGGCCAGGCCGAAACCGACGACGACCAGGAGCAGACCGGTGTAGGAGGGATGGCGGATTCGCCGATAGGGGCCGGTGGAGACGACCGCCTGGCCGGGGTCGACCTCGACGGTCGTGCGGAACGCATTTCCGAGTGTGGCGATCGCCCAGACGCGAATGACCAGCCCCAGCCACATGACAGCCAAGCCAGCCGCCCGGCCGGGGTCGGAAATCCGCAGGGTCTGCGTGTGCGACGCGCTCACAGCCAGGGCGATCGTCGCCCCGAGCGTGGTGCCGATCAGTACCCGCGTGAAGCGGTCGTGGCCGGTACGCCCCCGGCCCTGCACGCTCTCGCGGACCCGCACACCCAGCTCGAGCAGGACCCAGCCGGCGAGCGTCAGAGAGAGCAACAGGTTGGCCGGCACGTTGGGCTTCAGTCGCTCTGCGCCTACAGTCTCATAGGACGGCGGCTGTGCCCTCGGCAAACACAAACACGGCTCGAGCCTACGCGCCCGGCCGCTCGGGACTATCGCTTCCACGTGAAGCAATGGCGACGTTCGGGGTGGTCCGACGAAGCTATTGGGCTAGTCAGTGGCTACAGCGCCTGGCGGCCGCGGAAGGCCTTGCCCAGCGTGATCTCGTCGGCGTACTCGAGGTCCGAGCCCACCGGCAGGCCGCTGGCGAGCCGCGTGACCGCGACCTCGGGCGAGCGCTCGCGCAGCGAGTCGGCCAGGTACAGCGCGGTGGCCTCGCCCGTCGTGGTGGCGTTGGTGGCGATCACGACCTCGCGCACGCCGTTGCCGGACACGCGCGAGAGCAGCTCCGTGATGTGCAGGTCCTCGGGGTCCACCCCGTCGATGGGCGACAGCGCGCCGCCCAGCACGTGGTAGCGGCCGTGGAACTCGTTGGTGCGCTCGAGCGGGATCACGTCGCCGGGCTGCTCGACCACGCAGATCACGTTGGCCTCGCGCCGCTCGTCCTGGCAGATCCGGCAGGTGGGCTCGGTGGCGAGGTTGAAGCAGACCTCGCACTGCCCGACCGTGGCCTTGACCTCGCGGATGGCCTCGGCCAGCGGCAGCGCCTCCTCGTCGCTCGTGCTGAGGATGTGGAATGCCAGCCGCTGCGCCGTGCGCTGCCCGATCCCTGGCAGCCGCGCGAGCTCTGTGATCAGGCGGTTGACCGGCGGGGCGAACAAGTCCTAGAAGCCCGGCAGGCCCAGGCCGCCGAGACCGCCCTGGCCTCCGAGACCGCCTGTGGCGGCGCCCATCTTCGAGGCGGCCAGCTCCTGAGCGGCGCGCACCGCCTCGTTGACCGCCGCCTGCACCATGTCCTGGAGCAGCTCGACGTCCTCGGGGTCCACCGCGCCCGGGTCGATCTTGATCTCCTGCAGCTCGAGCTCGCCGCTCATCTTCACGGTGACCATGCCGCCGCCCGCGCTGGCCTCGACGGTCTCGTGCTTCAGCTGCTCCTGCGCCTTCAGCATCTCGGCCTGCATCTGCTGCACCTGGCGCATCATCGCGTTCATGTCCGGCTGCTTCGGCATCTCAGTCCCCGTCCTCGAATAGCTCTTCGGCGCCCAGCTCCGCGCGCAGGCGCTCGATCAGCTCCTCCTCTGAGAGCACTACCGGCTCGGTCGTGGCGCCCTCTCCACTCAGCTCGTAGGAGATCGCCAGCGTGCGGCCCGTCAGGCCGCGGACGGCCCCCTGCACCAGCTCGCGGTAGCCCTCGGCCTTCTTCTTCATGAAAACCGCGTTCTCGGGGAAGGCGACCGTGACGCGGTCGCCCTCAAGCCCGATCGGCCGCGCCCCTGAGAGCAGCGCGCCCACCATGGCGTTCTGCTCGCGCACCGCGTCGGCCACGGCGGGCCACAGCGCCTGCAGGCGCTCGAGGTCGGGCGCGGGCGCCGTGGTGGGCTCCTCCAGCTCCTCCTCGTGGCGCTCGGGCGCGACCGCCTGGGCCGCGGCCGCGCTGGGCCCTCCGCCCGCGCTGGCCACGGTGGCGGGCTGGCTGACGGGCGCGCGAGCTTCGGGCGCCGGTTCCGCCGGGGGCGCCCCGGCGGTCGGACCGGCCTCGGCCGCGGGGGCGGACTCCCCCGCCGAGCCTTCCCCGGCCAGCCGCCGCTCGAGCTGTTCGATGCGGAACATCAGGGCCTGCAGCGAGAGGTCGGCCTGCGGCTGGGTGGCTTTCAGCAGCGCGAGCTCGAGCTGGATGCGCGGCTCGGAGCCGTCGCGCACCGCCGCGATGCCCGCGGCCAGGAACTCGATCGTGCGCACGATCTGGGCCTGCGAGAGGCGCTCGGCCTGATTCGCAAGGCGGTCGGTGTGCTCGGCCGTGACCGAGAACGAGTCGGGCACCTCGCCGAGCGTCTGCACCACGAACAGGTGGCGAAGGTGGGCGGAGAGGTCGCGCATGAACTGGGTGAAGTCGCGCCCCGAGTCCGACAGCCGCTGGACCGCAAGCAGGGCCGCCTTGGGATCGCCGTCCGCCAGCGCCTCGGCGGTGTCGAGCACGAGCTCGGCGTCCGCCACCCCGAGGATGTCGAGCACGTCGTCGAGCTCGACCTCCTTGCCGCCGTAGGTCACGAGCTGCTCGAGCGTGCCGAGCGCGTCGCGGAACGAGCCGGTGGCCGCGCGGGCGATCATGCCGATCGCCGGCTCGGGCAGCGCGATGTCGTCCTGCACGGAGACACGCTTCAGGACGCTGGCGATCTGCTCCAGCGAGGGGCGCTGGAAGTCGACGCGGTGGCAGCGGTCCACGATCGTGGCCGGCACCTTGTGCGCCTCGGTGGTGGCCAGCACGAAGACGACGTGCGGGGGCGGCTCCTCGAGCGTCTTCAGGAACGCGTTCCAGGCCGCGGTCGAAAGCATGTGGGCCTCGTCGAGGATGTACACGCGGCTGCCGCCCTCCATCGGCTGGAGGGCGACGTTCTCGCGCAGCTCGCGGATGTCGTCGACCGAGTTGTTCGACGCCGCATCCATCTCCACCACGTCGAGCGAGGTGCCGGCGAGGATGGCCTTCGAGGCCGGATCCTCGGGGTCGAAGTCGACGCTGGCGCCGCCGCGCGCGTTCAGCGCGCAGGCGAGCAGCTTCGCCATCGAGGTCTTGCCGGTGCCGCGCGAGCCCACGAACAGGTAGGCGTGATGGACCTTTCCGAGCTCGATCGCGTTGCGCAGCGTGCGCACGATGTGCTCCTGGCCCACGACCTCGTCGAAGCTGCGGGGGCGGTGGCGGCGGTAGAGCGAGAGCATCGAACGGCTCATCCTAACCCCGCCGCGCGACGGGCTTCCGACGGGTCCATGAACCACTGCTGGACCACCACTAGACCGTCGCGCAGGGTCAGCACCATCCCGAACGGGAGGCTGCCGCCGATCCCGCTGCTGGCGCCGCGCATGTCCCAGGCGCCCTCCACGAAGACCTTGTCGCCGTTGGCCTCGACGCGCTGCGGATCGAGCTCGATCCTCCCCCAGGCCTCGCGCCAAAGCTCGTGCCCGCGGACGAACGCCTCCTTGCCCTTCGTGGACGGCTCCGGCCAGCTCGGGTCGGTGATGGCCTCGATGTCCTCGTCGTAGAACGCGAACATCTCCTCGAACCGGCCGGCGTTCCAGAGCTCGCCCATATGCCAGGCCAGCTCGAGGTTTCGCTGCTCGTCACCCATCTGAAGAAAGTGGACCGTGCACCCGTCGTCGAAGCAGGTCTCCGGGCGTGCCCGCCGGTTCTTGGCTCAAGCCAGGCTGGTCCGCGGCGCATGAGCGGGTCCGCTTAAGGCTGCTTCCTCCCGGATCTGACCTGGTTCGCAGTCGCTCACCGCGCGGGACCCGGCCGTCAGCGCCTCGATCCGGCGTACTGACCCCGAAGGCCCAACCCCTCGGACGGGGATTCGGCCCCGCTAGAGCGGATTGCGGGTTCAGGGCTCCGCTAAATCCCCGCCTAGCACGGTCCACGCCACAGGCTAGCGGTAA
>JBBQRG010000092.1:0-10318 GCA_038215095.1 Solirubrobacterales bacterium | reverse complement strand
CGGCCCACCGAGCTGACCTCCGAACACGGCCCCAAGCTTCTCCGCCTGCTCGTCGGACGCCGCGTCGTCGATCAGGACACCCAGCCGCCAGTTGCCCTCGCTCATCACCTTCGGGGTGTCGCCTACCGCCGCTACGGTCAGCCCGCTCACGTCCACACCCTCGACCTCGCCCGAGTCGACGTGGAACACGAGAAGCACCTGGCACCGGTCGTAGTCAGCACCCAGATCGAGTGAGACCGTGCAAGGGCAGGGAACCTCACATGAGCAGTTCTCGAAGTATTGGCCCTCGATCTTCCAAGCCATAAGCGTTTCCTTTCAGTCGCTGCGCCGCATCCTCCCACTCGTGCGACTCGAGTCAAGCGATCCCGTGGGCGCGCTACTCCCGCAGTCCCACGGCTTCGAGGGCTTCGGCTCGATGCAAGAAGTCGCGCTGGCGGACCACCCTGCCGTCCTTGAGGGTGGAAACCCCAGCGTATGTCTGGGCCAGCGGAAGACCGCTCGCCTGAGCGCGCATCGGCATTTCTGCGAACAGCACGAGCTGATCCCCGAAGTCGATGAGTTCCGTCGGCTCCAAGCGAACGTCATCGCCCCAGACCTCATACGTATCCGATATGTAGGAGCGGTACCCCGACGGTCCGTAGTAACACGGCTCCGCCAGTCCTGCCTCGACGAACTCGCGGTACGGGTAGTACTCGAGATCCGGCTGGTAGCCGACCACCACCGCGTCCAGATCGCGGCGGTTGTAGGCCTCCACCGCGAGCCGGACGCTTCGCCAAACTGCGACCTGGCGGAGACGCGAACCGAGCGGAAGGTTGCCGATCAGGCGAGCGCTCGCAGCGGCCAGCCAAGGGAAGCGTATGGCGAGCCGCTGATCGAGCGTCCGGCTCAACCGCTCACCCGCGCGGAGCGGCTTGCGGACGATCTCGACGTTCTCCTGCGACATCGCCGCTACTCCCGCAGCCCCACGGCTTCGAGCGCCTGCCCCTGCTCGGCGAACGTCTCCACGCTTGTCACCTTGCCCTCGCGGAGGGTGAAGACCAGAAAGGCGCGCTGCTCGGTGTCGATTCCTGTCGTTCGCCCGCGTGCGTGCAGCTTCGTGTCCACGAGCACATTGTCACCGACCGAGGTGAACTCCTGGCCCTCGAAGTACACCCCCTCCATTGCATCGTCGAAGGAGCCGAAATAGCGGCGAAGGCCCTCGTGGCCCCGGTAGGTGCTCGGCTCGGAGGCGAGCGAGGGCGGAGTGGTCGCCTCGAACTGGGGGTCGGTGAAGGCGAGCACCGCCTCGACCCCTTGCTCGGCCAGAGCCGCGTAGGCGCTACGCACGATTTCGACGTTGTCCCGCGACATCGCCGCCCCAGTATCCCGTCTAGGCGGCCGTGGCTAGCCGGCGGCTACGCGGAAGCAGCGTGGAAGCGACAGATCACCGCAAGCCGCAAGTCAACACAAACAGCCAGGCTTTGAGGACTCGGCCTTGCCCGGGCCCTCGCGCCGCGCTAGTGTCGCCCTGACTCGCGACGCGGGCAGGGCGCTGCCCGGACCCCGCGACATGGGAGGTGCAGACAACTCGCGCCTCGACCGGCCCGCGTCCTTACCGCCTAAGGAGGACCCAATGTCCAGAGCCGATGTCGATCGGGACATCGAGGAGACGCTGGGACTCGTCCCGACGTTCTTCAAGGCCGTTCCCGACTTCCTCATCGAGTCGGAGTGGGAGAGCTTCAAGAATCTCGACCTCTCCGACCAAACCGCGATCCCACCCAAGTACAAGCAGTTGATCGGGCTCGGGGTCTCGGGCGCCACGCGTTGCCGCTACTGCGCGTACTTCCACACGGAGGCGGCGAAGCTCTTCGGCGCCACCGACGAAGAGATCAACGAGGCCGCGCTGATGGCCAAGAGCACGATGGCCTGGAGCACGTACCTCAACACGATGCAGTTCGACTACGACGAGTTCACCGCGGAGTTCGACCGGATCGCCGAGCATGTCCGCTCCCAGATGGCGGAGCCGGCAGGCGCCCCGGCCTGATCAACCGCTGCCGTGCAGGCGCGCGAGTTGCGCGTCGAAGTCGGTCAGCACCGCTTCGAGCGCTTCGCGCGCCGGCTCGGTGGAGCCGATGGGGTCCGTCTTCATCAGCTCCAGCGACATGCGCGCTCCCCGCCAGCAGGCCTGAGAGCTCATGGGCCGTGAGGGGCACGGCGGTAGACCCCTTGACGCTTCTGCTCCAGCCTCATGAGCCGACCCTATAGCGGCCCTACGAGCGTCGGCTCCTACTCAGCTCGCCCATTCCCGTTGACAGCCAGCTGATCGCCCATCCACGACACCCGGGCGATCATCAGCAGGCGACGGTTCGAGACATGCTTGGGATCCGGCGAGGTGAGTGCGTGATACAGGATGTAGGTCTGCCCATCAGGCCCGATCACCGGCTGCGAGGGGCTCCCCGTGGCGATGAATCTTCCTCCCCCGCGCAGGACCGGCTGGTCGAGCTTCCGATACGTGCCTGTAAGCGGGTCCGTCCCCAACGCGAGGCCGACGACGTAGCTGCCGTCCCATGTCGATGCGGCCGAATAGAGCAGGTTGAGCGTCCCGCCCCTGTAGAACGGCGCGGGCGCCTCGACCGTGCAGGTGGGGTGACATTCCCAGGGCTTGCTCGGGGTCTGGACGCGTCGGATATGTCCGTCGAGAGTCAGGCCGTCCGGCGAAAGCCTGCCCACCCAGATCTGGGTCGCCTGGAGCGCCCAGAACAAGTACAGCTGCCCGGTGAGCGGATTGCGCACCACGCTCGGATCGATGGTCCCGCCGAACAACTCGCGACTGCGAGTAGAAGGATCTGCCTGCCCCCGGTAGTGGAGGATCCGCGTGCGCCAAGGTCCTCGAAGCCGCGGCGCGCTTGCCACGCCCAGAACCATCGTCCCATCCTTTACGGGCAGGCGGACTTTGGAGCGATCGACCGAAGCGGCGAAGTAGACCACCCACCTTTTGCCGATCCGGTGGATCTCCGGCGCCCAGAAGCGCCCACTCGACCACCAGGGCTGACGCCGCTTGGGGAACACATATCCCGCGCGATCCCAATTGACCAGGTCGTGTGATCTGAGGATCGCGATGCCATTTGCCGCACGATCCGTCGTGCAGACCATGAAGTATCTGAAGCTCGCTCTCCCTACGTCGATGACGTGCGGGTCAGGGCAGGAGAGAGCTTTGCCAGTCCTGACATCTCTGAGCGGATTGCGATAGCTGAGGGGCGCCTTGGCGGCTGCCGTCGGTGGCAGAGGTGCCAGCAGCGCCAGACAGAGCGCGGCCGCCAGAGACAGCAAGACGCTGACGATCACGGGTAATCCGTGGCGGCTCACCCGCGCGCCGGCAGCCGGTCGCTCAGCCGGCCGAGGCGTTTCGCAGCGCCCGACAGCGGCTCCGCGACCGTGGCCAGCTGGTCGAGCGTGGCAGCCACGACCTCGGTGTCGCCTTGCATGCGCACCACGGTAGTCCGCACCAGCACGAACTCGTCCTTCATGTCGGGCAGCACGCGCGTGTCGCCCTCGACCCGCTCGAGCTGGGCGACCATGCCGGGCAGCGCGTCGGTGTTGCGACACACGTGCGCGAGCTGCTCGGAGAGCTTCGGCAGCACGAGCACGGCCTTAACGACGTCCGGAAGCGCGGCGACCGTCTTGCCGGCGGTGAGTAAGACTCGCCAGACCGGCCTGAGTGGGTTCACGCGCTCTCCGCCTGGGCATGCTGTCGGGCCGGCGTCCGGCTCGAGCGCCGGCGCGGCCGTGACTGCGGTTCGGCTCCGTCGCCGTCGGCCAGCTTGTGCAGGCCCCAGGCCAGCAGGGCAAGCAGCCCCAGTGCGATGGCAAGGACGACCAGGTAGGCGATGGCTGTGAGCGCCCCGGCGGCCGGCTTCTGTTCGCGCTGGAGGATCAGGTGGTCGGCGACGAACGGGCGGTCGAAGCTGGCCGGCGCGGGCACGCCCTTCACCGGGATCGCCTTGTCCTCGGGAAGGTAGATCGGCACGCCTGTCAGCGAGTTGCCGTGCTGGAGGCGGATCAGCGCCTTCCAGTCGTCGTGCACGGGGATCGGCTCGGTGGTGCGGTAGTGCCCGGGTCCGATCTTGGCCAGGCGGTCGACCACCAGACCGCCGCCCTGCCAGGCGGTCGCCGTCAGCCACTCCGCGTTGTCGGCGGAGGGGTGCGGGGTCACCCGCACGTCGGCGTTCACGTGGCGTCCCCCACCGCCGTCGCCGGCCGGGGTCAGGGCAACGTGCGCGCGCACGCCCTGCTCGGGCGGCTTGTTCAAGGCATAGCCCACGATCAGCGCGATCACGGCCGCGCCCACCACCGCGGCGGTCCTCAGGGCACCCCCGCGGGGCATCGGCTCCACGTTCATGCGCGTGCCGATCCAGGCTCCCACCAGCGCCGCGCCAAGCGCCGAGGCGAAGCCCAGCAGCAGCGCCTCGGGCGCGAGCGTGGACGGCCAGGGAAGGGGCATCCAGACGTGTGACCAGCCCCACTCGGCGGCCAGGCCCAGCGTGCCGATGCCCAGGCCCGACCAGAGGCCCATGGCGAGCGGGCGCTCCCGCGGGATGCGCAGCGCCACCGCCTCCACCACCAGCGCCTCGACTATGTAGAGCGGCAGATGGGGTGTGGTCTCACCGAGCAGGGGGCCGATCAGCAGCGCGAGGGTGCCGCGGAGCAGGATGAAGAAGCCGACGGCGCCGAGTGCCGCGCCGCGTCCCGCCCACAGGCGGATCGCCACCAGTCCCACCCCCGCGGCGATCATCAGCAACACGGGCTGGAACACGAAGCGGAACTGCGGGACACCGAAGTCGAACTCGGCCTGGAAGGTGGACAGGCCGAGCATGAAGCCGCCGGTCAGAGCCACTCCGCGGGCGACGCGCGCCAAAGAGCGCTCGCGCCTGGCCTCGCCTGCGGCGGCGTTCGCGCGCCGACCCTCGACCATCAGCACGGCCAGCCCGACGAGGGTCATCGAAGCGCCCCCGATCAGCATCAAGTGGGTGGGGCCCCAGAGCGTCACGTCCTGGCCGAACAGCCGGTGCCACATGTCGTCCAGCGGGAAGCCCAACAGGGCGAAGGCGCCGCACGCGCACACGAGCACGCCTCCGAGCGGGGCGTACCAGTCCGGCCCGAGCTTGATCGCGGTCGCGCTCGGCCGCTGCTTGGGCAGCACCATCGCGAAGAAGCCTGCCGCGAAGATCCCGAACAGGCCGGCGAGGATGAAGTAGTGCGCGGGGTTGGCAAGGGGGCCCGGGTCGCGCCCCTGGTCGATGTGCAGCGAGATGTCCCAGTACATCCCGAATACCGCGGTCACGAGCGACACCGTGGCCACGCCTGCGGGCAATGCCACCCAGCCGGGCAGGCCGCTGACGCGCTCGCTGAAGGCGGCCCAGCGGCCGAGCAGGGCCACGCGGCCGCTGCGATGGCCGATGCCCAGGACGAGCAGCGCGATCGTCAGCACCATTGCGCCGGACGTGGCCTGGATGATCTCGCCGGTGGCGGCCCCGCCGGCTGGGGCGGCGGCCGCGGCGATCGAAAGCGGAGTCATTGGTCTCCTCTGAAGACGGGTTCGGGGGACGTACCCCGGGCCGCCGAGATCGTAACATCAAACAACGTCACGGTTGTGACCGTCACATTTGTAGGGGCTACACTCCGCCTCCTTGGCGGACAATCAGCTCACCATTGAGCGGCTGGCCCAGGAGACGGGCCTGTCGGTACGCAACATCCGCTCCCACCACGCGCGTGGCCTGCTCCCGCCGCCCGAGGTGCGCAAGCGGGTGGGCTACTACGGCGACGACCACGTCGCCCGCATCCAGCTGATCAAGAAGCTGCAGGACGAAGGCTTGAAGCTCGAGGGAATCAAGCGCCTGCTCGCCGAGTCGAACTCCACGAGCGCGGGCCTCCTGCGCGTGAAGGAGGCCGCCGACGCCACCGCCGAGGTCGAGCAGCCCGAGATCTTGAAAGGCACAGAGCTGGCGCAGCGCCTCGGCTTGGAGGGGGCCGCCGCCGCGAAGGCCCTCGCGAAGGCGGAGAAGCTCGGCATCCTGGTGCCGCTGGGCGAGGGGCTCTACGAGTCGCCGACGCCATCGCTGCTGGACGCCGCCGAGGAGGCCCAGCGCACCGGCATCGACGTCGCACACGCCCTCGACGCGGCGGGCGAACTGGAGCGCCACGCGCGCTCTGTGTCGCGGCGCTTCATCAAGCTATTCCTGGACGACGTGTGGAAGCCCTTCGCAGACGCCGGAATGCCCGAGGAGGAATGGCCGCGAATAGCCGAGGCCATGGAGCGCACGCGCCCTCTCGCGGCCCACGCGCTGCTCGGCGTGTTCCGCCAGACGATGAGCCGGGAGGTCGACAGCACCTTCGCCGACATCGCCAAGCGGCTCTCCAGGGGGAAGTAGCCGCCGACCATAAGGAGAACTCGCATGCAGATCACCCGCAACTCCCTCGAGACCACGCCCGGGCCGAGCGACTGGTTCACCGGCGCGGTCTTCATCGACACCGTCGCCACACCGTCGACGCCCTCCCGCGTGGGAGCCGCCAGCGTCCACTTCACGCCCGGCGCCCGGACCGCGTGGCACACCCACCCCTTCGGCCAGACCATCTACGTGACCGAGGGCGTCGGCCGTTGCCAGCACCGCGGCGGCCCGATCGAGGCCATCCGTCCGGGCGACCGCGTGTTCTTCGAGCCCGGCGAGGACCACTGGCACGGCGCCGCGCCGGATCGCTTCATGACCCACATCGCGATGCAGGAGGCCGACGACTCCGGCAGCCCGGTCACCTGGGGCGAGCACGTCACCGACGACGAGTACCACGCCGAGCCCGAGGCGTAGCCGGCGGCGATCGCTCGATGGATCGCGCCACTGACTTGCAAGCCTGGCTCGACGCTCGCGCTGACGAGATGGCCGAGCTCGTCGAGGAGCTCGTGGCCGTGGCCACCGAGAATCCGCCGGGGCGCGCGCTCGGCACTTGCGGGTCCCTGCTGCGGGATGCGATGTACCGGTTGGATCTTGCGCCC
Source organism: Solirubrobacterales bacterium (assembly GCA_038215095.1). Lineage (GTDB taxonomy): Bacteria > Actinomycetota > Thermoleophilia > Solirubrobacterales > Thermoleophilaceae > DATACN01. Next base: position 3,294 of record JBBQRG010000092.1, on the reverse strand, counting down.
GAGGTGATCGAGCTCGCGCCGAGGGCGGAGCTCGAGGATCCGTGCGTCGTTCTCGGTGCCGTCGGCGACGGGCCGCGGACCGTCTACTTCCACGGCCACTTCGACGTCGTTCCTGCGCAGCGGCGAGACCAGTTCAGCCCGGAGCGGCGCGACGGCAAGATCTTCGGTCGTGGGACCGCCGACATGAAGGGTGGCCTCGTGAGCATGATCTACGGCGCCGCAGCGGCCAGGGAACTCGGACTGCTCGGCGACGGCCGGATCGTGTTCCACTTCGTCTGCGACGAGGAGACGGGAAGCGTGGCGGGGTCGGGTCACTTGCGAGAGGCCGGGCTGATCGACCCCAACGCCCCGGCCATGCTGACCGCCGAGCCGACCGGTGGAGTCGTGTGGCACGCGAACCGGGGCGCGATCACGATGCGGGTCGACGTGGCCGGGCGGGAGGCGCACGTCGGGCAAGCGCATCTGGGAGTCAACGCCTTCGAGCACATGGTCCGGGTGGCCGGGCCGCTCGCGGACCTCGCCCACGACCTGCTCGAGCGAGACTCGATGCTCGTGGTGGGTGGCGCGGCAGGGGCAGGGGCCAACTTCAACGCCGTGCCGGGGTCCGCGTGGTTCTCGATCGACCGGCGCTTCAACCCGGAGGAGGATCTCGACGAGGAGGTGGCGTGCCTGACCGACGCGATCACCGAGGCCGCCAGCCGCGCCGGTGCCGACGTGACCATCGACATCCTGCAACGCCAACCGTCGGCGAGTACCGAGCAGACTCACCCCGCCGCTGCCACCCTGGCCGGCTGCGTCGCGCAGGTGGAGGGCGCCGCGCCGAGGTTCGAGCTGTGCCCCGGCGTGCTCGAGACACGCTGGTACGCGCAGCTCGGCATCCCGGCCTTCGCCTACGGGGCCGGCCGGCTCGACGTCTCCCACGGTCCCGACGAGTTCATCGACGAGGCGGCGATGGGCCGCTGCGCCGCCGTGTACGCGCGGTTCGCCGGGGAGATGCTCGCGGTCTGATCAGGGTCGGACCTGGAGCACACGCGTGCCCCAGTTCCGGACGCGGTCCGCGGTTTGCCTGGCCTTCGGCGGTATGTACTCGGTAGCCAGCCACACGGAGGTGTGGCCCGGATCGAGGATGGCCCAGGAGTAGTCGCCCCAGCGGTCGGCGCCCGCGTCGTAGGGGCCGCTGCCCGCGGCGGCGACCTTTAGCGGCCCGAAGGAGCTCGCCCCGGGAGCCATGGTGGTGTAGGCGGCGCTCGGGTAGCGGCTCTTGCCCGACAGGCTCACGACCATCGCGGCCGCGCCCGACGGGGTGACCTGCAAGGCAGGGAACATGACCCAGTTGCCGCTCAGGACCACGTAACCCTGGCGCCGCATCGTCGCGCCCGTGAGACCGGTCGAGCTGAGCGTAGGCCTCACCTCGAACCACGCGGCGCCCGCGCGTTCCTGCGGGTCGCCCGGGATCGTGACCGCCGTGCCCAGCTCGCCCCAGACGCTGCCGCCCACGTACTGCACCTGCTGCATGCGGTCATCGCCGGAATCGAGCTCGCTGTCCGAGCCCTTCTGCTGCGCCGGCGGCGGGATCCCGTAGGCCTCGGAATGCAGTACCACGCTCGTCAGCTTGGGCCTGCCGCCGGTGGCCACGACGGCGCGGTTCGTCATCGCCCACACGCCGACGCGCTGGTCGAAGGTGCCGTTCGGGTCCAGGGAGCTCAGGAAGTACTCGGCCGGCGACGTCGCGGGGGTCGTGAGCGCCGGCTGTACCGAGTTGGCGACGGCGCCGCCGATCTTGAGATTGTCGAAGTGGGCGAAGTGAACGCTCGGGGCCAGTGAGACGAGGTCCTTCTTCGCGATCGCGTAGATCTGCGCCCCGTTGAACTCGTCACCGGCCAGCGAGAACTCATTCGTGGTGACGTAGAGGTTGTGCTCGTCGATGCCGAGCGTCGGCTGGTCGCCCAGGCACGGGCAACCCGGGTGCTTGGGCCCGGTCGCGCCGCCGTTGTCGGTGGTGTCGATCTTGTAGTTCTTCCAGAGCTTCGTGGGGTCGCCCGACGTGTTGACGGCGACGTCGATGTGCGAGGACGTGGTGAAGTCGCTGCTGATGAAGAGGATCGTCGCTATCCAGGTGTGCGTCGCCGTGTCGTAGTGGCAGCGCGGGTCCGTCGTGAACTCGGTGAGCCCCTCGTTGAACGGGCCGTTGACATTGAAGGGCCCCGTTACCACGGTCCCGTTGGGCTTGTAGACGGTGTACGCGGAGTTGACCATCTCGAGCACGTAGCCGTTCCCGACGCACAGGGCCTGGTCCGGCGGCTCGAACTCCTGGCCGAAGTTGGTGACGGCGCTGTCGCGGCTGCTCACGCCGTCGAAATTGGCCAGCAGCGCGCTGGGGGCGGCCGCCAGGGCGGATGGCTGTGCCCGTGGCGCGGCGGTGGCCCGCGCCGAGGGGCCCACGCCCCGCGGGATGCGGCGCCCGCCCTTGGGGTGCGACTTCGCCACCGGCGCTGCGGCCTTGCCGACCGTCACGTCCGCCGCCGCCGCCGCGGGCGCCATCGCCAACGCTCCGGCGATTGCCGAGGCTAGTGCCAGGCTCAGGCCGCGGCTGCGCTTCACGGCTGGCGATTCTAGATCCGGGCGCTGGCCGACTGCAAGCTCGCAACAGCGCCTACCCCGGTTCGGCCCAAAAAGAAACCCGCCGCGGGAGCAAGTCCCGCGGCGGGTTCAGCGATCAGATCAGGAGGCCAATCGCAAGTGGTGAGGGGGCAGCCTGCGCCCCCGCGCTGCTGTTACTGGTTGCGGGCCTCGAAGCGAATCGTGTGCGATCCGGTCGTGGCCGCCTGAGCCGTGTCCGGAGCGGCCGCCGACAGAGTGGCGGTCACGCGGTAGTTCACCGCGTTGCCGTTGACCCACTTGGTCGCCGACGTCGGACCGGAGTCCAGGATGCCGGTGGCGTAGCTCGACGGGAAGGTGTCGAGCGTGCTGTTGAACAGGGTGGCGTCGCCGGCAGCCTGTGAGAAGTCCGAGCAGTTCGCGGCTGTGCCTGCGCCGCTCTCGACCTTCAGGGTCACGTACGGCGCGAGTGCACCGCTGACCGCGCTGGCGGCGTAGAGCTTCACGTCGGCGTCCAGCGAGCCCGAGTAGGCGACGCGGATGCAGAACGGAGTAGAGCTCTGGCCGGGCTTGGCGTTGCTCACGTTGTAAGCGGCCGAGCCACCGTCGTTGTCGGTGAGAGCGACCGTGCCGGCAGTCACGTTGTTCCCGGGGTTGTCCGTCTGGCTCGAGAACGCCGAGAAAGTGGCGAGGGCG
>JBBQRG010000091.1:0-10532 GCA_038215095.1 Solirubrobacterales bacterium | reverse complement strand
GCAGTCGCCCTCCACGCAGGTGTAGTCCTTGTTGCAGGAGGCCTGGTGGATCTGCGTCTTTCGGCCGAACTCCGTCTCCACCGGCAGCACGCTCAGGCAGCCGGACTTCTTGCCGCAGTCGCCGCAGCCCTCGCAGACGCGCTCGTTGATGAAGATCCGCTCGGCCGGCTCTGGCGCCTTGCCGCGCTTGCGGCTGCGCCGCTTCTCGGCTGCGCACTCCTGGTCGTGGATCAGGACGGTCACGCCCTCGACCTGCGACAGCTCCTCCTGGGCGGCCAGCAGCTCCGTGCGCTCGCGCAGGTCGGCGATGCCGGCCAGCTTCACGCCCTTGTAGCGGCTCGTGTCCTCGGCGGTGACGATGATCCGCTTCACGCCCTCGAGCTCGAGCCAGCGGGTCAGGTCGGGCACCGAGAGCTGCCCCTCGATCGACTGGCCGCCGGTCATGGCGACGTGCTCGTTGTAGAGCAGCTTGTAGGTGATATTCACGCCGGCTGCCGCCGCCGCGCGGATGGCCAGCGAGCCCGAGTGGTGGAAGGTGCCGTCGCCGAGGTTCTGCACCAGGTGGCGGTCGTCAGTGAAGGGCGCCTGGCCGATCCACTGCGCCCCCTCGCCGCCCATCTGCGTGATGCCGGTGATCTCACCCTTGCCCTCGGGGTTCAGCAGCACCATCGTGTGGCAGCCGATGCCGGCGCCCACGAGCGTGCCCTCGGGCGCCTTGAGCGAGCTGTTGTGCGGGCAGCCCGAGCAGAAGAACGGCGACCTCGCGGCCGCCATCGGAAGTTGCATGGGCCGCGCCCGGAGGGCGTCGAGGCGCTCGAGGCGGCTCTCGACCGAGTCCAGGCGCAGCCCGCGCGCACGCAGGCGTGAAGCCACGGCGCGTGCGATCGCGTCGGCGTCGAGGTCGAGCTCCTCGGCCAGCAGCCGCTCACCCACCTCGTCGCGCTTTCCGACGATTCGCGGCGCGCTCGCAACGCCGTAGAGCAGCTCCTTCAGCTGCGGCTCCACGAAGGCGCGCTTCTCCTCAACTACGAGCAGCTCGTCGAGGCCGCCCGCGAAGTCCCTGACCAGGCTCGGCTCGAGCGGCCAGATCATGCCGAGCTTGAGCAGCCGCACGCCGGCGCGCTCGAGCGCGGCGTCGTCGAGGCCGAGGTCGCTCAGCGCCTGGCGCAGGTCGAACCAGCTCTTGCCGGCGGCGGCGATGCCCAGCCACGCGTCGCGCGGCCCCTGGACGCGGTTGACGCCGTTCTCGCGCGCGTAGGCCAGCGCCAGCCCGGTGCGCGGGCCGAGCATGCTGCGCTCGAGCTCCAGCGAGCCGGGCGCCAGCAGGTTGCCGTCCGGCACGTGCTCGTAGGGGCGGCCGTTCCATTCGAGCTCCGGCATGACCGGGACGATCCGGTCGGGCGCGAACTCCGCGCTGCCGAGCGCGTCGGCCACGCTCGTGACGATCTTGAAGCCGCTCCACAGGCCCGACGCCCGCGAGCAGGCCAGCGCGTGCAGGCCGAGGTCAACGACCTCCTGGACGCTGCCCGGATAGAAGACCGGCATGTGCAGGCTCTGGAGCAGGGCCTCGGAGGCGCTCGGGATCGTCGAGGACTTGCAGCTCGGGTCGTCGCCCACGACGGCGAGCCCGCCGCCGGTGCGTGACACGCCCACGAAGTTGCCGTGGCGCAGCGAGTCGGCGGCGCGGTCCAGCCCCGGTGCCTTGCCGTACCAGAGGCCGATCGCCCCGTCGTAGCGCGCGCCGGGCAGCCGGGCAGCCAGCTGGCTGCCCCAGGCGGAGGTCGCGCCGAGCTCCTCGTTGAGCCCCGGCACGTGGAAGACGTGGTGCTCCTCGCACAGGTCGCGGTTGCGGGCCAGCTCCTGGTCGAGGCCGCCGAGCGGCGAGCCCTGGTAGCCGGAGACCATCGTGCCGGTGTGGAGGCCGCGGCGGCGGTCGGCGCGGTGCTGGTCGAGCGCGAGCCGGACGAGGCCCTGAACGCCCGTCAGCAGCGCGCGCCCGTTCTCGAGCAGGTACTTGTCGTCGAGGGCCACCTCTACGAGCGGCCCTGTCTGTCGCAAAGCGCGGCTGAAGCGGCGAATGCCACCATCGCGGCGCTGCTGCTCTGTTACGGCAGTAGGCGGCGTCACTCGGCTCCCTCAGCTCGATTGGCAAAACGACCTTACCATAAATGGTATAAGGTCAATGCCTATGACCACAGCGCTTCGGCCGCCCTTCTCGCCCGACCTCCTGCTCGCCGACACCGACCACGAGCAGGTGGTGGTGCGCCAGGACCCGGAGACCGGCCTGCGGCTGATCGTGGCGGTGCACTCGACCGTGCTGGGGCCCTCGCTGGGCGGCATGCGCCTGCGGCGCTACCCGGGCGGCCTGCGCGAGGCGCTCGAGGACGTGCTGGCCCTGTCGCGCACGATGACCCTGAAGGCCTCGGCCGCCGGGCTCGACCTGGGCGGCGGCAAGGCCGTGATGCTCGACGACGGGCGCGAGGACCTGCGCGAGGCGCGGCTCGAAGTCGCGGCAGGCGTCGTGGACTCGCTGGGCGGCGCCTACGTGACCGCCGAGGACATCGGCACCCATACCGCCGACATGGACTTCATGGCCAACCACACGCCCTTCGTGGTGGGTCGCTCGGTCGCCAACGGAGGCGGCGGCGACCCCTCCCCCGTGACCGCGGAGACGGTTTTCTGCGCGCTGCGCCGCGGCCTCGACCACGCCACCGGCTCGAGCGATCTGGACGGGCGCCGGGTCGGGCTCGTCGGCCTCGGCAAGGTCGGCTCCGCGCTGGCCGCGCGCCTGACCGCCGCTGGCGCGCGCGTGATCGCCTGCGACATCGACGACGCCCGCGCCGAGCGCCAGGCAGTCGAGCTGGGTCTTGAGCTGGCGCCCTCCGCCGAGGCGATCATGGCCATGGAGCTCGACGTGCTCTGCCCCTGTGCCGCCGGCGGCCTGATCGACAACGCTCTGGCGCGCTCGATCGACTGCTCGGTGGTGGCCGGAGCCGCCAACAACCCGCTCAGTGGACGCGCCGTGGCCGCAACGCTCGCGAAGCGCGGGATCCTCTACGTGCCCGACTTCCTCGCCAACTGCGGCGGGCTGATCCACGTGGCCGACGAGTGGTACGGCAAGAGCGGCCGCGCCGCCGGCGAGCGGCAGAGCATCGAACGGGCGATGGAGCACCTGGACAGCGCGATCGCGACCGCCGAGGAGCGCGACCTCACCCCCCACGAGGTGGCCGAGCGACAGGCACTCGAGCGCGTCGAGCTCGCTCGCTCGATCTGACATGAATCCCACCCTCGTGGACGAGGAGCATGACCGAGCGCACTCGGCCAAGCCGAGTGCTTCCGGCTATCCTCGCGCCGACTTGGAGCGCTCCTTCGGTCCGGTTTCGACGCGCCGCACCTTCGAGGAGGCGGTTCAGCAGATCGCCGAGAAGGTCAGGTCCGGCGACGTGCACGTGGGCGACCGCCTGCCCTCCGAACGCGAGCTTGCCGAGCTCATGCGCATCAGCCGGCCGACGCTGCGGGAGGCCGTGAAGGTGCTGGCCGAGGCGGGCGTGCTGGAGGTGCGCCGCGGCCAGAGCGGCGGCATCTTCGTGGCCAGCGAGCTCGTCCCCCGCGACCTGCTGCAGACCCGCTCCGACATCCGCGTGGGCGAGGTGGCGGGCGTGCTGGAGGCGCGACGGCTGCTCGAGCCACGCGTGGCCCAGCTGGCGGCGGTTCACGCGGCGGAGGAGGACTTCACGGCGATGCAGGCCACGATCGAGCGCCAGCGCGAGCTGTCGGCCCAGGACGACTTCCTGAGCCACGAGGACCTGTTCCTGCAGCTCGACCTGAAGTTCCACCTGACGATGGCGCGCGCCACGCGCAACTCCACCGTGGTCGCGCTCATGCGCTCGCTCTTCACCCGGCTCGAGATCGCCCGCGACATGGCGGCGCACGCGCCGCTCGTGCCCGACTGGACCATCGAGATCCACGAGCGCACGCTGGCAGCCGTGCGCGGCTCGGACTTCGTCCTGATCGAAGACGTCATGGACGAGCACCTGAGCCAGCTCGAGCAGATCTGGGAGCGCGAGACCGGCCGCGGGCTCGTGCGGCCGCTGCCCGACTTCCTGCAGCCCGTGGCCGATCGCTCTCGTGCGATGTGGCACGAGCGCTCGTAGTGGGTACAGCCGGGCCGTCGGTTTCTACCTAGACGGCGGGAGAACTCTTCTTATGCGAGTACAGCGACGGATCGCTGCGCTGGCCGTAATGGCTTGTGCGGCAATTGCAGCTTTCGCCCCGGCGGCGAACGCCTGGGCCCCGGCGGACAGCGCGACGGTGCATCCGGGCGTGCAGACGTTCACGCAAGGAGCCCAGTGCACGGCCAACTTCGTGTTCTCGGACGGCGCGACCACGTACATCGGGCAGGCCGCCCACTGCTCCGGCACGGGCAGCTCCACGGAGACGAACGGCTGCAGCGCGGCCTCGCTGCCGATCGGCACCAGGGTGGACGTGACCGGCGCCGGCCAGCAGGGCACGCTGGTCTACAACTCCTGGCTGACCATGCAGGGGAACGGCGAGTCCGACGCGAACACCTGCGCCTACAACGACCTCGCGCTGATCAAGCTCGAGCCGGGCGACGTGGCCAAGACCAACCCGTCGATCCCCTTCTGGGGCGGCCCCACGGGCGTGAACAGCACCGGAACCGCCACCGGCGACACGGTGCTGTCCTACGGCAACTCCGAGCTGCGCGGCGGCGTGACCCAGCTCAGCCCGAAGCAGGGCAAGAGCCTCGGCGACGACGGCGGCGGCCGGAGCCACAACGTGTACACGGCCACTCCGGGCATCCCGGGTGACTCCGGCAGCGCGTTCATCGATTCCAGCGGCAAGGCGCTAGGCGTGCTGAGCACGGTGCAGCTGGCCCCGGTGGCCGGCAGCAACGGCGTCGGCGACGTGAGCCGCGAGGTCGCCTACATGCACGCGCATGGCGGTCCCGCTGCGAGCATCGTGGACGGCACCGAGCCCTTCAGCGGGTCGCTCGGCGGCCTGTAACCCACAGAGGTAGGGAGATGGGACTGAAGGACCGCATCACCGGACGGGCGAAGAAGGCGGCCGGCGACCTGGCCGGCGACGAGTCCCTGCGCCGCCAGGGGGTCCGAGAAGAGGCCAAGGCCGACGCCAAGGAGGACCTGGAGCGGGCTCACGACCAGGTCGAGGAACAGGCTCTGCGCGTGCGCGACGCCGAGGTCGACGCGGACCGCGGCACCTAGCCGGGTCAGTCCTCCCAGGTCAGCTCGAGCTCGCCGCCCAGGAAGGCGGGGAGACGCTCGGCCTCGCGCTCAGCGGCAGCGCGGGCCCACTTCGGCAGCTTGCGGAACGGCTCCAATCTCACGAGCAGGCGCCTGCCCTTGCGCTGGTGCCACCACACGCCCTCGAGGCGCCCGCTCACGAGCATCACCGGCGAGAACCAGGCCGCCTTCCGGAACACCCTGGGCCGGTGCTCCTTCGCGATCATCGCCTCGGTCTCGCGCGAGCTGGCCACCACCCACTGGTCGAAGGCAGGCAGCAGCCTGACCGAGCGCGGCGGCTCGGCCTGCAGCGCGCCGTCGAGCGCGTCCGCCGGCAGCCAGGCGGGCAGGCCCTCCAGGTCCACCTCGGTCAGCTCGTCGCCCAGGGCCTCGAACCGCTTCTGCGCCTGGGCGGGCGTATGCCCGCGCCACCAGCGCGCGTAGTCCTGTCGCGTGGCCGGGCCGTGGGCCGCCAGGTAGCGCCTCGTCATCTCCATCACGGCCTCCTGTGGGTCCTGCTGCTCGTAGCCGCCCAGCCAGCTGTTCGGGTCGGTGAAGCGCACGTAGCGGCCCTCGCTGGGCGCGAAGCAGAGCCGCCCATTCCAGGCCACCGGCTTTAGCAACGAGCCCCAGCCCGAGCGCAGCGTCGCGGCGACCTGATCGTCGCCCTCGCGCGCCACGGCGTCGGCGAGCTCCTCGCGTGTGAGCAGGCGGCCGCCCTCAAGTGCCCTGCCGACGTCGTCGATGAGCTCGCGCAGCCCATCTGCGGTCACGCCCCAGGCCTTCAGCCAGGCCTCTCCCCAGTAGTGGTCGTAGCTCGACAGCGCGGCCTGCCAGAGCGGGTAGTCGGCGGCCGTGATCAGGTGCAGTGTGCCGCGCATCGCCCAGGTCTTCACGAGGCTGCGCTGTTCCCAGAGGGCCTTCCGCACGGTGTGGGGCTCGAGGCCGTCGACCCGCGCCCACAGCGTCAGCTCCGCGGAGGACATCACCTGCGCGTGCAGCCCACACAGCTCGCCGGCCACGGCCAGCGCCTGCTCGCGCGGCACGCGGCGGTCTAGATGGTGAGCGCGCATGCGCCAACCGATCGCCTGCCTCCAGCTGAGCTGCGGAGCGGACACCGCGGCAGGGTAGTCTGCCGCCCCGTGCGAACCCGCTACGCGCTCGCAGGCTTCTGGGTCTTCGCCGGGGTCATGCACTTCGTGATCCCGCGCACCTACGAGGCGATCGTCCCGCCGCAGCTCGCGCGCTGGAAGCGCGAGCTGGTGTACGCGAGCGGGGTGGCCGAGGCGGCGGGCGGCCTCGCCGTGCTTCCGGAACGCACCCGGCCGGCCGCGCGCTGGTGGCTGATCGCCACGCTCGTGGGTGTCTTCCCGGCCAACGTCTACATGGCGATCGCGGCCGAGAAGTTCAAGGACATCCCCGAGCCGGCGCTGTGGGCGCGGCTGCCGCTGCAGGCCGTGTTCGGCTGGTTCACCTGGCACGGCACGCGCTAGTCCCGTGGCCGGGCCGCTGCTCGTAGTCGATACGCCCTCGATGCTCTTCCGCGCGTTCTACGCGCTGCCGACCTCGATCACGGGAACCGGCGACAAGCCCGTGAACGCGCTGCTCGGCGCCGCGAACCTGATCCTGCGCGAGGTCGAGGAGCACGACCCACGCGCGGTGGTGCTGTGCTTCGGCCCGGACGCGGCCGACTACCGCGTCGAGCTGTACCCGGCCTACCACGAGGACCGCGAGGCGGCCTTCCCGGACGAGCTCGGGCCGCAGTGGGAGGACTCCCCCGCCTTCTTCGAGGCGTTCGGCTGGATCCTCGCGATCCACGACTCGCTCGAGGCCGACGACCTGCTGGGCGCCTACGCAAGCCGCGAGGCGGACGCCGGCGGGAGCGTGCTCGTGATGACGGGCGACCGCGACCTGTTCCAGTGCGCCGGCGACAACGTGCAGGTGCTGTACGTGAGCACCGGCAAGCAGGGCGGCCAGCTGGTGGGACCCGCCGAGGTGCGCTCCCGCTACGGGGTCGAGCCCGGGCAGGTGCCGGACTTCATCGCCCTCCGCGGCGACCCGTCGGACGGCCTGCCGGGCGCCAAGGGGATCGGCGAGAAGACCGCGGCCGACCTGCTCCAGCGCCACGGCTCGCTGGAGGCGGCGCTGGAGGGAGCGGTGCGCGAGTCCAAGCCCAGCGTTCGCTCGGCGCTGATGGCGGCTCCCGACGAACTGCGCGCCTTCAAGGAGATCGCGACGTTGCGAGACGTGGACGTGGAGCTGCCGCCCGACAGCCCGACCGACTACGTGGGGGCCGCTGCCGCGGCGCGCGAGCGCGGCATGGAGCAGCTGGCGAAGCGGCTCGACGAGAAGGCGGGCTAGGAGCCCTTCGCCACGAAACGGTCGCGGCCCTGCGAGCGGATCTGGCCCTGCTCGACGGCCTCGCGCAGCGCACGGCGAAAGCGGCCCGGCCCCCAGTACCTCGACTCGGCCATCTCGCGCAGCCGCCGCCGGCTCACGCCGTCCTCGGCCGCCAGGGCTCTCACCAGGGCGTCCACCTCGCGCTGGATGTCGCTGTCCTCCGCCGGTCGCTCGCTGGAGGCGTAGGTGGGCGACCACATGCCCGTCTGACCGGTGCGACTCGGGCCGAGGCGGTAGCGCTCGCCGCGTCGCGCAGGACGCGGCTGCCGCTCGGGCTCTTTCGCCTCGAGCTCCTCCGCCTCCTCCGCGGCGACGGGCTTGGCGACGTCCTCGAGGCCGCGCTGCTCGGCCTTCACCCCGAGCATGGCCTGCACCACTCCCACGAAGATCATCAGCGCGGAGCCGAGGATCCAGCCCCAGAACACGTTTGTGCGGCCGCCCTCGACGAGCTTGCCGAACAGCAGCGGGCCGGCGATGCCGCCGCCGCCGTGCCGATCGAATAGAACAACGCGATCGACATGGCGCGGGTCTCCATCGGGAAGACCTCGCTCACCGTCAGGTAGGCCGCGCTGGCGCCTGCCGAGGCGAAGAAGAAGATCGCCGACCAGGCGAGCGTCAGCGTCCAGGCGCCGAACCCACCGCCCTTGAAGATGAAGCCCGTAACGATCAGGAGCAGGCCGGAGATGATGTACGTGCCGGCGATCATCGGCTTGCGCCCGACCGTGTCGAACAGCCGGCCGAGGATCAGCGGCCCCATGAAGTTCCCGATCGCGAAGGGGAGGATGTAGAGGCCCACCGTGGTCGGGTCGACCTTGAAGAAGGTGGAGAGCACGAGCCCGTAGGTGAAGAAGACCGCGTTGTAGAGGAACGCCTGTCCGACGAAGAGCGAGAAGCCCACGAAGGCGCGCTGGCGGTAGTCGGCGATGATCGTGCGGAACACGCGGAACAGGCCGATCGTGCCGCGCGGCGTGACCGTGAGCGTGCCCTTCGGCTCCGGCAGCTCGGACCTGCCGGTGGAGTCCCGCACCTGCCCCTCGATGTCGTCGACGATCGCCTCGGCCTCGTCGTCGCGATCGTGGAGGGTGAGCCAGCGCGGGCTCTCCGGGACGAACCGGCGGATCAGCAGCACGCCGATTCCCAGCACGAAGCCCGAGCCGAACGCCACGCGCCAGCCGACGTCCTTGGCGAACAGGCTTTCGTCGAGCAAGAGCAGCGACATGCCCGCGCCGATCGCCGTGCCGAGCCAGAACGACCCGTTGATGATCAGGTCCACCGTCCCGCGCACCCGAGCGGGGATCAGCTCGTCGATGGCGGAGTTGATCGCCGCGTACTCGCCGCCGATGCCCGCTCCGGTAAAGAAGCGGAAGATCGCGAACATCAGGAACGACTGCGAGAAGGCGATGCCGCGGTGGCGAGGAGGTAGACGCCGAGCGTGATCATGAAGAGCTTCTTGCGCCCGTGCTTGTCGGTGAGCCGGGCAAAGAACAGGGCGCCAAGGCAGGCGCCGGTCACGTAGATCGCCGCGGCCTGGCCGATCTGCGAGGCGGTCAGCTCGAGGCCGCTTCCCTTCTCGGTCAGGACGGCGGAGACGGCGCCGACGATCGTGACCTCGAGCCCATCGAGGACCCAGACCGTGCCGAGGCCGAATACCACCAGCCAGTGCCAGCGCGCCCAGGGCAGCCGGTCGAGCCGGCCCGGTATCTGCGTTTCGATCGTCTTGGCGTGGGCCTCCATCCGGCGACCCCATACCCGACGTAAGCTGTGAGCATGCCCGTGAACCGCATCTGCCGCCTCGGCTTCGTTAACTGCTACCTGGTCGAGGAGGACGACGGCCTGACGCTGGTGGACACGATGATCCCGCGCAGCGCCAAGCCGATCCTCGCCGAGGCCGAGCGCCTCGGGAAGCCGATCGTGCGCATCGCCCTGACGCATGCCCACGGCGACCACGTCGGCTCGCTGGACGCGCTGGCCGGCCGGCTGCCGGGCGCCGAGGTGTCGATCTCGGCCCGCGACGCGCGCCTGCTGGCCGGCGACAAGACGCTCGACCCGGGCGAGGAGGTCGGCAAGCTGCGCGGCGGCTACCCCGGCGCAGATACCCGCCCCGGCCGCACCTTCAGCCCTGGCGAGCGAGTGGGATCGCTCGAGGTCGTGGCCTCACCCGGCCACACGCCGGGACACGTCTCCTTCATCGACACGCGCGATCGCACGCTCTACTGCGGCGACGCCTACGCGACGCTCGGCGGCATGGCCACGAGCGCGAAGCCCGCACGGTGGTTCGTCCCGCTCCCCGCGATCGCCACCTGGCACCGGCCCACGGCGCTCGAGAGCGCCCGCGCCCTGCGCGCACTCGACCCGTCCGCCGTGGCGCCCGGCCACGGCAAGGTCGTCGAGTCGCCGGCCGCCGCGATGGACGCGGCCATCGCCGACGCCGGCTAGGCGCGGCTCAGCGGACCCTGAACGCCGGCTTGGCCGTGAAGCCGGTGGCCGATCCGGCGCCCCGGCGGAAGCCGCCGGTGCCCGGGTCGATCACCCATCGGCTCGGAAGGGCCCCGTTGCATGCGCTTGGTTCCCGTACGCGGGCGGGCGCCTGTTCGGCGATCTGCGCTCACGCGGTCAATCATTGCGGGTCAGTGGTCAGCGCCGCAACCAATGGAGTTGATGGGACGGCTATAGAAGCTTTCGATGTCGCACGTGCGCACAGGGGTGCTGGCGCATCGGCTTGGATTTGCGTTCACCGACGCGACTGCGTCACGGCAGCCGCGCCGGCGACGGCTTCCGTCATGACGTCGGCGGCGGCGTCATCGTCGAGGCCGTCGCGGTTGAGGCTCCGCCAGGTCCAGAAGTCGAGCGCGAGTCGGATGAGCGCGCGGT
>JBBQRG010000090.1:0-10875 GCA_038215095.1 Solirubrobacterales bacterium | reverse complement strand
TTACGTCTACCGGCACCGGCTCGATCAGCCCGCTGCGGGGGCGCAGGATCACGGTGGCGGCCGCGGCTGCCACGCCGGCGACCGCGATCGCGAGCGGCAGCCGCAGGCGACGGTTCTCCATCAAGCGGACACTGTAGAAGGCACACCAATGCGCATCGCCCTGCTGTCAGACGTGCACGGCAACCTGCCCGCCCTGCGGTCGGTGCTCGAGGACGTGCGCGGCGCGGGCGCCGATCAGGCCTGGTGCCTCGGCGACCTGGTCGGCTATGGGGCCGAGCCCGACGGCTGCGTGGAGCTGGCCAAGGAGGCGTGCGACGTCTGCCTGGCCGGCAACCACGACCTGGTGGTGACCGGCGAGATCGACATCGCCGACTTCTCGTCGAACGCCGCCGCGGCCGCGCGCTGGACCCAGGAGAACATCGACGAGGAGGCGCTCGGCTTCTTGCGCGGCCTGAAGCCGGCGGACCCAGCCCGCGAGCCCGCCCTCTACCACGCGAGCCCGCGCGACCCCGTCTGGGAATACGTCCTGTCCACCTGGCAGGCGCTCGAGTGCATGGACGAGATGGAGCCGCGGGTGGGCGCCGTGGGCCACTCGCACGTGGCCCTCTTCTTCCACAGCAACGGCGACTCCGAGGTCGACGGGGCAGTGGCGCCCGAGGGGACCGAGCTCGACCTGTCGAGCGGCAGGTGGCTGATCAACCCCGGGGCGGTGGGCCAGCCGCGCGACGGCGACCCCCGCGCGGCGTGGCTCCTGCTAGACACAGATACCTGGACCGCCGCCTGGCGCCGCGTGGAGTACCCGATCGACGAGGCCGCCCGGGCGATCGAGCAGGCCGGTCTGCCGGTCGTGCTCGGAGAGCGGCTCTACGCCGGACAGTGACCATGAGACTCGCGAAGACCACAGCCCTGATCGCCTGCCTCGCGGTCGCCTTCCTGGGTGGCTGCGGCTCGTCCAACGACAAGGGCAAGCAGATCCCCGCGGCCACGCGGGTCGAGCTCGACAAGCAGCTCACCTCGATCAAGAACCGCTTCGACCACGGCGGCGGCGGCGCGTGCTCGGACATCGCGCAGAACAAGTCGTCGGTGCAGAGCACGCTCGACGGACTGCCGAGCGACGTCGACTCGGACGTGAAGAACGCGCTGATCGACGGCTTCGACCACCTCTTCCAGCTCACCGACTCGCAATGCGACGAGAACAAGGGCCAGCCGACCGACACGCAGAAGTCGACACCCGCGCCGGCCCCCACCCCCACGACGCCGAGCACGCCGGAGACGACGCCCACCACGCCTTCCGACACGACGCCCACGCCGACGACCCCGACCACGCCGCAACAGACCCCGAAGAAGACCAAGCCTCCGAAGGGCAACGGCGGGGGCAACTCAGCACCGCAATCGGGCAACGGGGGCGGCCAGGTGGCCCCGGGTGACCTGCCGTGAGCCCGCCCGAAGAGGTCGCCGGGCGCTACCGCATCGAGCGCCGGCTGGGCGCCGGCGGCATGTCAACGGTCTTCCTGGCGACGGACACCGTGCTGGAGCGCGCCGTGGCGGTGAAGCTGCTGGCCGAGCACCTGGCCGAGGATCCCGACTTCGTTGCCCGCTTCCGGCGCGAGGCCCTGGCTGCGGCCCGGCTGCAGCACCCGAACGTCGTGCAGGTGTTCGACTCCGGCCAGGACGACGCGAGCGACCGCCACTACATCGTCATGGAGTACGTGGACGGCCCCTCCTGTGCGGACATGCTGCGCGAGCGCAAGCAGCTCCCGGTCGAGGAGACGGTGCGCATCGTGCGCGACGCCTGCCATGGGCTCGACTACGCCCACCGCGCCGGCGTGGTGCACCGCGACGTGAAGCCGGGCAACCTGCTGCTGGCCGACGAGACAGGGTTCACCAAGCTCGCCGACTTCGGCATCGCGAAGGCCGCCGAGCAGACGCGCATCACGCAGGTGGGCTCGGTGCTCGGCACCGCCGCGTACCTCTCCCCGGAGCAGGCCCGCGGCGAGGAGGCCGGGCCGCCCTCGGACATCTACTCGCTGGGCGTCTGCGCGTACCAGTTCCTCGCGGGCCGCCTGCCGCACGAGTACTCGTCGCTCACCGAGCTGGCCCTCAAGCAGCAGCAGGAGGGGGTCGACCCGATCAGCGCCTCGCGGCCGGAGGTGCCGCGCGAGCTGGACCAGGCGATCCGGCTCGCGCTCGAGCGCGAGCCGGCCATGCGCTACTCGTCGGCCCTCGAGATGGCGAAGGCCCTGGAGGCCGGGCTGCACGGCGAGTCGACCGCGGCCACCCAGGCGCTCGCGGCCACCGACTACAGCCGCGACCCCACGATGGCCACGCGCGCGATGCGCACCCGCGCCGCCACCGCGCCTCCGCCGGCGCGCGAGCGCACGGGCACGCGGGCCCCGGCCCGCCAGGCCACCCGCGCGCCCGCACGCAAGCGGCGCTCCGGCGGCTTGCTGGCCCTGCTTGCGGTGATCGCGGCCGTCGCCGCGGTGGGCCTGGCGCTGCTGGCCGCGAACAACAAGGGCGTGCAGGCGCCCAACAGCAACGACACCCGCGACCAGATCCAGCAGCTACACGACTTCATCGGCAAGCACTCGCAGCCTTAATACGGCGCGTCGCCGCGCAGCACGCGTGCGGCGTAGTCCTCGTACTCGCCCGCCTCGATCGCCGCGCGGATGCCGCTCATCAGCGCGGCCATGAAGGTCAGGTTGTGCAGCGTGATCAGGCGGGCGGCGGTCAGCTCGCCCACGCGCGCCAGGTAGTGCAGGTAGGCGCGGCTGTGCCCGCGGCAGGCCGGGCAAGGACAGCGCTCGTCGATGGGCTCCTGGCTCGAGCGCCATGACGCCTTCGAGAGGTCCAGGCGCCAGCGGGCGCCCGGGTCCTGGACGAGCGCGGTGCCGTGGCGCCCGAGCCGCGTGGGCGTGGCGCAGTCGAAGCTGTCGACCCCGGCCCCCACCGCGTGCACGATGTCGTCCACGTCACCGATGCCCAGCAGGTGGCGCGGCCGCTCGTCCGGCAGCTCGCGCATCGACCACTCGAGCACCTCGTGCATCTGGGCCTTCTCCTCGCCCAGCGAGCCGCCGATGGCCACGCCGTCAACCGGCGCCCCCGCCACGTAGGCGGCCGACTGCCCGCGCAGGTCCTCGTGAACGCCGCCCTGCACGATCCCGTATAAAAGCTGGCCTTCCGGTGCGTGCGCGGAGCACCAGTCCACGCAGCGGTCGAGCCAGCGGTGGGTGCGCTCCATCGAGCGCGCGGTGTACTCGCGCTCGACGTGGAAGGGCGTGCACTCGTCGAAGGCCAGCGCGATGTCGGAACCCAGCGCGGCCTGCACCTCCATCGAGGTCTCGGGGCCCATGAAGCGCTCGGCCCCGTCAGTGTACGAGCGAAAGCGCACGCCCTCCTCGTCGATCGACAGCACGCGCGACTCGCGCGAGCCGCGCCGGCGCTTGACCTCGTCGGCCACCGAGCCGTGGCCCATCGAGAACACCTGATAGCCGCCCGAGTCCGTGATGATCGGCCCCCGCCAGCCCATGAACTCGTGCAGGCCTCCGAGCTCGCGCACGTGCTCGGCGCCCGGCTGGATGAACAGGTGGAAGGTGTTGCCCAGCACCATGTCGTAGCCGAGCTCCGCCACCTCCGGTGCGTCGAGGCCCTTGACCGTTGCCGTCGAGGCGAGCGGCACGAACGCGGGCGTGCGCACCTCACCGTGCGCGGTCTGGAGCACGCCCGCGCGGGCCGAGCCGTCGCGGGCGCCAATGCGAAACGGCGGCGCGCTCAAGCCCGCAGCAGCGACCGGCCGGTCATCTCCTCCGGCGTCTCCTTGCCCAGCAGCTCGAGCACCGTGGGCGCCACGTCGGCCAGGATGCCCTCGCGCAGCTCGCCCACGCTGGCGGTCACGATCAGCGGCACCGGGTTCATCGAGTGCGCCGTCTGCGGGCTGCCGTCGTCCTCGAGCATGTCGTCGGCGTTGCCGTGGTCGGCCGTGACCACGCAGGCCCCGCCGCTCTCGTGCACGGCCCTGACCACCTCTCCGAGCCCGGCGTCGGCGGCCTCGCAGGCCTTCACGGCCGCCTCGATCACGCCCGTGTGGCCGACCATGTCGGGGTTCGCGAAGTTGATGATCCCGAAGCCGTAGTCGCCCCCGCTCCAGGCCTCGACGAACGCCTGCGTGGCCTCGGCCGCCGACATCTCCGGCTTCTCGTCGTAGGTGTCCACGTCGCGCGCGGAGTCCACAAGCTTGCGATCCTCGCCCGGGTACTCCTTCTCCTCGCCGCCGTTGAAGAAATAGGTCACGTGCGCGTACTTCTCGGTCTCGGCCACGTGCAGCTGCTCGATGCCCTGGTCGGCCAGCGTCTTCGCCAGCGTGACGTCGGGCCGGTCGGGCGGGAAGGCCACCGGGAAGTCGAACTCGTCGCTGTAGTCGGTGAGCGTGGTGAGCCGGATGTCGAGCTCGTCGCCGAGCTTGCTCGCCAGCTCGCGCGCCCGGTCGGGGCGGAAGTTGAAGAACACCGCGCTCTCGCCGTCGCAGAGCTTGCCCTCGTCCCCCACCACGGTCGGCTTGATGAACTCGTCGGTCTCGTCGCGCTCGTAGGCGGCCTTGACCGCCTCCTCGCCCGTGTCCACGTGCGGGAGCTCCGACTCGCCCTTCACGATCGCGTCGAACGCGAGCTGGATGCGCTCCCAGCGCTTGTCGCGGTCCATCGCGTAGTAGCGGCCGCTGACGCTGGCCACGCGCAGCCGCCAGCTCTCGGCCTCCGCCACGTAGCCGGCGCCTGAGTCGGGGGCCGTGTCGCGGCCGTCGGTGAAGGCGTGCAGCACCACGTCCTCCACGCCCTCCCGCTCGGCGAGCTCCGTGAGCGCCTTCAGGTGGTCCATGCTGGCGTGCACGCCGCCGGCCGACACGAGGCCCAGCAGGTGCAGCCGCTCGGTCTGGCAGGCCTCCTTCAGCGCCTCGTTCTCGAAGAACGAGCCGTCCTCGATGGCGTCGTCGATGCGGGTCAGGTCTTGCTTCACGATCGCGCCGGCGCCGAGGTTGAGGTGGCCCACCTCCGAGTTGCCCATCTGGCCCTCGGGCAGCCCGACGTCGCGCCCCCACGCGGTCAGCGTGGTGTGCGGGTAGGTCTCCCAGAGCTCGTCGAACACCGGCGTGTCGGCCTGCTCGACGGCGTTGCCGGGCCCCGGCTCGGCCAGGCCGAAGCCGTCGAGCACGACCAGGCAGACCTTCCGGACGGGCGGCTCGCCGGGTCCCTCGGGCAGGCTCACCGGCCCGCAGCCGCCACGATCTCGGCGAAGCCGGCGGGATCCAGGCTCGCGCCGCCGACCAGCGCGCCGTCCACGTCGGGCTCGGCCAGGATCTCCGGGGCGTTGTCGGCCTTCACGCTGCCGCCGTAGAGCAGCCGGATGGCCTCAGCGGCCTTTTTCGAGCGGTCGCCGACCAGCGCGCGCACGAAGGCGATCGCCTCCTGTGCCTGGTCCGGCGTCGCCACCTGCCCGGTGCCGATGGCCCAGATCGGCTCGTAGGCGATCACCACGTCCGGCAGCCGGTCCTCGGCCACGCGCTCCAGGGCCTCCTGCACCTGGCCGCGCAGCTTGCGCTGCATGTTGCCCTGCTCGCGCTCCTCCTCCGTCTCGCCGACGCACAGGATCGGCACCAACCCGGCCTCGAGCGCCGCCGGCACCTTTTCCTTCAGGGCGCGGTCGGTCTCCCCGTTGTCCTGGCGGCGCTCGGAGTGGCCCAGCACCACGCCGTTCACGTGAAGCTCGGTGAGCATGTCAGCCGAGATCTCGCCGGTGTGGGCGCCGCTGTCGGCGCTGTGCATGGTCTGGGCGTAAGTGCCCACGCCGCTGCCGTCGAGCGCCTGGACCACCAGGTCGAGCGCGGTGAACGGCACGCACACGGCCACGTCCGCCGGCCGCTCGGTCTCGCCGGGCAGGACCTCCAGAAAGCGCTCGCAGTAGCGGCTGGCCTCCGCTCGCGTGCCCCAGAGCTTCCAGTTGCCGGCGATGAAGGGCCTGCGATCAGGCATCGTCGAGCGCCTCCACTCCCGGCAGCTCCTTGCCCTCGAGCAGCTCGAGCGCCGCGCCGCCGCCGGTGGACAGGTGGGTGACCTTGTCGGCGAGGCCGAACCCGGCCAGCGCGGCGGCGGAGTCGCCGCCGCCCACCACGGTCACACCGGGCGCCTCGGCCACCGCCTCGGCCAGGGCGCGCGTCCCGGCGGCGAACGGCTCCAGCTCGAAGGCCCCCATCGGCCCGTTCCAGAACACCGTGCCCGCCTCGGCGACCTTCTTCGCATACGCCTCCGCGCTCTTCGGCCCGATGTCGAGGCCCATCCAGCCGTCGGGCACCTCCACGCCGTCCAGCTCGTCCATCTCAGCGCCGGCGTCGAAGCTGTCGCCCAGCACCAGGTCCAGCGGCAGCACCAGCTCGCAGTCGCTCGATTCGGCCTTCTCGAGCGCCCGCTCGGCCAGCTCGACCCCCTCCTCCTCCACCAGCGAGTCGCCGGTGGGCTTGCCCTGCGCCTTGAAGAAGCTGAAGCACATGGCGCCGCCGATCAGGAGCGAGTCGGCCTCGTCGAGGAAGCGGTCGATCAGGGCGATCTTGTCGCTCACCTTCGCCCCGCCCAGCACCACGACGAGCGGGCGCTCCGGCTTCTCGATGATGCCGCGCAGCGTGATCACCTCGCGCTCGAGCAGCAGGCCGGCCGCGTTGGGGTGCAGCTGCTCGGCCACGCCGACGGTGGACGCGTGGGCGCGATGGGCCGCGCCGAACGCGTCGTCCACGTAGGCATCGGCCAGCGAGGCCAGCTCCTTCGCCAGCTCGGGGTCGTTCTTGGTCTCCCCCCGCTCCCAGCGTGTGTTCTCCAGCACGAGCACCGAGCCCGGCTCGAGCCGGTCCGCCCCGTGGCGCACCTGCGGGCCCACCACCTCCGGCGCCTGGTGGACCGGGGCGTCGATCAGCTCCGCCAGGCGGCTCGACGCAGGCTTCACGGACGTCTCCGGGTCGCGCCCCTTCGGCCGGCCGAGGTGCGAGCAGAGAATCAGCCGCGCGCCGCGCTCCAGCAGCAGCTCGATCGTGGGCACGGCCGCACGGATGCGCGAGTCGTCGGTCACGTTCCCGCCCTCGAGCGGCACGTTGAAGTCCACCCGCGCCAGCACCCGGCTGCCCTGCTCAAGCTCGAGGTCGCGGACGCTGCGCTTGCCGAGCGTCGCCTGAGGCGCCTCAGGCAACCGGCGCTCCGGCCAGCACTCGCTGGGCAAGGTCGACCACGCGGTTGGAGTAGCCCCACTCGTTGTCGTACCAGGCGATCACCTTCACCATCCGCTCGTCCACGACCATCGTGAGCCCGGAGTCGAAGATCGAGGAGTACGGGTTGGTGACGATGTCGGTGGAGACGATCGGATCCTCGGTGTACTGGAGGATGCCCTCGAGCGAGCCGCTGTCGGCCTTCTCCTCGAAGATGCTGTTCACCTCTTCGACCGAGGTCGGCCGGCCGACCCTGACGACCAGGTCCACGACCGAGCCGTCGATAACCGGCGCGCGCACGGCGGTGCCGTTCAGCTTGCCGTCGAGCTCGGGAACCACCAGCCCGATCGCCTTCGCGGCGCCGGTCGAGGTGGGCACGAGGTTCATCGCCGCCGCGCGCGCCCGGCGCAAGTCCTTGTGCGGCCCGTCCTGGAGGTTCTGGTCCGCCGTGTACGCGTGGATCGTGGTCATCACGCCGTGCTCGATGCCGAGCGAGTCGTGCAGCACCTTGGCAACCGGCGCCAGGCAGTTCGTGGTGCACGAGGCGTTCGAGATCACGTGGTGCTGGTCGGGGTCGTACGCGTCGTCGTTCACGCCCAGCACGACGGTGAAGTCCGGCTCGGTGGCCGGCGCCGAGATGATCACCTTCTTGGCGCCCGCCTCGAGGTGCTTCGCCGCGTCCTCGCGCTTGGTGAAGAGGCCGGTGGACTCGATGACCACGTCGGCGCCCACGTCGCTCCATGGCAGCGCGGCGGGGTCGCGCTCCGAGAACACGCGCAGCTCCTTGCCGTCGATCACGAGGCCGTCCTCGGTCGCCTCGACCTCGCCGGGGAAGCGCCCGAGGATCGAGTCGTACTTGAGCAGGTGCGCCAGCGTCTCGTTGTCGGTGATGTCGTTGACGCCTACCCATTCGATGTCGTCCCCGCGGGCGTGCGCCGCGCGAAAGACGTTGCGGCCGATGCGTCCGAAGCCGTTGATGCCCGCCCTCAGGGCCATGGAATCCCTTTCCGTCGCTCTGTCAGTTGAGGCGGCTGAGGCTACCGGAACACGGGAGCCGGCTAGGGGCGCCGCGGGGGCTTGTCGACGTCGCGGTGGACCACGTCGATGAGCACGTCGGAGCGGGCGGCGTAGTGGCGGGCCAGGTGCTCGGCCACGACCACGGAGCGGTGGCGCCCGCCGGTGCAGCCGATGCCGACGGTCAGGTGCGCCTTGCCCTCCTGCTCATAGGCCGGCAGCAGGTAGTCGAGCAGCGGCACGAGTCGGTCGTAGAACTCCGCGATCCCGGCCGAGTGCTCCACGTAGTCCACGACGGCCTTGTCCCTCCCGGTGAGGTCGCGCAGGTCCGACTCGTAGTGGGGGTTCGGCAGGAAGCGAACGTCGAAGGTCAGGTCCGCGTCGCGCGGGCTGCCGTGCTTGAAGCCGAAGGTGAGGAAGGTCACCGCCAGCCGGCCGATGGCCGCCCGCTGGAGCATCTTGTCGGCCACCACCTTGCGCAGGCGCGAGGCGGACAGGTCGCTGGTGTCGATCGAGACGTCGGCCCGCTCCTGGAGCGGCTGCAGCCGCTCGCGCTCGAGCGCGATGGCGCTCTCCACGCTGCCGCCGTTGGCCAGCGGGTGGCGGCGGCGGGTCTCCTTGAAGCGGTTGATCAGCGTGCCGTCGGAGGCCTCGAGGTAGAGCAGCCGGAACGGCACGCCGCGGTTGCCCAGCTCGTCGAGGACCTTCACGAGGCCCTCGAAGTACTCACCGCCGCGCACGTCGGTGCCCACCGCCGCCCGCTCGACCTTGCTGCCCTCGTGCCCGAACAGCTCGGCCAGCGAGCCGATCATCTCTGGTGGCAGGTTGTCCACGCAGAAGTAGCCGGCGTCCTCGAAGGTGGCCATCGCCTGCGACTTGCCGGCTCCGGAGAAACCCGTGATCACCACGAAGTCCTCGACCATCTGCCTCTTCTATCCCGTCTTGTGGACGTAAGCGTGAATTTCGCGAGCGACCTTGCCTGGTAGGCCGGGCACAGCCTCGAGCTCCTCGCGGTTCGCCTCGAGGAAGCGCTCGGGTGAGCCGAAGTGCTGAAGGATCTGCCGCTTGCGGGCCGGGCCCACGCCCGGAAGCTCGTCGAGGATCGAGCGCGTCATCGAGCGGTCGCGCCGGCTGCGGTGGAACTCGACCGCGAAGCGATGCGCCTCGTCGCGAACGCGCTGGAGCAGCTGCAGCTCGGGCGAGTCGTGGTCCAGCAGCAGCGGCGCCGGCTGCGACGGCAGGAAGACCTCCTCGATGCGCTTGGCCAAGCTGACCACCGTCACGCCGAGGTCGCGAAACGGCCCGACCTCCTTGATCGCCGACGAGAGCTGGCCCTTGCCGCCGTCGATCACGATCAGCGCCGGCGCGGAGGCGGAGCTCTCGTCGTAGTCCTTGTCGTGCGGGGAGCGCTCGCGCTGGGCCACGTACTGCGCCATGCGCCGCGACAGTACCTCCGCCATCGCCGCGAAGTCGTCCTGCACCGCCTCGCGGATGCCGAAGCGGCGGTAGTCCGACTTCTTCGGCGCACCGCCCTCGAACACCACCATCGAGGCGACCGTGTGCGCGTGCATCAGGTTCGAGATGTCGAAGCACTCGATGCGCATCGGGATCTGCTCCATCGCGAGCGCGCGCTGCAGCCCGTCGAGCGCCTCGATGCGCTGGGTGCGCCGCCGCTCCGAGCGCAGCCGGTCCTGGTCGAGCGCCAGCCGCGCGTTGCGCTCGGCCAGCTCCTGGATGCGGCGCTTGTCGCCCCGCTCGGCGTGCCTGACCTCGACGGCCGCACCGCGGCGCTCCGCCAGCGCCTCCGACAGCAGCTGCCGCTCGGGCACCGTGCTCGGCACGATCACCTGCGGCGGGATCGCCACCGCGCTGCCGTAGTACTGGAGGATGAACTCCTCCGCCACCTCGCCCTCGTCGCGCAGGGCGGCGTTCTCCAGGTAGAAGCTCTGTCGGTCGGCCAGCACTCCGTCTCTGACCTGGAACACCTGGGCGTTGGCATCGGAGCCCTCTGCGGCGACGCCGATCGCGTCCATCGTGCCCACTGCCTCGTTCGAGATGCGCTGGCGCTCGAGCAGGGAGCGCACCGCCTTCAGCTTGTTGCGGTAGCCCGCCGCCTGCTCGAACTCCTGCTCCTCCGACGCCTTCTTCATCCCCTGCTCGAGCACCCGCTCGATCTGGCGGTAGCGGCCGGATAGGAAGTCGATGATCGTGTCGATGTTGCCGCGGTACTCGTCCTTCGAGATGTAGTCCACGCAGGGGGCCTGGCAGCGCTTGATGTAGTAGTCGAGGCACGGGCTGCCGGTGGCCCGGCCCGGCTGCGCGCCCTCGCATGTGCGGTACTGGAACACCTTGCCGAGCAGGTCGAGCGTCTCCCGCGTGCGCTTGGCGCTGCTGAAGGGCCCGAAGTAGACGCGGTTTCGCCGGTGGCGCTCGCGCGTGAAGTACACCCGCGGGAACTCCTCGTCGAGGCTGATCGCGATGTAGGGGTACGACTTGTCGTCGCGCAGCCGCACGTTGAACAGCGGCTTGTGCATCTTGATGAAGCGCTGCTCGGCCAGCAGCGCCTCGGCCTCGGTCTCGGTGACGATGAAGTCCACCTCGGCGATCTGGTCGATCATGTC
>JBBQRG010000089.1:0-10884 GCA_038215095.1 Solirubrobacterales bacterium | reverse complement strand
CGAGTTCGGCTACCGCTGGATCGTGCTGCGCGACCCCGACTTCGAGGACCTCGTGGTGTCGCTGAACGCGGTCTCCACCGAGCTCCAGGGCGGCGGCTACGGCGACCGCCTGCTGGCCTGCGTGTTCGCCTTCGAGGAGGAGGGCAGGCCGCTCTACTTCATCTACAACTTCAAGCGCGGCAGCTTCTACCCCTTCGTGCCCGCCGCCGGCGACAAGCAGCGCGACACCGAGCGCGAGATGCGGCTCCAGGCCCAGATCGGCGGCGAGCTGCCCTTCGAGAAGGAGATGACGCGCTGGTTCCCGCTCTGGGAGATTCCGCTCTAGCCCTGGTAGGCGAGCAGGTCACCGGGCTGGCAGTCGAGCGCTTCGCACAGGGCGCTGAGGGTGGAGAAGCGGACCGCACGAGCGCGGCCGTTCTTCAGGATCGAGAGGTTCACCACCGTCACGTTCACCCGTTCGGCCAGCTCCGTGAGTGTCATGCCACGCTCGTCGAGCAGCCGGTCGAGGTGCACGGCGATGCGGTGCTCCGAGGGCCCGGGCGCCATTCAGACGGTGCCCTCGACGTCCTCGCGCAGGCTCAGGCCGTAGGCGAAGACCTCCGCGAGGATGAAGGCGCCCAGGCCCGCGAGCAGCGCGCCGACGGGAAGGCTGAAGCCCGCAGAGCCGACGCCGTCGAAGCGGCCGGCGGGCGCGTCGTCGAGGAGGGCCTTTCGCAGCCCGGAGTTGACGAGCTCTACGAGCGGCGCGCCGAGCACCAGGATGAAGCCGATCCGGCGAAGGCGCCGGACGTTCGCGCTGCCGAATGGGTCGCCGTCCTTGACGGAGACCATGAAGCCATCGAGCAGGAGCAGCCCGCCCGCCAGGAGGATCAGGGGCCCCAGGTCGCTGAGCGAGCGAAGCAGCATCTGCTTGGTGGTCGGGTCCTTGATCTCCGCGACCACGTTCAGGGAGCCGCTCACGAAGAGGCCTCGCGGCAGGTTGAGCTGCTCCGTGGAGAGCTTCGCCGGCACGGTCAGGCTCCCGCCGTACGCGAACGAGTCGCCGTGACGGGCGACGCCCACGACCATCGAGATGATCAGTACGACTCCGAACAGCACCGTCAACCAGAGGAGGGCGTACACGATGCTGCCTATCCGGACGGCGCGCGACGGCTTCGGTCCCATATCGATCAACGATACCATCGATTATCGATATCGCGAAGAAGGCGCTAGGAGACGCGCGCGGCTACGACGCAGAGGTCGTCGCCCAGCTCGCCGGAGGCGAACTCCTCCACCTCGGACGTGACCGCCGCGACGACCTCCGCGGGCGCCTCCCCTTGGAGGGCCCGGACGCTTTCGGCCAGCCGCAGCTCGCCGAACAGCTCCTTCTTGCGGCGCGCCTCGATCACACCGTCGGTGTAGAGCAGCACGCCGGTGCCCGGCGTGAGGTGCTCGACCGCCGTCGTGCAGTCCAGCTCCTCCGACAAGCCCAGCGGCGCCGCGCGTCCGCCGCTCAGCTCCTCGCCCGTGTCCAGCCAGAGCACCGGGGGGTGCCCCGCGTAGCCCCAGCGCAGGCTGTCCTCGTGCGGCGAGAACGTCACGCAGCCGACGGTGGCGAAGTCGTGGTCCTCCTCGGCGCGCTCCATGAACGCGGTGTTCGCCCAGCTGAGCAGCCGCGCCGGATCGTCGGAGAAGGGCGCCGTGGTCGCGAATACGGTGCGGATGAACGCGGCTCGCCGTGCAGCCCGCAGGCCCTTGCCCACCACGTCTCCCACCACCAGCACCGTGGCATCGTGCGGCCCCTCTGCCAGCAGGTAGAAGTCCCCGCTCACGCTCCCGGATGCCGGCAGGAACGACGCGGCCAGCTCGACGCCGGGCCGCGTGCCCAGCTCGGGCGGCGTCAGCGCGTCGCGGACGGCGCGCAGGTCGTTCAGCTCGAGCTCGTCCGCCGCGAGCGCGTCCACCAGGCGGGCGATCACGTCCTCGTGGACTCGCGCCTCCCGCCGCAGCCGCTCGACGAGGTCGCTCTGGGCCAGGTCGGTGCGGCGATGCTCAGTGGTCGACTTCGCCGCCTCGTGGCGAAGCCGGTCGATCTCGACTTCCTGCTCTCCGGTCTTGGCGCGGAGCCGACCCAGCTCGCCGTCTCGCGTGGGCGGGTCCTCGGCCACGAGCTAGGCCTGCGCCACGGGCGTCCCGCTGAGCTCACCGGCGAACTCCTGCGAGGTCTTCACGTCGGAGAACATCGGGTAGTCGAACTTGATCGCGTTCTCGTGCTCCTCGGACGACGTCGCCGCGACGCAGTCCGACAGCGTGATGACGTCGTAGCCCTTCTCGTAGCCGGTCCGCATCGTCGACTCCACGCAGCAATTGGTCAGGAAGCCGCCCAGCGCGATCGTCTCGATCCCGCGGGCTCGCAGGATGAAGTCGAGGTTCGTGGTGGCGAAGGTGTCCAGGCCGCGCTTGCCCTCGACCACCACGTCTCCCTGCTGCGGAGCCAGCGAGTCCACGATCTCGGCGCCCCACTCGCCCTTGACGAACGCGGTCGAGTCCACGACGCCCTTGAGGATCCCGTACGGGTGCTGGGACAGCTCCCCGTAGCCCGGCGCGAAGGTGATCGGCGCGTGAACGATCGTGGCGCCGGCGGCGCGCGCCGCCTCGACGAGCTCGCGCGCGTTGTCGAGCATGCCGGTGTCCTCCATGACGCCTTGAACAGCGCCGTGCAGCGCGCCCCCCTCCGACGTGAAGTCGTTCTGGAACTCGATCAGCACAACAGCGGTGCGCTTGGGATCGATGGCCACTGGAGGCTCCTTTCGACGGGGAGGTTGAGCGCTACAGCGACTCTAGCCCCTGCGGAGACGGGCCAGCAGGCCGGGGCGGCGCGGCTCGACCTCGTCGCGGAGCGGCAGGCGGCCGTCACGGCGGGCGTGCATCACGCACCTGCCATGCGCATGGCGGCGGCGAGAGGGGTCGCCCTCCGGCAGCACGAGCATGTGATCGCTCAGCGCCGGAAGCAGACCGCCGCACAGCGGACAGCGGTAGGTGGCCGGCTTGAAGTTGCCGGCTGGGCGGACCGCGTACCAGCGAGCCTTGCGGAAGTCGTCGATCGGCCGCAGCCTATGCCTCCCGCCCAGTGAGTCAGTCGTGAATCAGGCCGCAGCTCACGTTGGCGATCGTCGCGGTCATCGCCCTGGCCCGGTCTGAGGCGAGGAATGCGGCGACGTCGGCGACCTCCGCGAGCCGTGGGGTGCGGCCCAGCATGGTCAATCCGGCGATCATCTGGTCGACCTGCTCGGGACTGGGAGTCGTCTCGCCGCCGACGGCCTCGAGCTTCTCCTTCGTCAGCGCTCCGGCACCCCGGCGGTGTTGATGCCCACGACGCGGACCCCGGCCGGGCCCGTCTCGACCGCGAGGTAGCGCATGAGCGCCTCGCTCGCGGCGTCGGCCGGGCCGGTGCTCCCCATCCCCGGTGCGCCGCCGCGGGCGGAGCCGCTCGTCAGGTGCAAGATCACACCGCCTCCCTGCTCCGACATGTGGCGGGCGGCGGCCCGCGCCGTAATGAAGCTGGCGCTCAGGCCCGTGATCGTCGCGCGGGTCAGGTCGTCTGTCGTCATGTCCACGAGCGGGATGCGCTGGACGTCTCCGCGGGAGATCAGGTTGAAGGAGACGTCGAGGCTGCCCGCGCGGGACACGACCCCGCGCGCGTGCTCGTCGACGGCGGCCTCGTCCAGTGCGTCGACCACGGCCGCCTCGGCCTCTCCGCCATCCTGGCCGCGGCGAGCGCCTCCAGGGGCTCGCGCGTTCGTCCTGTGACGAACACGCGAGCGCCCTCGCGGGCGAAGGTCCTGGCAACACCGCTGCCAAGGCCCCCGGCCGCGCCGTAGATGACCGCGTTCTTGCCTTCGAGCAGCATGGCCCTCAGCCCCACTGCGAGGCGTCCGCGTACCTCAGCGACCCGGGGGTGTCGAGCTGGTCGCCGGTCTCCAGCAACGTCTTCAGGCCTGAGAGGATCATCGGCCAGCCGCCGTAGAGCTCGTCGTTGGCCTCCTCGGGAAGCTGGTCGTGGGTGACGGTGAGATGGCACGAGTCGCCTACCGGTTCGATCTCCCAGGTGACCCTGGACGTACCGGCGGTCTTCACGTCGTCGCTCCACAGGGCGTGGAAGCTCTGCACGAGGCGGCGCGGCGGATCGACCTCGAGGTTCTCGCCCTCGCTGATCCTGATGCCCGCCTCGGGATGGACAGCCTCGTAACCGGACCCCGGGGTCCAGTCCGAGTCGACGCCCACGCCGAACGTGTACTTCTTCCTCATCTCGCCGTCGGTGATCGCCTCCCAGAGCCGCTCCGGGGTCGTCTTGATGTAGATCTCGAAGACCTTCTCCA
Organism: Solirubrobacterales bacterium; assembly: GCA_038215095.1. Lineage (GTDB taxonomy): Bacteria > Actinomycetota > Thermoleophilia > Solirubrobacterales > Thermoleophilaceae > DATACN01. Next base: position 6,526 of record JBBQRG010000089.1, on the reverse strand, counting down.
TCGTCTGCTCCTTCTCGAGTGTTTGCTTGAGATCGCTGAGCGCGGAGGCCCAGGGCGCTGCGTACTTGCTCACCCACCTGTCGTGGACGAGCCGAATCGGGACGGGGTTCAGGAAGTGCAGCTTCTCCCGGCCACGCCGCCTGGTAGCCACGAGACCCGCCTCCTCGAGCACCTTCAGGTGCTTCATCACGCCGAAGCGGGTCATCGGCAACCGCTGCTCGAGCGCGCTGAGGGTCTGCCCGTCCTGCCTGAACAGCTCGTCGAGCAGGCTGCGGCGCGTCGAGTCGGCGAGGGCCTTGAACACGTCGTCCATGGCGGAGACCATACGTGACCAAATGGTCACTTGTCAACTGGACTTAGTATTGCCCCATGGACCTCGCTGCCTTCCTCGACCGCTACGACCAGGCCTGGAACGACCAGGACGTCGACACGATCGTGTCCATGCACACCCCGGACATGGTGTTCGAGAACCACACTCGCGGGGTCCGCGTCGAGGGCGACGCCGTTCGGGAGCTGCTCGAGTCGACCTTCGCCGGCCAGCCCGACCTCAGGTTCAGCGGCCGGCGCCGCTACGTGGGCGACGACTTCGTCGTCAGCGAGTGGACGGCCACCGCCACGGACGACGACGGGCGCGCCATCGAGTGGGACGGCGTCGACGTGTTCCCGTTCCGCGACGGGCTGATCGCCCGCAAGGACGTCTACTCCGGGTCACACGCCCCGCGCCTGCTCTAGGCCCGGCCGAGCCGCAGCCGGTGCAGTTGGACCACCTCGTCGCGCACGCGCGTCTCAACCGTCCAGCGGCGGCGCGCCTGCTCCAGGAACACGCCCGCCGCCGGGCGGCCGGGGTCGGCCAACCAGGCCTCCGTCCCGAGGCGCGGCAGCAGCGACAGGAGCAGGGCCACGCTGGCGCGCTCGTACAGGACGTCGGCGGCAAGCACGAGGTCGAACGGCGCGCGCGCCACCAGTTCCCCGGGCTGAGCCCAGTCGACCGTCGCCGTCTCCACTGGCACTCCGTTCGCGGCCGCGTTGCGCTCCACGAGGTTGAGCGATTCGGCGTCCTGGTCGGTCGCGAGCACCTCGGCGCCCGCCCGGGCCGCGGCCAGGCTCGGCACCGCGAGGCCGCAGCCCAGCTCGACCACGCGCCTGCCCCTTAGCGGCAGAGCGTCGAGCTCGCGGGCCAGCGCAACGCCGCTGCGCCAGAGCACGGACCAGTACGGCGCGATCGGCGCCCATTCCACCGCGCCCGCGTCGGGCAGCTCCGCACTCTCCTCCGGCTGGAGCACGCGAAGCTCGCCGCCGGGGAGGGCGATCGACCGGGTGACGAGCTCGTCGGGCACGCGCCCCACTCTTAACACCTCCTTCCTATTCCCTCCCCCTCAGCTGTCACCGTTCCCGTCGTGCACGCCGCCCGGAGCCTGTACGCGGTCGCCGCGCTCATCGCCGCGGTTGCCGTCGCGGGCTGCGGCGGTACCGAGGGCGCGGCCGCGAGACAGGCGCGTGCGGCACCTCCGCACCCGTCGGTCATCTTCATCTCGTTCGACGAGCTCTCCACCACGTCCCTGGTCGGTGCAGGCGGCCGCATCGATGCAGTCCGCTACCCGAACTTCGCGAGGCTCGCGCACGACGGCGACTGGTTTCCCTACGCCACCGCGCCCGCCGACGAGACGCCCCGGGCGATGGGTGCGCTGCTCACCGGGGACCTGCCCAAGCGCAAGCTCAAGCCCACCTATCACCAGATGCCGCGGAACCTGTTCACCCTGCTGGGCGCGCGCTACGCGATCGATTCCTCCGAAGAGGTGACCAGCCTCTGCCCGCCCCGGCTGTGCCCCCACGAGCGCACCCAGAACAAGCGCTCGGTCCTGCACGAGCTCGCCCACGGCCGTCCGGAGCGGCTCGAGCGGTGGGTCCGCTCGATACGAGCCGGCAGGAGGCCCACCCTGTACTTCAAGCACCTCCTACTGCCCCACGGCCCGTGGCGCTACCTGCCGTCGGGACAGCAATTCGTCAGCGCGGCCGGGGAGGTGCCCGGCTGGGGACATGCCTTCAGCAGCCGGTGGGTGTCGATCCAGAAGTACCAGCGCCACCTGCTCCAGCTCGGTTATGCCGACCGGTTGCTGGGCTCGGTGATCGACCGGCTCAAGGCGCAGGGCCTCTACGACAAGGCGATCGTCGTGGTGACCGCCGACAACGGTGAGAGCTTCGGCAGAGTCGACAACGGGCACGAGGTGTCGCGGCGCAACTTCGGGGACATCGCGCTCACGCCTCTTTTCATCAAGCGCCCCTACCAGGCGGCCGGCGCGACGCCGGCGCGGCACGTGCGCACTGAGGACGTCGTGCCGACCCTGGCCGGCCTCACCCACACGAAGATTCGCCACCGCGTGAGCGGCCACTCGATCTACGGCCCTGCCGCCCGGAGGATCCCCGCCCGAACGGTGATCTACCAGCGGTCGGGACGCGGCTACACCCTCACGGGACCCGGACTGCGCCGCTGGGCCAAGCGCGCACAGGCACTGAAGCTCCGGCTCTTCGGTGCGGGCAACAGTGCACCGGGCCTCTACGGGATCGGCCCCTACCGTGGTCTGGCCGGGCGCCCGGTTTCCCCGCTCAACCCCGCCCCCGCCGGGCACATCCGAGCCACCCTCAACAACGCGCGCGCCTACCGCGCGGTCGATCCGTCGTCCGCGTTCGTCCCCTGCTACGTCAGCGGCCGCCTGAGCGGCGTTTCGCGCAAGTCACCGGCAGCGGTCGCGGTGGCCATCAACGGGCAGATCGCTGGGACCTCACCCGCCTTTCGCACCGTTCGCGGCGGGCCCCTTCACTACTCGGCCCTCGTACCCCCCACCTCGCTTCGGGCGGGAGCAAACCGAGTCCGGCTGTTCGCGGTCAGCGGCAGCTCCAAGGCGCCGCGGCTCAGAGCGCTCGACTAGCGAAGCGCGCCGGGATCCCGGTGGAGGTAGGCGGTGAGCGCCTGCACGTCGGTACCGACCCGCGTCTTGTCCTCGCCGCGGTCGCGGAGGACGCTGAAGCGCGACCCAGTCGCGATCAGCTCGTTGGCAGCCACCGTGTAGAGGCGCCCCGGGTCGAGCGGGCGCCCGTGAGCATCCGTCACGTTGGCGACCCGCCGCCCGTCGTGGCGGTAGCGGACCCCGCTGGTGTAGAGGCGAGTCGTGCCGCCGCGGCTCCACTGCTGTTGGAGCACCGCTCGGACGTCCCGGCCACGCAGTCGCAGCCGCATCACCGGATGGCCGTAGGCGTTGATCGAGCAGAGCTCGCTGTAGGTAACCGCGCCAACCTGTAGCCCGGCGCGCATGTTGCCGGGGTTCACGAAGGCGATATCGGCCCCCGCCAGCGAGCGCTGTGCGCGCGCGACCAGGTCACCGAGACCGTCGCCCCCGCGCTGAAGTCCGCGGCTCGCGGTCGCTATGACCCGCTGGGCGACCGGGCGTACCCGGCGTGCGTAGCGCCCCACGATCGCTGCCACCGCGGGGTCTGACCTCAGCCCGGCGTGGCGAACGCGCTCGATCTGGGCAGAGGATGCGACAACGTCGTCCGAGCGGCGGTCGATGGTGAGCTCGACCCTGTCGAGGGCGGTGCCGTAGGAGTACGCCTGCACCAGGAGCTTGCCGTCCACGCGCGTGTTGAGGTAGGAGTGCGTGTGGCCTGCGATCACGAGGTCCACGGCGTCGTCCATCTGGCGCGTCTCGTCGACGATCTTCCCCGCCGCCGGCGCGCCCGGGACGCGGCGCTGGAACGCGCCGGCGTGCGCGAGCACCACGATCGACTCCACGCCCCGCCGCCGCAGCGCCGGCACCCAGCGGTTCACCGCGTCGGACATGTCCAGGAAGCGGAAGCGGCGCGCGAAGCGGGGCAGCAGGTAGCGCGTAGCCGTATTGGTAGTCACGCCGATGAAGCCGATCTTCACTCCGTTGCGGCGGATGATCCGGTACGGCGGAAGCCGGAGCTGTCCCTCGGTGTCGACCACGTTCGCCGAGATGTACGGGAAGCGGACGCGAGCAAGCAGGGACGCCAGCCTGTCGCCGCCGTTGTCGAACTCGTGATTACCGACGGTGCCTACGTCGAAGTGCATTCTGTTTATCGCGGCGATCGTGGAGAAGTGGTGGAAGTAGCTCGAGATGAGCGGCGAAGCGCCGATCATGTCGCCGGCGTGGACGCGGATCGTGCTCTTCGGCTGCCGGGCGGCCGCGCGGTCCATTGCCGCGGCGAACCACGCGGCGCCACCGAGGCCACCCGTCGGCTCCAGGTAGCCGTGCAGGTCGTTGGAGCCGAGGATCTGGATTCGCGCTTCTCCAGACCTGTGGGTTGGCGGCCCGGCGGCAGCTCGGAGGCCGACAAGGGCCACGAGCGAAGCGGCTACGAAAGCGGCGATGCCCGGGGCCAGGTGACGGCGATCGACCAACTCGGAACATCAAGATAGCGCCCACAAAACCCCTGGTGTTACGCACTTTTGTAGGTGCGGTTACCTTGCGGTGAACCTACCGCCCGAGGCCGCGAAGGAAGTCGCGGGCCTTGCCGGGCAGGGCGCCCAGCGGCTCGCGGATCGCCTTGAGCCCCGCGCGCAGCTCCTCATCGCCGGCTTCCACGGGCAGCATCGAGTCCTGGAGCCCGGCGAGGGTGCGATCGGCCTCGCCGACCGCCTCGACGGAGCGCTCGACGAAGGCGGCCGCGCCCTGTGACGCCAGGCCCGGCGCCTGCTGCTCGAAGATTGCCGGCTGGAGCCCGTGGCGGGCGGCGAACTCGGTGTGGGTGCGCTTCGCACGGCCGTACGCCACCTGCACGGGGCGGAAGCAGTCCTCCTCCAGCCTGTCGCCGCTCATCTCGTCGAGCTGCTCGTAGGCCTCGGCCAGGCAGGCACTGGCAAGGCCGAGCTCGTTCGCCGCCTGGGCGGAGGTGTCGAGCAGCTCCTGCCTCGCCTCTGCGGTCGTATACGCCACGATCAGACCACCCGGACGGTCTGATCGGCCGCCGCCACGACGTCGCCGCGGTGCAGCTGGCGACCACGGCGCACCTCGGGCTCGCCGTTCACGGTGACCCCGCTCGCATGCAGGAGCTCCCGGGCCTCGGCGCCCGAGTCCGCCAGGGCGGATAGCTTCAGCAGCTGCCCAAGACGGATCATGTCGCCCACTATCTCGATCTCCCGCATATCTTCATCGTGGCAGGGCGCGCGCGAGGCAGGCTGGCCGCGGCGCTTTCCGCTGGTCCAGACCCCCAACGCGCCGCTGCTCGTGGCGCTGGTCGCCTCGCTCGTCCACAGGCTGGCCCACGGCTGGATCGCCGCATATGCGTCCTCGCTGTTCTACGTCGCCCTGGGCATCTGGGCGTACGGCGAGGCCGTCGGCGGAGTGAACTGGTTCCGGCGCCTGCTCGGCCTCGGCTTCCTGGTCTACATCCTCGTGCGCCTGGCACGGGCCCTCCACGGCTAGGCGCGCTACTTCACCACGATCTTGCCGGTGAAGCCGTGGACGGTGCAGAGATAGCGGTACGTGCCCGGCTTGCTGAACTTTCGCCTGTAGCTGCCGTGCTGAAGCGTCTTCGAATGCCTATGGAGCTTCGTGAACGTGACGTTGTGGGGAGCGTTGCTGTTCCAGCTCCACTTGACGCGCTTGCCGTGCTTGATCTTCAGCGTCTTGGGGCTGAAGCGGTACTTGGCGCTGCTCGCGCCCTTGATCACGACCGTGTTCTTGGCCTGCTTGTGGGTGGACGGGGGCGGCGGCGCCGGCGGATAGGGGCCGTACTGCGCGTCCGACGCTGCCACGCCGATGGCGGCGAATCCCACCGAGGCGAGGGCGGCAACCGTGATCGCTTTGGCTTCTCTGCGCACGCACCTTCAGAGACGCGGCGCCGGACGAAACCTTCCACCTAGTCCGGGATCAGCCCGTCGCCGCTGAACTCGCCCTTCGCCTCTTCGAAGGAGATGTCCCGCGGCGGCAGGATCACTGCCGACTCGACCAGCTCCTCGACGGCCAGGGGCGAGCCGTTCGTGGACACGAGCTCGAGCATCTGGCTCCAGAGCTCGCGGAAGCCGGTCTCGTCGCCCTGCTCAACGGCGTTGACCGCGCGGTTGTCGAGCTCGTTCAAGCGCTGCGAGTCCGAGTCGGGCAGCTCGAACTGCCCTTCGCCCGACACGCGGACGATCACGCGCCCTCCTTGCCCTCTTCGAGGGCCGGGGTCTCGCCGCCGCCCGAGCCGGAGCCGAGCTCGGCCTTCATCTTCGCCAGCTCATCGTCCACCTGCTGGCCGGTGCCGAGCTGGGAGAGCTGGCGGTCGATGTCGTCCTGCGCCGGCCCGAGCTGGGTCAGGTCCTCGAAGGTGCCCGCGGCCTCGAGCTCCTCGACGGCGCCCGCGCGGGCGCGCATCTGGTCGGTCGTGTCCTCGGCGCGCTGGATCGCCAGGCCGACGTCGGCCATCTCCTCGCCCACTCCGGTCGCGGCCTCGGAGATCTTCACCTGCGCCTCGGCGGCCGAGTACTGCGCCTTGATGACCTCCTTCTTCGTCCGGAAGGCCTCGA
>JBBQRG010000088.1:0-11057 GCA_038215095.1 Solirubrobacterales bacterium | reverse complement strand
GGCACCTCGTTGAGCGCCTCGCCAGAGCCGATGCCGAGGAAGGAGCGACCGGGGAAAAGCTCCTCGATCGTCATGAACGCCTGGGCGCACACGGCCGGGTTGTGGCGGAAGACCGGTGCCGTGACGCCGGTGCCGATCGGCACGTGGTCGGTGGCCTGGCCGATCGCGCCGAGGGTTACCCATGCGTGGCCGGACTCGCCCGGCTCCCACCAGGGTTGGAAGTGATCGCTGATGTTCACGGCGTCGAAGCCGGCCTGCTCGGCCTCGGCGGCCTGGCGAACGAGGTCGCTGGGCGGGTACTGCTCGGTTGCCAGTTGTGTCCAGTAGCGGGTATCTGCCATGCCTCCCTTTGCCCACGTGGGCCGCTGCTATGCCCGTTACATTGGGTTGATGATCAGCAGCGAAGAGCTCGTTGCGGCCCTGCGGCGCCTCGATCCGCGGGATTGGGAGGTGCTCGACCTGTCGCTGAGGCGCCGCGTTCCCGACGAGGCGCTGGCCAAGATCTTCGACGCCGAGTCCGCCGAGGTGGCCCGGCGGCGAGCCACCGCCATCGAGAACCTGGCCGACGCGATGGGCGTCCAGCGCGGCGAGGACCTCGGCGCAGTGCTGAAGGCGCTGCTCGACGCCGAGACCTGGGAAGCGGCCGAAGACGGCAAGGGCGGCGACGGCTGGCAGGCCTTCTCCGACCCGTCGGCCGCGTCGAGCGACCCGCTGCCTCCGGCCGAGCCCGACGTCAAGCCCAAGGAGCTGAAGACCTCGGAGGCCGCCCGCCTGTTCCGGCTCACTCCCGCGCCGGATCCCCTGCTTGAGCCGCTGCCGGTGGAGGAGCAGGAGGAGCCCGTTGAGCACCTCGACCGGCCGGAGGAGGTCGAGCAGGAGGCGGCGGAGGACGCCGTGGCGGGACCCGCCGACACCGGGGTGCCCGTCGGCGGGCCGGGCAAGCCGGCGGCCGATGAGCCGTTCGTCGCCTCCACCGCCGAGCCGCCCACCCCCGACGAACCGCCCGTCGACGAGTTCTTCCTGGCCGCCGCCGTCGAGCCGGTCGCCGAGGAGCCGCCCCGCGATGAGCCGCCCGCCGATGAGCCGCCCCGCGATGAGCCGCCCGCCGATGAGCCGCCCGCAGAGGAGCCGCCCCGCGATGAGCCGCCCGCAGAGGAGCCCCCCGCCGCCGACGAGCCGCGTGTTCCCGCCACCGAGCACGCGCAAGTCGACGAGCCGCAGATCCCCGCCACCGAGCCGCCGCCGCCCGCCCGCCCGGCCGCCGCCGCAGCGGTCGCCGCGCCCGTCGCCGCAGGCCCTCCGCGGCCGCCCGTCACGCGCGGCAACGGGGACGAGCCGGAGCCGGTGCTCGAGATGCTCGCCGAGCGCCAGGAGGAGCATCGGCGTGAGCGCGTTCGGTCCCCGGCCCTCTGGGCGCTCCTCGGGGGCCTCGGCGCCGCGGCGCTTCTGGGCGCCGGCTGGCTCGGCGCGACCCAGTTCGACGACTCAGGCACGAAGAGCCCGCCCGGCGGCGACAACACGCGCCGCTTCCTGCCCCATGAGGGTGGCGCGCTGGCAGCGCCGTTCCCGTCGGACCCGAGGACCACCTCGTGCTACTCGACCGCCTACGTGCGCCGGCCGGTCCAGCTCTACTCGAGCCCGGGCGGCCGCCGCAAGCTGAAGCTGCCGGCCACCACCGAGTGGGGGTCGCCGCGCATCCTCAGCGTGGTCAGGCGCCGCGGCAACTGGCTGGCGGTGCTCGCCCCCGAGCTGAAGAACGGCGAGATGGGTTGGGTCGACATCGCCGGGGTGGCGCGGCTCGACTGCGTGCGCTGGTCGTTGCACGTGGACCTGTCGCGAAGGCGCCTTTACGTGCGCCGCGACGGCCACACCCTGCGCAAGTTCACGGTGGCGATCGGCGGCAAGGGCCACCCCACCCCGCAGGGCCGCTTCGCGGTGACCGACAAGCTCAAGGTGGCCGACAAGGGCTCGCCCTACGGCTGCTGCGTTCTCGCCCTGACCGGCCACCAGAACAAGCTGCCGCCGGACTGGCCGGGCGGCGACCGCCTGGCCGTTCACGCCACCACCGACCTGTCGAGCATCGGCAAGCCCGTCAGCCTGGGCTGCATGCGGTCGCAGCCCGCGAACGTGCGCTGGCTGATCGGCACGGTGCCGATCGGCACGCCGGTCTTCATCCGCTCCTGATCTCACAGAAGCGCCGAAAGCAGCGTTCTACGGGTGTGAAGCCGCCGCCCTTCCAGGCCCTGCTCGACGCCCACCGCACGGACGTCTACCGCTTCCTCGTGGCGAGCGTCGGCCCGACCGACGCCGACGACTGCTTTCAGGAGACCTGGATCGCCGCGCTGCGCGCATACCCCAGGCTGAAAAGCGCCGACAACCTGCGCGGCTGGCTGCTGCGCATCGCGCAGCACAAGGCGATCGACTCCCATCGCGCCCGCTCGCGGCGCCCAAGGCCGGCGTCGGACTCGCTGCCCGAGCAGACCGCCCCCGCCGAGGCCGACGGACGGCCCGAGCTGTGGGCCGCCGTGCGCAAGCTCCCCGAGAAGCAGCGCGCCGCCGTCTTCTGCCGCTCGGTGCTCGGCATGCCCTACGCCGAGCTGGCCAAGCTGCTCGAAAGCTCGCAGGACGCCGCGCGACGCAACGTGTACGAAGGACTCAAGACACTCAGAGAGGAATGGACCCGATGAACGAACTGGAGACCGCACTGCGCGCCGCCGCCGCGACGCTCCCCGCGCCTGCACCCGAGCTCGATCGCGCCCTGATCGAGCGCGCCGCCGGGGAGGGGCTTGTCGACGTGGCCTACGCCACCGTCGACAGCCCGCTCGGACCCCTCACGCTGGCCGGCACCGAGCGCGGCCTGGCGCTGCTCTCCTACAGCCCGCCGGAGGACGTGCTCGAAAGGCTCGCCGAACGGCTGTCCCGGCGTGTGCTCGAGGCGCCGGCGCGCCTCGACGAGGCCCGGCGCGAGCTCGACGAGTACTTCGAGGGCCGGCGCCACGACTTCGACCTGCCGCTCGACTGGTCGCTCACCCGCGACGGCTTCGGCCGGCGCGTGCTCAAGGCCACCGCGGCGATTCCGTTCGGCGAGGTGGGCACGTACACCAGCGTCGCCACCAAGGCCGGCAGCCCACGCGCCGTGCGCGCCGCCGGCAACGCCCTCGGCGCCAACCCGCTGCCCGTGGTCGTGCCCTGCCACCGCGTGCTGCGAAGCGGCGGCGGCCTCGGCGGCTACACCGGCGGGCTCGACAAGAAGGAGCAGCTGCTGCGGCTCGAAGGCGTGGTGATCTAGAGCCGCGCCAGCAGCGCGCCCACCACCAGCTCCGCCAGCGGGCCCGCCGGGATGCCCGCCACCGAGCCCTCGGCGCCGCTGACCGTGGGCCGGCCGTCGCGGCTCGCGACCTGGGCCGTCAGCCGTAGCGGCAGCCGCGTGTTCCCGCCACCCGGAAGGCTCCCCGCCGCCAGGTCCCCGAACAGCCCGCCAAGCCCTCCACCCGCCTGCGAGCCGAGGAAGCCGGCCACCTCGCGTGGAGTCGTCACGGCTGCCGACCGGAGCTCGTAGCCCGCGGCGCCCTTCGCGCGGCTCAGCTCGAGGCTCCGCACCGCCAGCGGCCCCGCCGCGGCCGCCGTGACGCGCACGCTCACCTCGTCGAAGCCGTCGAGACGGCCGAAGTCGGCGCCCGCCCCGGTCGCGTCCAGGCTCACCCCGCGCGCCCGCACGTCCAGCGAATCGCCGTCCCCGAACAGCAGCCGCAGCGCCGGAAATGCGCGCACCTTCGCCGTCGCGCTGCCGCCGTCGCGCTCCAGCCTGCTCTCCACCTTGTGCTCGGCGATCGGAGGCAGAGCGAACTGGGTGGCCACCAGCATCACCACCACCAAGCCGAGCAAAATGACGACGACCCTGGGCATACAATCGACAGTGTCGCGGAGAGGTGGCCGAGCGGCTGAAGGCACTCGCCTGCTAAGCGAGTAGGGGGCTCACGCTCTCTCGCGGGTTCGAATCCCGCCCTCTCCGCCTCGCGCCTGCAAACCGTCGCCTGGCGGCGTCATCGGTCGCTCGCGTGCCAGGGCACGCGTCGCTCCCTGCTTCCGCCGCCATGCTCGGTTTTCGCCGCGAGGCCTGGTCAGCGCACTCTCAGGCCGGCCCGGCGGCTGTGCGTCTTTCGGTAGCCCTTCGCTCGCAGCGCCGCCTCGAATCGGTACCGCCCCGGGCTGAGGGCGAGCCTCAGCGTCACACGTCCCTTGCTCGCCTTCTTCGCCAGGATCGTTCGCACGTGCCGGTAGTGGCAGCGCCGCCCGCGGCAGCTGAGCTTCGACACGGACATGCGGAACGCGCGAGGGCTCAGCGTGATCGGGAGCATGCGCCCGCTGACGGCTACTCGGTTGCCCTTGTGCCGCACGCTCGTGATCGAGACCTTTGAGCTCGGGTCGCAGGCGTCGCCCTTGCCGTCGTCGTCCCAGTCCCGCTGGCTCGCGTTGGATCGGGTTGGGCAGTCGTCCTCGGCGTTGGCGGCTCCGTCGCCGTCCTGGTCGTCGGAGGCGACCTCGAGGGTGTACGGCCCGGTGCCCGCGACCGCGTGCGTGTCGATGAAGTAGTCGCCGCTCGACGGCGGCTTGTAGTGGATGTCCTCGTTGCCGCTCGACGTCTCCGCGAATGCGACTGGAGGCGTGTCGACGCTTGCGGCACCGGGGGAGAGCAGGCGCAGGTCGAAGTCCGTGGCCGAGCGCAGCCGGATCACGATCGGATGGCCGCGCACCAGGGAGACCCGCCAGACGTCGTCGTCGTCGCTTCCCCGCGTCAGAAGCCCGCTGGCCTGACCGGGCACTCCCAGCGGCCGCGCGTCCGCCGGCGTTCCGTCCTGGATCGTGTAGAGCCCGCGCGAGTCCAGAATCGAGCTGATGGTGGCGAGGTGGGCGCCTCCAAAGAGCGCGGAGTCGGCCGACAGGAGGGCCTGCGAGGCCTGTTGGAAGCTCACGTTCGGGGTCAGGCTGAAGTGCGACTGGATCACGACGCTGTCGGCTTGCGCGGCGCCGATCGCGCCGCGGATCGTCCACAGCGCCGCCGACCAGACCTCGCCCCGGCAGTGCTCGTCGGTCAGGTCGGGGCAGTCCGGCGAGGTCTGTCCCGCGGAGCGGTTCCAGTCCACGCGCCGAAGGCAGGGGAAGTCCGATGGCGGAGAGAAGCCGTAGGTGTCCCACTCGGCCAGGCAGGTGTCGGTGCCCGCCCCCGCCGTGAAGTGGTTGGACATCGCCGCGGCCAGGTAGTCGCCGAAGCCCTCGCCCATGGCCAGGCTGTCCGGACTCGCTCCGAAGCCGGGCACCTGGTTGTCCTGGATGGAGTGCCCGTACTCGTGAACGATCACGTCGGCGTCCTCGCCGTCGTCGATCCCTCCCGTGCCCAGGGTCATCTCCTTCGTGTCGGGGTCATAGAACGAGTTGTCGTCGGTGGTCCCGTTGGCGTGAACGAGCAGCTGGCGGTTGTTCGCGTTCGTGAACCCCAGGCTCTCGATATAGGCCTGGGTTCGATCGAGGTGGAAGTACGCCATCAGCGCCTCGAAGCTCGCGTTCGAGCGCGTGATCGCGTTGAAGTTGTGGCCGGCCGCACAGACTTGAGCGGCGCCGTTGCGGGCGTCGACCCACTGGCCTTTCAGGCAGGTGTTCGGTGGGGCGTCGTCGAGTCGTCGCAGCGTCTTCGCGGAGTAGGTGAAGGCCGCGCTGTCGGCGTCGCCGCTGCTGGGCAAGCCCGCCGACCCACCCTTCATCACGATCGGATTGGGATCGAAGAGGTTCGCCGAACCCGTGGAGACGAATGCGTCGCGGAGCAGGCTCCTCACCCTTACGACCACTCCCGAGCGGGCATCGACGAGGACCTCCCAGACCGCGTTCGGCAGGTCCCCCACGACCACTCGCCAGACGGTCACCGCCCGCTCTCCGGAGGGCAGCACGGCGAGCGACGCGCTCCTCACGGTCCCGCCGCCCACCCGGGCCACGGCGGTCCGCCGGGCCGCGGCGCTGCGAACGCGGGCCGCCCGCCGCGCGCCGAGCCGATGCGAGCCGTCCGCCAGCAGGTCGGGCCTGCTGCCGCGGCCGTCGGTGACGACCACCTCCGAACCAAGCACGGGGAGTCCGCCGACCTCCTGGCGATAGCGGTAGAAGCGGACTCCGTGGCTCGATTGGGCCGCGATCCGGTCGAGCTGGGCCGCGGGCGCTCGAGCATTCCCGAGCTTGGAGCGCACCTGGCCGGGCGACGCCGCCGCCATGCCTGGCGCAGTGAGTGACACGGCCACCGCGAGCAGCGGCGCTCCGAAGCGAAGCGCCGTGCGGGTTGCCCTCATCGAACCGGCGTCCTACCTGGCGTGCTTGGCGCGCAAGCGCACGGCCTTTGACTTGGCCTGGACAGTGCTGGCGTTCGCGCAGGCCACGTCGATCTCGATCGTCACGGTCTGGGGCGAGTTGTTCTCCCAGGTAGCGAACCAGCCGTCCGGAGTGCCGGAGCTGTCGAAGTCGAAGCCGTCGCTGGTGATCACTCCGCCGACGGGATCGTTGTTGGGGGCGGGACCGAACGCAAAGGCGTCGCCCCCCGTCGGGAATGTGCCGGGGTCACACGCGATCGCGCCAGAATCAGGGTCACTGGCGGCGGCCACGGGAGGGGAGACCCCGAACGGGTAGGACAGCACGCCGAAGCCGTTGGTTCCGTTCGCCCCGTCCGCTCCGCGGGGGCCGGCAGGAAGCTGCCCAGCCTTGAAGTCCTTCGAGAGCAGCGACCTGTCCTTCACGTCAGAAGATGTGAGGCTCGAGTTCTTGATGTCCTTGCCGGTGAGCGAGGAGTCCTTGACGTTCTTGCCGGTGATCTTGATCGCGGCGTAAGAGGTGCCGCCCAGCGCGACGAAGAGGGCGAGCAGCGAAACGACGTTGGCAAAGGTCAGGCGGTTGCGAAGCTTGGCGAGCATGGCGGCCTCCGTGTCGGGTCCGGTGAGCCTAGAGACCTCAGCCCCAACCTGGGCTCAGTGGCACCCGTAACTTCGTCGCCGCCCCGCCGTCCCCCCGGAGTCTCACCAGTCCCCGCGGCGGGTTTCGCCCGAACCAGAGGTTGCGGCGATCGGGGCGGACCTTCAGGGGTCCATTGAGCAGACCGGCAGGCCGGAGGAAGCCCTCGAAGAATGTGCCGCAGGGCTGATCCTTCTTGGCGTCGCGGCAGTAGCTCCGGCAGCTGTAGGGCTCGAGCGGGTTGCCGCATGGCATGTGCATCGCGACGGCGCGGCCGTCGATGGTCGCGCTGAGCCGCTTGGTCGGGTGCTTCAGCCACACGGCCAGGCCGACGCGATCGCACGAGATGGCGTTGGGCTGCCCGGCACAGGTGACCCCGATGTAGGGGGTCCTCGTGAGGGCGAGCCGGGCCGCGGGGGCCCGGGAGCCGGCGGGCGCACGCGAGTGATCGGCAAGTCCGCCGGCGAGCAGCCAGGTTGCGATTCCGAGCGCCAGGACGGCCCCGCAGGCCGCGTAGCCCAGCCGCCGCTTGCGGGCGCGTCGCCGCGCTTCCTCGAACAGCGCCTTGAGACCTCGGGCTCGGGTCGTGCTTCCGCTAATGAAGCTAGTATCACTAGCACCATGCTCAGAGTCAAGGTGGATCGTGGCGAGGACCGGGACCTGCACGAGCAGGTGGCCGCCGAACTGCGGCGCGCGATCGCCGACGGCGAGGCCGGCCCCGGCGACCGGCTGCCCCCGGCGCGCGACCTCGCGGCCGTCCTGGGGGTGAACACCAACACCGTCCTCCGCGCGCTGCGCACCCTGCGCGACGAGGGCCTGCTCGACTTCCGCCGCGGTCGCGGCATCACCGTCAGCGACAGCCCTGAACGCGGCGCGGTCGTGGCTCGCGCGCGGGAGCTGGTGGCGTTCGCCCGCGAGCACGGATACCGGCGCGACGAGCTGATCGACATCATCCAGGCCTTCGGCTAGCGGCCCCCGACAACGCGGAAGGCCCGCTCGAGGCGGGCCTTCACGTGCGGTTTCGAGTGTCGGGATCAGCCGGTGACCGGCATCACCCTCGTCGTCGCGGGCTCCTTGCCTGACCCGTTCCGCGGAGGACGGATGCCGAGTACCAGCAGCCCGGTGGCCAGGATCAGGAGGATCGTTCCGCCGCCGGCGAGTGTCCAGCCGAGCTCGTTGAGCCAGGGGACCTTCGCGCCGGCGCTGATGCCGGCCTGAACGCCGGGGGATCCGTCGGCGTTCATCACGACCACGGACCAGTTGCCGTCCTGGATGTCCCAGTTCAGCGTCTGGGTGCCGCTGCCGTGCGCGGAGGCCGCCCAGATCGACTGCTTCGCCGGGGCCGCCGGATGGTGCTTGCCGCCGTGGGGCCTGTAGCTCGCCTTGAACGGGGAGGAGTCCACGTCGGTCAGCGTGCTGTGGGACACGCCGCGCAGGTAGCCGTCCACGTCGCTCGAGCGGGCGATGCCCACGAAGACCGGCTCCCCGGTCTGCGGCGCGACCTTCAGACGGACCTTGCCGAGCTCACCGGTGCTCACCACCGACCCCGTTCCGTCGAGGTTGATGTCCAGGTTCTGAGTGGCCAGGGCACGCGTGCCGGCCTCGAACCGCTGGCTGTCGGTCGATAGATAACCGTCGCGGTCCTTCTGCGAATTGCCCCAGAGGGCGAAGGCGCCGGCGGCGATGAAGCCCAAGGCGAACACGCCTGCAATGGCGCTGGTCACGAAAAGGGCGATCCGCGCGCCGGTCGAGCGCTTGGGCTGGATGTTCGGCTGGCTGGTGGTCATTGTGGGCTCCGATCTGGTGGTTGTGCCTGACAAGCCCACCGTCCCACCGCGCCGGCCCCGTGGCTGTGGGGCCAGCAGGCATGTGGGGGTGCGGCTACCCCGACCACACCCAATGGCGCTACCGGCCAATCTGGGTTATACGTGGGGCATGGCTCGCACCGCCGACGGCCGCGACCGGCATCGCGGTGGTCTGCGGGCTGCTGCTGCTCGTCGGGATGCCCATTGCGTACTTCAGCGGCGACACGAGCACCGGCGATACGATCGCCTGCTTCGCGTTCATCGGCCTGTGGCTGATCGCGATCGCCCTGCTCGTCACGCGCTTCGTCCCAAACTGGCGCGCCGGGGCACCGGAGCGCGCCGCCCGCGTCGCGCTGATCCTCGGCGTGCTCGCCCTGATCACCTGCATCGTGTTCCGGACCGGGCTCCCGATCCCACTCGGTGCCGGCGCGATCATGCTCGGCCTGACGCTGCGGGAGTCGGCGCCGGCCAACACGCGCGGCAAGGCAACGGTCGCGCTGGGCCTCGGCGCCTGCGCCGTGCTGGCCACGTTCGTGGTGCTGCTGATCGGCTGATTCCGGGCGCAGGCGTGGAAGGCGCCGGACTGGCTACCCTTCCCGCCGCTAGCGCCCGTAGCTCAGCTGGATAGAGCGTCGGTCTACGGAACCGAAGGTCACAGGTTCGAATCCTGTCGGGCGCGCTTCACTGCGCGTCCCTTTGAGGGGCGCGCCTTGTTGCCAGATCCCTCGGGGCCGCTACGGGCCGGGATGGGCGACGAACGCGGCGACCAGCGGTGTGCCGTCATTTTCCGGGCAGCGGTTCGCCGACGTCACGGTCCCGGTTAGCGTGCTGCCGGCGAAGCGGCCGCGCCATCCGGTCACCACGCCGTTGACTTGGGTCGAGGGTCCGATCGGGCCTGCGAAGCGCCCATGCCGGTCTATGAACTCCTGGGCCCGGTTGGAGCCCATCCCGCCGCCGCCGGCACCAGATCCCGGACAGCTCTCCTGCTCCTCGAAGTCGTCGACTACTCGGCCGGCGGCGCTGACGTGCACCTGCACGGCGCCCGTGATCCCGCCGACGGCGCTCAGCGTGCCCGTCCACTGGCCCGTGGCGACTCGCACGCGGGTGGCACGATGCACGACCCAGCGCAGCCGCCGCCGCGGCCAGCCACAGCCCTTCGGTTGATGGCTGGGCGCAGGCCATGTGAGCACCATCGTTCGGCGGTTGCGCAAAGTGCCCGTGAACGGCGCCAAAATGCCCTGCTCGCGATCGTAGACGTCGAGTCTGACCTGCCGCGGCCGGAAGTGGAAGATGGAGAGCGGCGGCGCCCCCGGGCCCCCGTAGCCCACCCTCCTGTAGTGCACGGCCGCAGCCCCGCGCGGTCCGGCGGGGCAGATGGGCGGGGATGTGGGGAGCGTCACCGTCATACCGCCCGCGACCACGACGAGGTGCCCGCTCCGGACCAGCCGGAAGCTGATCGCGACGCCTCGTGATCCCCTGCCCTCCCAGGTGCCGAGACGGGGAGGCGCCGTGGCGCCGGCGGCGGCAGGCGCGAGCGACAGCGCGAGCGAGAGCAACGCCAAAGCGATCCCGAGCCGGCCGATCAGCCGGCGCCGAAGTACTCGGTCGCTCACCATGCAGTCGCTCGAGCCGGCCGAGGACACACCGGCGCGGGCTGTCGCTGACAGCACCCGGCTCATCGAGCCCGAGTCTACATCCGGGTCATGCAGTCGGTCCACCGGCTTCCGGATCAAGCGCACGCTGATCTTCAAGCGATGCGCGCAACATTTGGGCAACGCACCCTGCGGCGACCAGCCGAACTCGTAGGAGCGGATTTGGCTCAGCAGGCGAGGAATTCCGACGCGGGCGCACTTCAACGAACTTCGGCGGCAAGCTACGGAACCGAAGGTCACAGGTTCGAATCCTGTCGGGCGCGCTACAGGATCGCCACATATTTGCAGGGCTTTTCCGTTGTGGTGCTGGGCGCCGCCATTTCGTGGGCGTCGAAGCGGCTTGAGAGTGGCTTCGCCCAACGCATGGAAAGACCCGGCCGGCCTGGAATTTGTCGGCTCGGGACCAACTGGATCCGGCGTGATTTCCCAGATCTCCGCGGGGGATGAGCTAGGGCGGAATGCCGCATTTCCCCGGTTGATGAGCGACGATGGACGGATGCGGCGGTCGGTGGGCGGCATGATCAGCGTCTTGTTGTTCGCGGGCTTCCTGGGTGCGTTGCCCACGGCCGCGGCGGCGGCGGGCGCCCCAACGCTCGTCGCGGCGGGTGACATCGCG
>JBBQRG010000087.1:0-11149 GCA_038215095.1 Solirubrobacterales bacterium | reverse complement strand
CGCCTTCTGGAAGTCGGGCGTGGGGGGCGCCACGGTCTCGCCGAAGCCGCCCGAGGGCTTCACGCCCAGCTCCTTGCTCTGCTTGACGATCGCGATGCCCTCCTCGATGTGCACGGAGCCGAGGATCAGGTCCGGGTTCTTGCCCTTGATCTTCGTGAGCGCCGAGGAGACGTCGGTGGTGTGCTCGGGGAAGGACTCCTGCGCGACCACCTGCAGCCCCTTCTTCTTGGCCTCGGCCACGCCGCCCTTCGCGGCGGTCGAGGAGAAGCCGTCGTCGGCCGACAGCACGGCCGCCGTCTTCGGCTTCGGGTTCGCGCCGTCCATGATCGAGTCCACGATCACAGCGACGTACTTGCTGGCGGGCGAGAGCACCGCGAAGGTGTTCCTGTAGCCCTTGGTGAAGATGTTGTCGTCCGCGCCGCTCGAGTCGAGCATCACCTGGCCGTTGCGCTCCACGACCGCCGCGGCGGCCTCCGTCGAGGGCGAGCCGTAGGGGCCGAGCACGAGCTTCAGGCCCTTGTCGTTGAAGCCGTCCACCAGCCGGGCCGCGGTGTCGGGCTCGGACTTGTCGTCGCTGTAGGTGATGGCGAGCTTCAGCTTCTTGCCGCCCACCTTGACGCCGCCGGCCTTGTTCACCTTGTCCTGGCAGAGCTGGTAGCCCTGCTTGGTCAGCCCGCCCTCCTTGGCGAGCGAGCCGGTCAGCGACAGTGCCGCGCCGATCTTGAGCGTGCTGCCCGATTGGCCGCTGCTCTCTCCACTCTTGCCGACCTTCCCGCAGCCGCTGGCGGCAACCGCCGCCAGCGCCAGCGTCATGAACGCGAACGCAAAGCGTGAACGCACCTGTTCCTCCCCGTTGGTGGTTGGTCAGGTCTACCCGCTTTGGCGCGACCGGTCAACATTGGCACCCGTCCCTACCGGCCAGTAGGCTTTTATCCGCGTGCCACCCGCAGCCACATCGCAGGAGCTGGCGGTCAGGGAGCAGGCCGACGAGGCCAAGGCGCTGGTCCGCCTCGCCTTCGACGAGCTGAGCAGGGTCCCGGGCGGCATCTGGGGCACCCACAGGGCGGTCGCGTCGCGCGCCTTCAAGATGACCGGGCCGGTCGGGCGCATGGTGCAGATGGCGCACGACGGCATATCGGACGCCGTCTACGGCTCGCTGCGCGGCGGCACCCGCACGCTCGGCCTGGCTGCCGGTGCGGCGCTGAACGGGCGGCCCGGCCGCGTGCTGTCCACCAATCCGATCGGCGGCGCCGTGATCGGCGCCATCGACGGCCTGATGGGCGACGCGCTCGAGCGCGACCAGAGCGCGCTCCACGAGCCCATGTCCGTGCGCGTGAACGACATCCCGGTGCCGCCCGACCGGGACGCGCTGGCGGCTGCCTTCCCGCGCGCCCAGCCGCGCCTGGTCGTGTTCGTGCACGGTCTGATGGGCTCGGAGCTCGGCTGGCGTCTGGGCGAGCGCAACGGCCGCGAGAGCTACGGCGCGCGCCTGGAGCGCGAGCTGGACTGCACGCCGGTCTACGTGCGCTACAACAGCGGCCGCCACATATCCGAGAACGGCTGCGACCTGGCCGGGATGCTCGAGCAGGTCGTGGCTGCCTGGCCCGTGGAGGTCCAGGAGGTGGCCATCGTGGGGCACTCGATGGGCGGCCTCGTGTCGCGCAGCGCCTGCCACCACGCGGCACTCGAGGAAGCGAACTGGGCCGGGCTGGTGCGCCACGTGGTGTCGCTCGGCACGCCACACCTGGGTGCGCCGCTGGCGCAGGGCGTGCACTACCTCGCCGCCGGCCTCAACCGGCTGCCGGAGACCCGCCCCTACGGCGCCTTCTTCGGCCGCCGCAGCGCCGGCATCCGCGACCTGCGCCAGGGCTCGCTCGTGGACGCCGACTGGAAGGACCGGGATCCCGACGCGCTCGCAGCGGTGGCCTGCGAGGAGGTGCCGCTGCTCGAGGGCGCCACCCACTGCTTCGTGGCAGCCACGATCACGGCCGACGGCATGGACCCGCTGGGTCGCCTGATCGGCGACGTGTTGGTGCTCCAGCCCAGCGCCTCGGGCCGCAGCAAGAAGCGCCGCATGCCCTTCGAGGAGGAGTACGGCCTGCACGTGGGGGGCACGCATCACATC
The DNA here is from genome assembly GCA_038215095.1 of Solirubrobacterales bacterium. Classification (GTDB taxonomy): domain Bacteria; phylum Actinomycetota; class Thermoleophilia; order Solirubrobacterales; family Thermoleophilaceae; genus DATACN01. Next base: position 9,024 of record JBBQRG010000087.1, on the reverse strand, counting down.
GCGCTGCTGAACCACCCCGCGGTCTACGAGAAGCTGCGCGAGTGGCTGGCGGTGCCGCCGGCTAGCGGATCTGCATCCCGGAAATAGCCCGGGCGATCACGAGCCGCTGGATCTCCGAGGTGCCCTCGAAGATCGTGTAGATCTTGGCGTCGCGGTGCATGCGCTCGACCGGGTACTCGCGGGTGTAGCCGTTGCCGCCGAGGATCTGGATCGCCCGCTCGGTGGCCCAGACCGCCACCTCGCCGGCCTTCAGCTTCGACATCGAGCCCTCGGCGTTCTCGAAGCGCTGGCCGGTGCGGCCCATCCACGAGGCGCGCCAGATCAGCAGGCGCGCGGCGTCGATCTCCATCTTCATGTCGGCCAGGGCAAAGGCGATTGCCTGGTTCTCGATGATCGCGCGGCCGAACTGCTCGCGCTGCTTGGCGTAGTCGAGCGCGTACTCGTAGGCGGCGCGGGCGATCCCGATCGCCTGTGAGCCCACCGTCGGGCGGCTCACCTCAAAGGTCTGCATGGCGGCCTGGCTCTTGCCGCGCGTTCCCTCGCGGGCGCGTGCAAGGCGCTCGTCGAGCTTCTCCTTGCCGCCCAGCAGGCAGGAGCCCGGGATGCGGCAGTCGTCGAGGAAGACGTCGGCGGTGTGCGAGGCGCGCAGGCCGTGCTTCTTCACCTTGGTGCCCTGCTCCAGGCCCTTCGTGTCGGGAGGCACCACGAAGGCCGCCTGGCCGCGCGCCCCGAGCTCCGGATCCACCGAGGCCACGACCACGTGGATGGCCGCGATGCCGCCGTTCGTGGCCCATGCCTTCTGGCCGTTCAGCACCCACTCGTCCTTGGCCTCGTCGTACTTGGCGCGGGTGCGCAGCGACGACACGTCCGAGCCGGCGTCGGGCTCCGAGACGCAGAAGGCGCCCACCTTTGGGTCGTCGACGGTGCCGAAGCACTGCGGCACCCACTCGCCGAGCTGCTCTGGCGTGCCCGCGGAGAAGATGCCCGCCACCGCCAGCGTGGTGCCCATGATCGCCATGCCGATGCCGGCGTCGCCCCAGAACAGCTCCTCGTTGGCGATCGGCAGCGTCAGGCCGCTCGGGTCCGCCCAGAGCTGCGCGATCCCCTCGAAGCCGTAGAGGCCGATCTTCGCGGCCTCCTGGATCACGGGCCAGGGGGTCTCCTCGCGCTCGTCCCACTCCGCCGCCGCCGGGCGCACGACGCCCTCGGCGAAGCCGTGGACCCAGTCGCGGATGTTCTTCTGGTCGTCCGACAGCTCGAGCGAGAACGGCACGTCCTCGCCCTGCTGCAGAGCGGCCTCGACCTGCTCTCTGCTCGCGGCTTCCATCAGACCGCCGCCCGGTCGCGGCTGAGCGCCCGCTGGAGCCGCGCCAGGCCCCAGCCCATCGAGCCGTACAGGCCGAGCCCGATGATCAGCACGGTGATGTAGGCGAACGCCTTGAGGAAGCCCGGCACGTCGGCCTTCTGCTCACGCTGGAGCAGCTTCGTGTCGCGCACGAAGGTGCGCGTGAAGGTGGGCTTCGCGGGGGTCTCCTTCACGGGAATCGCCTGGTCCTTGGGCATGAAGATCGCCAGCCCCTCGATCGCGTTGCCCTTGTGCAGCCTGAGGGTAGCCTTCCAGGTCCCGTAGACGGGGATCGGCTTCGCAGTGACCCACGTGCCGGGGCCGGCCTTCTTCAGCGGCGCCACCACGGAGCGGCCCTCCTTGCCCTGCCAGGCCGTCTCGAGGAACCAGCGCACGTCCTTGTCGGCGGCGTCGGCCGGGGTCAGCTTGATCCGCGCGTTCACCTCGCGCTTGGGCGCCGGCTTCGCGTCGGTGAGCGTGACCTGCGCCTTGATCGGGTCGCCCGAGGACACCGGCGCCGCGTATGCGAACACGGCGATCAGCGCGACGAGCGACGCCGGCAGCAGGAACCTTGGGGCCGGGCGCACCGGCACGTCGGCGGCCGTGATCGCGCGGCCCACGAAGGCACCCACGACGCCGCCCGCCACCGCTGTCACGAAGCCGGCCACGATTCCCTCGAGGAGCATCGAGGAGGGCCACTCGACCGTCCACCAGACATACGACCAGCCCCATTCGGCCGCCAGGCCGATCGTGCCTATCAGCGCCCCCGCGATCAGCCCGAGCTTGATCGGCTGGTCGCGCGCCACGCGCAGCGCCACGGCCTCGACCAGCAGTGCCTCGACGATGTAGAGCGGGAAGTGCAGCAGCGTGTGCCCGAACAGCGGGCTCACCAGCAGCGTCATGAGGCCCCTGACCAGCAGGAAGAAGAGGGCCGCGTAGAGCGCGCCGCCCTTGCCGAAGTAGATGCGCGCGGTTACGAGCGCGACGCTGGCCGCCAGCATCAGCAGGATCGGGTGCCAGACGAGGCGGAACTGCGGCACGGCGTAGTCGAACTCGCCCTGGAACGTGGACATCCCGATCAGCAGCGAACCGCCCAGCGTGGCCTGGAACGCGCGCAGCAGCGTGGGCCGCTCGGCGGGCCTGTCCCCGCGGTGGCGCATGCCCTCGGTGAGCAGGATCACGCCGCCGAGCGTGGACAGCGAAGCGCCGCCGAACAGCAGCAGGTGGGTGGGGCCCCAGAGCGTCACGTCCTGGCCGAAGATGCGGTGCCAGATGTCGTCCAGCGGGAAGCCCGAGAGGGCGAAGGCCGCGCAGGCCAGCATCAGCACGCCGCCGAGCGGCGCGTACCAGCCCTCTGCGATGCGCACGAAGGTCGGTCCCTCCTTGCGCTTTGGAAGGGCGACGCCGAGCAGGCCGGCGAAGAAGATCCCGAACAGGCCGGCGAGGATGAAGTAGTGGGCGGTGTTGGCGAACGGCCCCGGGTCGCGGCCGTTGTCGAGGTGGATGCTGATGTCCCAGTACATGCCGAACACGGCGATCAGCAGCGCGTCGCCCAGCACCAGCAGCGGCAGCGCCGACCAGCCGGGCAGTCCGAGGAGGCGGCCGGCGCGGTCGGCCAGCTTGCCGACGAACTTGACCTTGCCGTTGCGGTGGCCGATCGCCACCCACAGCATCAGGGCGGTCAGGATCGTGGCCCCGACCGTGCCGCCGATCACCTGTCCCATCGAGCCTCCGCCCGCGGGCGGAGAGCCGGCGGCGGTGAGCAGTGTGAGGCTTGGAAGAGTCATACCTGGGGGGCGGTAACTTACTCGGCAGTAAGGTACCGCGGGCCGGTATGAAACCAAACATCGGGCCCGCGCGCCATCCTTGGGTCGCATGACGCACTCACGACGGCGCTCCCACGATCCCGCAAGGCAGAAGCGCCTGCCCCGCGAGGCACGCGAGCGCAAGATGGTGGACGCCGCCACGCGGGTCTTCGCCCGCCGGGGCTACCACCAGGCGTCGATGGACGAGATCGCGGGCCGCGCGCACATCTCGAAGCCCATGCTGTACGCCTATTTCGACTCGAAGGAGGGGCTCTGCAGGGCCTGCATCCGCGAGGCGCGCCGCCGCCTCTACGACGCCATCAACGCCGGCGTCGACGCAGGTGCGGCTCCCGACGAGCAGCTCTGGCTCGGCATCGGCGCCTTCTTCACCTTCGTCGACGAGCAGAGCGACGCGTGGGCGGTGCTGCTCGGCGAGGCCACGGCCGGCGTGGGGGCCTTCGCCCGCGACGTGGACGACGTCCGCCGCGACCTGGCCGATGGCATCCGCCCGCTGCTGCGCGCCGCCGTGGCCGCGGAGGGGGGCGACCCGCCGGCCCTCGAGGCCACCCAGCCGCTCGCCCACGCCCTGATCGGAGCCGGACAGTCGCTCGCGGACTGGTGGCTCGCGAACCCGGGCCTGTCCCGCGACGGCGTGGCGCGCCTCCTGATGAACTTCGCCTGGATGGGGTTCGGCGACCTCGTGCGCGGCGAGGTCTGGGAGGGCGGGACCCCGGCCGCCCCGCGGCGCACGCGGCGCTGAGCGCGCCCGCGGGTCAGCTCACGGCCATGCCGGGCGCCACGCGCGCCTCCACCAGCTGCGGCTCGGCGGCGCCGAGCGCCTCGCCGAGTGCCTCGCGCAGGCCCTCTGGGTCGTCGGCGCGCGTGGACGCCACGCCGTAGGCCTCGGCCAGCGCGGCGCACTCGAGCGCGGGCAGGTCGAGCCCGGGCGCGCCGGTCACGGACTCCAGTTCGGCGAACCACTTCAAGATGGCGTACTCCTCGTTGCGCAGCACCAGAAAGGTGACGGGCACGTGATACGCGGCGGCGGTCCAGAGGCTCTGGATCGAGTACTGCGCCGAGCCCTCGCCGACCACGCACACCACCGGGCGCTCCGGCTCCGCCAGCTGCACGCCGACCGCCGCGGCCAGGCCGAAGCCGAGGCCGCCGCCGGCGGAGAAGTAGTAGCTGCCGGGCCGCGAGGCTCGCACCCGGTTGCGCAGCGCCATCGTGGCCGAGGGGGACTCGAGCACCACGATGCCGTCGTCGGGGAAGACGTCCGCGAGGGCGGCCAGCGCGGCCGACGCGCTCATCGGGTCCTCGTCAGGCGGCGGCTCGGCCTCGGCGCGCCGCGGCGGCTCGTCGCGCTCGGCCTCGTCCACCTCGGCCAGCAGCGCCTCGAGCGTCAGCGCCACGTCGGCCACGATTGCGTCGCCCATCGGCGCGCGGGCGGCCTCGTCGGGGTCGCTGGTGATGGCCACGAGCCGGGCGCCCTCGGGGAGCAGCGGCCCGGGGATGTTCGGGTAATAGGGGAACACGGACGAGCCGGCGACGAGGATCAGGTCGTGCCCGGCCAGCACCTCCGACAGCGGCGCGACCGCGGGCGGGAGGGTGCCCTGGAAGGCGGGGTGGTCCTCCGGGAAGCCGATCCGGCCACCGCCGGTGGCCGGGCTGGCCCAGACCGGGAGCCGCAGCCGCTCGGCCAGGGCCACCGCGGCATCCCAGCCGCCGCTCGCGTCGATCTCCGGGCCGGCCACGAACACGGGGCTCGAGGCGCCGGCGAGCGCCCCGGCCAGCTCGCGCACGGCGGCGGGATCCGCGCCCGCCTTGCCGCCCACGCTCCGAGAGGTCTGATGGGCCACCGCGTCGTCGTCGACCTCCTTGGTCCAGTCGTCCATCGGGATGGACACGAACACGGGGCCGCGCGGCGGCAGGTCCGCCAGATGGATGGCCCGCGCCAGCGCGTGCGGCACGTCCTCGGCCCGCGGCGGCTCGTAGCTCCACTTCACGAGCGGGTGGGGCAGGCGCGTGGCGTCGCGGTTGGTGAGGTTCGCCTGCAGCGTCATCAGCGAGCGCGACTGCTGCCCGGCTGTGACCACGAGCGGCGACTTGTTGGCCTGCGCATTGAAGATCGCGCCCATCGCGTGGCCCACCCCGGGGGCGGTGTGCAGATTCACGAGCGCGGGGCGCCCGCTGGCCTGCGCGAAGCCGTCGGCCATGCCCACGACGGCGGACTCCTGCAGTCCGAGCACGTAGCGGAAGTCCTCGGGGAAGTCGGCCAGGAAGGGCAACTCGGTCGAGCCCGGGTTGCCGAACACGGTGGTCATGCCGCGCTGGCGGAGCAGCGCGAAGACCGCGTCGCGGACCGTCGCCATGGGCGGACCCTAATGGCGACGGCCCGGCGGGGCGGTTGCGCTCACTCCTTCGGCATCAGGACCCAGAGCGCCAGGTAGGGCACGGGGCTCAAGAGGAACCAGCTGAGCACCATGCCGGTGCGCGCAACGAGCCTGTTCACCCCGTAGCGGCGGGCGATGCCCGCGGTCACGCCGGTGAGCATCCGGCCTTCGCGCGGTCGCACGAGGCCGTTGTCGCGGAACCAGGCACGAGCTCCGGCGAGCGAGGCGTCCTGGGGGGTCGGTTGTGGTGTGGCTTGTGAGTTCATGCAGCCAGCATCGCGCGGCGCGGGGCGAGCGTGAATGGGGCTGCCAGGCGTCCCGGGGTGCGGCTGGCTACACCGTGGCGGCGGCCTTGGCCGCCTGGCGCTCCGGGCTGACCCGCACCACGTCCCAGACGAGGCCGGCGCGCTCGAGCAGCGAGATCAGGATGGCCGAGGGGTCGAACTGGAAGCGCCCGAGGCCGTGCACCGCCGAGGTGGGGAAGGCGTGGTGGTTGTTGTGCCAGGCCTCGCCGAAGGTGAACGGCGCCAGCCAGGCGAGGTTGCGCGACTCGTCGTCGGTCTCGAACGCGCGTCTCCCGAAGACGTGGCAGAGCGAGTTGATGCTGAAGGTGAGGTGGTGCACCACGAAGATGCGCACCGCGCCGCCCCAGAGCATGCCCGTGAGGGCGGTGGTGATCGTTCCGCCGATGGCCCAGCCAAGGAAGAACGGCAGTAGCAGCCCGACCGCCACCCATAGCACGAAGGTGCGGTCCACGAAGCGGATCACGGGGTCGCTCAGCAGGTCGGGCGCGTAGCGCTCCTTCTTGCCGCGCTGGGTGTGGATGAACGTCCAGCCCACGTGGGCGTGGAAGAGGCCCTTGAGCGAGCCCTTCAGGCCCCCGCCGTGGCCCACGTGCGGGCTGTGCGGGTCGCCCTCCTCGTCGGAGAAGGCGTGGTGCTTGCGGTGGTCGGCCACCCAGGCGGTCACGGGGCCCTCGACCGCCATCGAGCCGAGCGCGGCGAGGATCGCCCGCATCGCCTTGCTGGTCTCGAAGGCCCTGTGCGTGAGGTGGCGGTGGAAGCCCACCGTCACGCCGAAGCCGGAGAGGTAGTAGACGAGCGCGAACACCAGCAGGTCGTGCCAGTGCAGGTACTGGTTCCAGACCTGCCATCCGGCCACGAACAGCAGCGCCATCGGGAGCACGGTGACCGTGCCCGTGACGATCCGGTCGCGGGTCTCGTGGTCTACGGGCTGGACGTCGTCGCGGGCGCTCACGGCCGCATAAGTATTAGCGGGTAGTGTCACTGGAATGCCTTCTACCCGGACAGAACCACTACGACGCGAACTGCAGCGGGCCTTCCCGTCGCGGCCCTTCTCGGTTGCCTTCTGGGACGGCACACACGTGCCGCCGAGCAACGGCGACGGGGGCCCGACCTTCACGGTTCGCACCCCTGAGGCGCTGGCTCACGCGCTGCGGGCCCCGGGCCAGCTCGGCTTGGGCCGCGCCTACACCTCCGGCGCGCTGGAGGTGGACGACCTCGACGCGGTCATGCGCGTGCTGACCGAGTGGGAGCCGCCGCCGGTGGACAAGCGCGAGCAGGCGCGCCTCGCGCTTGCGGCCGTGCGCGCCGTCGGCCTGACGCGCCCGCCGCGGCCGCCCGCCGCCGAGCTGCGCCCGCGCGGCCGGCGCCACACGCCCGACCGCGACGCGCGGGCGGTGCGCCACCACTACGACGTGTCGAACGAGTTCTTCGAGCTCTTCCTCGACGAGTCCATGACCTACAGCTGCGGCATCTTCTCCCGCGGCGCCACCACGCTGGAGGAGGCGCAGGAGGCAAAGCTCGAGCTGATTTGCCAGAAGCTGCGCATCGCCGAGGGCGAGCGCGTGCTGGACGTCGGCTGCGGCTGGGGCAGCTTCGCCATCCACGCCGCCGAGCGCCACGGCGCGCAGGTCACCGGCATCACGCTGTCGGGGCCCCAGGCCGAGCTGGCCCGCAAGCGAGTGGCCGACGCCGGCCTCTCGGACAGCATCGACATCCGCGTGCAGGACTACCGCAAGCTGGGCGGCGAGCGCTTCGACGCGGTCGCCAGCATCGGCATGGTCGAGCACGTGGGGGAGGAGCATATCGACGTCTACGCCCAGTCCCTGGCGCGCAGCCTCGGCCCGGGCGGGCGCCTGCTCAACCACGGCATTGCCCGGCTGCGCCACTCGGACCCCGAGGCCGGGCCGTTCTCGGAGCGCTACGTGTTCCCCGACGCGGCGCCGCTGCACCTGTCGCGCATCCTGCTCGCGCTGGAGCGCGCCGGCTTCCGCAACGACCACGCCGAGGGCTTCGCGCCCGACTACGCCGAGACGCTGCGCCACTGGATACAGCGCCTCGACGACAACCTCGAGGAGGCGGAGCGCATCGCCGGACCCGAGCGGCTCCGGGTCTGGCGTCTCTACCTACGCTCCGCGCGACACGGCTTCCAGAGCGGCTTCACGTCGGTCTATCAAGTACTCGGTCAAGTGCCTGAGCCAGGCCGCTCAGGTCAGGCAGCTCCGCATCCGGCCGCTCAGTGGTCGGCGTCTCCCCAAGCCGGTTGATCCAGACGCTCGGGATGCCGAGCTCGTTGCCGGGGGCGATGTCGTGGAACAGGCTGGCCGCCACGTGCACGTGGCCGGCCGGGTCCGCGCCCGTCTGCTCGTAGAAGGCCTTCCAGTGGCCATGGGCCGGCTTGTACGAGCCGACCTCCGAGGCCACGATCGCCAGCTCGAAGGGCACGCCGATCGCCTCCATGGAGGACTCGATGAAGTCGCGGTCGGTGTTCGACAGGATCGCGAGCTTCCAGCCGCGCTTGCGCAGCTCGGTCAGCCCGGGCGGCACGTCGGGGTGGACCGGCCAGCCGGGCAGGGCGTCGCCGAGGGCGTCGCGCCGGCCGGGGGCGAGCGTGGCGCCGCTCTCCTCGGCCAGGCGCTCGAGCGTCAGCGCCATCACCTCGCGGTAGCGCTCGCCCGGCCGCTCTGACTGGATCTGGCGCTCGAGCTCGTGGTAGCGCGGGAAGCCGTCGTCGTCCCCGAAGACCTCACGCAGGCCCGCCCTCACGCCGCTGTCCCAGTCCACCAGCGTGCCGTAGCAGTCGAAGGTGGCCCAGCGCTCGGCGCTCACCGCAGCGAGTCCTCGTGCACGACCGTGTCGCGATCGACCTCGGCGACCGAGGTGCAGCCGGCCAGGCCCATCGTCAGGTCGAGCTCGGCCTTGAAGTTCTGTAGGACCTCGCGCACGCCGTCCTCGCCGGCCGCGGCCAGGCCGAACACGTAGGGCCGGCCCAGCAGCACGGCGCTCGCGCCAAGGGCCAGCGCCTTGAACGCGTCGGCGCCGCCGCGCAGGCCGCTGTCGAGCAGCACCGGAGCCCTGCCGCCCACCGCGTCCACCACGCCGGGCAGCGCCTCGAGCGACGCGATCGAGCCGTCCACCTGGCGCCCGCCGTGGTTCGACACCACGATGCCGTTCACGCC
>JBBQRG010000086.1:0-11163 GCA_038215095.1 Solirubrobacterales bacterium | reverse complement strand
GAGCGCGTGCTCGAGGAGCTCGACTACGAGTACGAGGCGCAGAACCAGCGCTCGTTCTCGCGCGCCTACCGCGGCCACCCGTTCATCCACGTGCCCGACGTGATCACGCGGCTGTCCACCCAGCGTGTGCTGGTGAGCGAGTGGGTCGACGGCGTCGGCTTCGACGACATAAAGGCGCTGCCACAGGCCGAGCGCGATCGCTTCGGCGAGATCGTCTACCGCTTCTGCTTCGGCTCGATCTACCACCTCCAGCACTTCAACGCCGACGCCCACCCCGGCAACTACCTGCTGATGGAGGACGGCCGCGTGGCCTTCCTCGACTTCGGCATGACCAAGCACCTCGATGAGGATCAGATCGAGCTGGAGATCGCCGCCCTGGCGGCGGCCTTCGACGACGATCCCGAGCGCCTGCGGGTGGCGCTGCACGATCTCGGCTTCCTGAATGACCCGCGCAAGGTCGACGCCGAGCTGCTGATGGAGCACGTGCGCGCGATCGGCGGCTGGTACATGGAGGACCGCGAGGTCACGATCGACTCCGCGCGGGTGATGGAGGCGATCGCGGCGGTGTCGGACCCGCGCTCGAGCTTCTATCGGCTCATGCGGCGCGAGAACCTGCCGGCCAACGAGCTTATGGGCAGGCGCATGGAGTCGGGCGTGCTGGCGGTGCTTGGCCAGCTGAACGCCACGCGCAACTGGTTCCGCATCGGCAGCGAGTGGTGGTTCGCCGGCGAGCCCGCCACGGAGCTGGGCCGCGAGGAGTGGGCCTACTTCGAGTCGCGCGGCGCCACGCGCGCCCGGCGGGTCGCCGCACGGCCCTAGCGCCGGCTGCGGCTCGCCTGGGTGATCAGCTTCACGCCGGTGGAGGTGCTCGGGACCTTGTTCGCCGTCACGCGGTAGCTCAACTTCCCGCGGCCGAGGCCCGAGAGCCTCAGCGAGACGAAGGTCTTGCCGCGGCGCTGCTTCACCTTGAGCCGATGGCCACTGAGCCGGAAGTGGCCGATGCTGAACCTGTCGCCGGCGCTGACCCACGTGAGCGCGAACTGCACTGAGCGGACGCCCTTCGCGATGGTGAGCCTGTGGGTCTTAGAGCCCTTCTTGCGGAACGTGTCGCTCACGCGCGCCGGCGCGCTCTGGCAGTTGATGTCGGCGTTCACGTCGTTCATCGCCGCCTGCACGCCACTGTCGTCCTGGGCGTTGCGGTAGAAGCCGCCGGTCTCGGCCGCGATCGTCTTGAGCCGCGCCTCGTCGGAGCCGAGGATGAAGCCGACTCCGATCGTGTAGGTCGGTGGGCCGCCCTGGTGGCCGTTCAGGTAGGCGCCGTCGTTGTGGCCGCCGTCGGCGACGAACAGCCGGGCGTCGGCGGTGGGATCGTGCGTCTTGGCGAGGTCGAAGGCGGCGTTGTAGTCGGTACCGAAGTTGTCGGCCCGGATCTTCTGGTCGAGGGCCTGGGCGAACGCCGTTCGGTTCTTGCCGATCGGGCCCGGCGCGAACACGGAGTCGGCGTCGTCGCCGAACTCGATGGCCCCTAGCGCCCTGTTCTCGTTGCCGGGCGTGTTCATGATCAGCTTCAGGCCCGCCGAGCGCAGGTTGTTCGAGTCGGTGCCGGCCATCGAGGCGGAGTCGTCGATGATCGCCTCGACGTTCTTGCGCACGGTGCAGGCGCCCGCCGGGCCGGGGGCCGAAAGCACGACGACTGCCAGGAAGACGCCGAGTCTGGCCGCGCCGCTCAGAACAGCTGGTTCTCGCCGGCGAAGATCTCCGAGACGGAGTCGTCGGTGAACACGCGGCGGATGGAGTCGGTGAGGATGTCGGCGCTCGTGAGCTGGCTGATCAGCTTCGGGGCGCCCGCGCGCAGCGGGACGGTGTCCGTGACCACGATGCCGGCGAGCGGCGAGGCCTCGAGGATCTGGAAGGCGTTGCCCGAGAACACGCCGTGGGTGGCCACCGCGTAGACCTTCTTCGCGCCCTCGTCGAGCACCGTCTGGGCCGCCGCGCTGAGCGTGCCGCCCGTGTCGATGATGTCGTCCACGATCACCGCGGTCTTGCCCTTTACGTCGCCGATCACGTAGCCGATCTCCGCCACCTGCTGGGCCGGGCGCTCCTTCTCCAGCAGCGCGTAGGGGGCGCCCACCTTCTGCGCGAACTTCCGCACGAGCTTCACCCGCCCGGCGTCCGGGGCGATGATCACGAGCTCCTCCTCCTCGCTCAGGCGGTCCTGCACGAACTGGGTGAGGATGGGCATCGCGGTCATGTGGTCGACCGGCCTCGAGAAGAAGCCCTGCACCTGGCCGGCATGCAGGTCCATCGTGACCAGCCGGTCGATGCCGGCCACCTCGAGCAGCTCGGCGACGAGGCGGGCGCTGATCGGCTCGCGCGGCGCGGACTTCTTGTCCTGGCGCGAGTAGCCGTACCAGGGGGTCACGGCGATGATGCGGTGGGCCGAGGCGTGCTTGGCGGCGTGCACCATCAGCAGCAGCTCCATCAGCGCGTCGTTCACCGTCAGGCCCTCGCGCTCGGAGCCGCAGATCGACTGCACGATGAAGATGTCTGCGCCGCGGATGGACTCCGAGTAGCGGCAGTAGACCTCGCCGTCGGAGAACGTCTTCAGGCCGGCGCCGGTGAGCGAGAGCCCTAGCCGCTCGGCGATGCGCGAGCCGAGCTCCAGGCTGGAGCGGCCGGCGGCGACCATCATCCGCTTGTCGTAGTCGCCGGAGAGCGTCGCCGGGGCGGTGGGCGCCGTCATCGTCTCGAGGGGCTTGGTCATTCGGGCTTTTTCTCCACGCGCTTCCCGTAGTCCTCGACGTTCTCCTGCCGCGGCCTGGCAATGCCGAGAGCGTCGTCCGGGATGTCCTCGGTGATCGCCGAGTTGGCCCCAGTGTACGCCCCGTCTCCGACGGTCACGGGAGCTACCAACGTGGTGTGAACCGAGGTCTTTACGCGCTTTCCGACCTTTGTGCGGTGCTTGTTCCGGCCGTCGTAGTTCGCGGTGATCGTGCTGGCTCCGAGGTTGGCGTCCTCGCCCACGTCCGCGTCCCCGATGTAGGACAGGTGAGGCACCTTCGCGCCGCGCTCGATGTTCGAGTTCTTGATCTCCACGAAGGTGCCGACCTTCGCCCCCTCCCCGATCACGGCGCCCGGGCGCAGGTAGGCGAACGGGCCGATCTTGGCGTCCTCGCGCACCTCGGCCTCGAGCAGGTAGGAGTGCGGCGCCGTCACGCGGTCGCCGATGCTGGAGTCGATCGCGGTGGTGTGCGGGCCTAGCTCCGCGCCCTTCCCCACCACCGTGGAGCCCAGCAGGCTGCAGCCCGGGGCGATCACCGTGTCCTCGCCGATCTCGACGCCGGCCTCGACGCGCGTGGTCTGGGGTGAGAGGAAGGTGACGCCGGCGCGGGCGTGCTCCTCGATCAGGCGCTCCTGGGCCACGCGCTCGGCCTCCATCAGCTGGGCGCGGTCGTTCACGCCGAACGCGCCGCCCACGTCGTGGGTCAGGTAGGCCGCGATGCGGGCGCCCCATTCGTGGAACACGGGGATCACGCCGGTCAGGTAGCGCTCGCCGCGCTCGAGCTCGACCTGGTCGAGGGCCTCGAGCAGCTCGGCGGGCTGGAAGGCGTAGGTGCCGAGGTTGATCTCCCTGATCGCGAGCTCCTCGCTGGGCACGCCCTCCGTGTACTTGGTCTCGACGATCCGCTCCACCGCCCCGTCCTCGCCGCGGACGATGCGCCCGTAGCCGGCGGGGTCGAGCCCGTCGGTGGTGAGCAGCGTGGCCGCGGCTTCCTCCTCCTGGTGCGTCTCGATGAGGCCGGCGATCTCCTCCGCCTTCAGCAGCGGATGGTCGCCGGACAGGATCACCACCGCGCGCCCGGCGTCGAGCTTGTCGCGCGCGGCCAGCACGGCCGCGCCGGTGCCCTCGCCCTCGGCCTGCTCGGCAACCTCGATCCCCTCCCGGAGCCCCTCGGCGACGCCGTCGCCGGGCCGCGTGACCACGACGGAACGATCGGCGCCCGCCGCACGCGCGGCGTCGATCACCCACTCGACCATCGGCTTGCCGCACACCGGGTGCAACACCTTCGGGACCTCGGACCGCATCCGCGTGCCGCGGCCGGCGGCCATGATCAGCACCGTGAACCCGTCGGCCATTCGGCCGTCAGCCTAGCGGCGCCCGGACGCGGCTTATCCTCCAAGCGTCGTTGAGGAGTGGTGTAACTGGAAGCACGCGAGGTTTTGGTCCTCGAAGATCAGGTTCGACTCCTGGCTCCTCAGCCTCGTCGGCGCCTAGCGGTCCTTCGAGTCCCTCGGCACTCGGCCGCCCTCCGCTCCGCGCTCTCGGGCCGGGCCGCCGGGCGGGACTATTCCCAGGACCCTCATTGCCTTCAGGCCCAGGGAGAGGCGCTCGCGGCCGTCGGTTGAGGACACGTCCAGGCCGCTCAACTCGCGGACGCGGTCCAGGCGGTAGCGGATCGTGTGGCGGTGGGTGAAGAGCTTCTCGGCCGTTCGGGCCACGTTGCCGTCGGCGTCGAGGAAGCTCTCGAGCGTGCGGACCAGCTCGGTCTCGTACTGCTCGTCGTACTCCACCAGCGGGGCGACGGTCTCGTCGAAGAAGCCGCGCAGCTCGCCGGGGTCCTCGCTCATGGCGGGGAGCAGGAGGCGGTAGGCGCCGGTCTCCTCGAAGGAGAGCGTCACGAGGCCGCGCGCCTCCGCGACGTTCGCCGCCAGCAGCGCCTCGGCTCCGGCGCGGTGCAGGTCGGCCGGGTCGGGCGTGGGGCGGCTGCGGGCCGCGGTGAGCTGGAAGCCAGGCAAGCCCTGCTCGAGCTCGCGGAGGATCGCGGCCACCGCGCGGATGCCCGGCTCTGCGCCGGCGCCGGGCACGAGGACCACCAGCTCGCGCTCGGGGCCGGTCCAGCCCATGTCGACCAAGGCGGCCATGCAGGTGCGCTCGACAGCGCGAACGCCGCGTTCCGCGACCGTCAGGAGACGGGCGCGCCAGTCGCCGTCGGCGGGCACGTGCGGACGAGCGCGCGCGACCACAACCGAGGCGCCCGCGCTCAGGTCCGCTCCCAGCTCCTCGCCGCGGGCGAGGATGTTCTCGCGGTCGGTGACCTTGCGGGCGAGCACGTCGGAGATGAAGTCGCGCACGGCGGCCTCGCTGGCCCGTGCGGGCGCCTTCGAGCGCTCGAGCTCGAGGGCGATCAGGTTCGCCACCAGGCGCAGCAGCACGGGCTCCGGCTCGCCCCGCGGGCGGTAGCGCAGCTCGCCGACGGGGGTGTCGGCAACGCGCAGCTCCACCGACTGCGCGCCGGACTCGCCGGCCATGACGGCGCGCTCGTCGTCGGGCGACGCGCAGGCAACGGCCAGCACGCTCGCGGACACGTCGAGCACGATCACGCTCGAGTCGATGGCGCGGCCCGCGGCGCGCGCAACCTCCGGTAGACCGGCGCCGGACTCGACCGCCCCGGAGACTTCTGCGAGAGCGTCGAGACCCAGCGCGCGGCTAGGCGTACTGGTCATACGTCCACACGACGGCAAGGCCGATCCCGGTGCCGAGGCCCAGCAGCGTCGCGAGGATGAAGAGGGTGAGGAAGCCGGCCGCAATCTTCTCCCACAGGCGGCCGTAGCAGCGCCAGGCCGGAGCCACGATCAGCGACAGCCATGCCGCGCCGACGACTCCCGCCGCTACGGCGAGGGTGACCTGGACTGTGGAGAAGTTGAGGTCCACGGGTGTGCATTGTGGCGAATGTGCGTGACGATCAGCGCGATCGCGGCCATCAGGCCGAAGATCGCGGCGCCGAGGCCCCACCCGGCGACCACGTCGGACAGCCAGTGGACCTCGAGGTAGACGCGCGACAGGCCGATCGCAGCGGACGCCGCGACCGCGGCCAGAACGAGCGACGCGCGCCCCGCCAGGCCCAGCCACGACCACACCGCCACGGCGGCCGCGACCCAGGCGGTGGAGTACGCGGCGTGGCCGCTCGGGAATGCCGACCCCCTGGTGGCCACGAGCGGGTCGGCGGGGCGCGGGCGGTCGAAGCCCGCCTTCATCAACTGCACCCCCAGGTACACGAGCAGGAACCCGACCACGAGCGCGACGGGCTCGGCGCGGCGGCCCCTTGAAGCGAGCACGACCGCGGTGATGAGCACGAGCGTCGCCACGCTCGGGAAGGTCCCGAAGGCGGTCACGACCTTCGCGATGTCCACCAGGGCCGTCGAGTCCAGCCGCTCGGCCAGGTCGAGGGCACGCCGGTCGAGCACGCTCGGGCCCGCATTGCGCCCGACCTCGAACGCGTTGAGCGCGCAGGCGTAGGCGCCCACCCCGGCCACCGCCAGGACCGTGGTCAGCTCGAGCGGCTCGGGGGCGAACAGGCGCCCCAGCGGCCGGCCGACCCCGCGCACCACGACGCGCGCGGCGGCCAGGGGCGGGCCCACAACGCGCTTGCGCTCCTGCCGATCGAGCCACTCGCCGATGCGGCGCCGTTGCTCGGCGTCGCGCAGCCGCCGGACCACCCAGACGATCGCGACGACCACCGTCACGACGATCGCGAACCCGAGCAGCGCCTGGCCGGCCAGGCCGGCGACCCGGTCGAAGGACTTCCAAAAGACGTCGCCGAGGACGCAGAAGAGCGTGGCCCAGAGCCCCGTGCCCACGATGCTGTACGGGATGAAGCGCCGGTAGGCGAAGCCGGACGAGCCCGCCACGAACGGCGCTAGCGCGCGAACCAGGCCGATGAAACGGCCGATCAGGATCGTCTTGCCGCCGTGGCGCTCGAAGTAGCCCTCGACCTGCTCCAGGCGCTGCGGCGTGATGTTCACCTTGGGCCCGTGGCGTTCTAGGAAGCGGCGGCCGAGGCGGCGGCCGATGAAGAAGCTCGTCGTGTCGCCCAGCACCGCGCAGGTCCAGACCACGCCGATCAGCGGCAGCAGCGAGATCTCCCCCTGCCCCGCGATCACGCCTCCCGCCATCACCACCGTCTCGCCCGGGGCGATGAGCCCGACGAAGGCGCCGGTCTCGAGGAAGGCGAACACGCCGACGAGCGCGTAGGTCCACGGGCCCAGCGCATGGGCGATGTCAACGATCGCCTTCTTCGGGTCGGGCAGCAGCGAGAGCAGCCCGCTCGCATAGACGGCCAGCGCGGCCGCGGCGGCCAGAGCGAGCAACACCCGTTCGCCGGGGAGCTGCCGCCGGCGCCAGATCGCGAAGCCGGCGAGCAGCACGGCCAGCACGGCGGCGGCGATGTGCGCGGGGCTCACGAGCGCAGCCCCACCGGCAGCGAGCCGTGCAGCGCGGCGGCCGCGCGCTCGGCCGCCGCGGCGTCGGCGAAGAGGCCGAAGCAGGTCGGGCCGGAGCCGCTCACCGCGGCAGCGACGGCCCCCGCCGAGCGGAGGGTCTCGAGGGTCCGGGAGAGCTCCGGGCGCAGCGACAGCGCAGCCGGCTGAAGGTCGTTCTCGACCGCCGCCGCCAGCTCCTCCGGAGTGCCGTCGGCGAGCTTGCGCAGCGGCTCCGGGTCGAGCCGCTCGCGGCCGCCGCCCAGCCGGTCGAGCTCGGCGTAGACGGCGGCCGTCGAGAGTCCCTCGGCGGCGGGCACGAGCAGCGCGTGAAGCGCCGGCAGCTCGAGCGGCTCGACCTGCTCGCCCGTGCCCTGCACGAGCGCGTGGCGCGGCTCGACCTGGCTCGGCACGTCGGAGCCCAGGCCCGCGGCCAGCTCGCGCAAGTCGCCGGTGCCGAGCGGCTCGCCGGCCAGCCGGTTGGCGGCGCGCAGCGCGGCTGCCGCGTCGGCGCTGCCGCCGCCCAGTCCGGCGGCCACCGGTATGCGCTTGCGGATGACCAGCCGAAGCGGGGGCAGGCCGTCGTGCCCGAGCCGCTCGCGCAGGGCGCCGAGCGCGGCCTGGGCGAGGTTCGGCGCCGGCACGCCCGGGCACTCGACCTCATCGCGCTCTCCGCCCTCGAGCGCTTCCAGCTCCAGCTCGTCCTCCAGGTCGATCGAGGCGAACAGCGAGCAGATTGGGTGCAGTCCGTCCGGCTGCGGCCGGCCCACGCGCAGCACGAGGTTGAGCTTGGCGGGGGCCCGCTCGGCGATCATCGCGAGCGCGGTGGCGGGAGCAGCTCGCTGCCGGCCAGCTCCGCCAGCCGCTGCCAGTCGCCCGGCGGCAGGCGCTCGGCGCGGGCGTCGGCGGGGTGGCCGAGCTCCTCGAGCGCGCCGCGCACGGCCTGGCGCAGCCCGTCGGGCGCCCCGTCCGCCAGCGCCAGCGAGCCCGACAGCGCCTTGCGCCGGTGCGCGAAGCCGGCGTGCACGAGCGCCCTGACCGCGGGGTCGGGCGTGGGCGCGTGCCTGTGCATCAGCACCAGCGCCGACTCCACCTTCGGCTCCGGATGGAAGACCGTGCGCGGCACGCGGCGCAGCAGGCGCACCTCACACGACAGCTGGGCCAGCACGGAGGTCGCGCCGTAGGTCTTCGAGCCCGGGCCAGCCGCCAGCCGCTCGGCCACCTCGCGCTGCACCATCGCCACCCACGTCGTGGCGCGCGGCAGCTCCTCCACCGACTTCAGCAGCACGGTGGCCGCCACGCCGTAGGGCAGGTTCGCCACGACCTTGACCGGCGGCGGCTCGAGCGTGCCGTAGTCCATGTGCACGGCGTCGGCGATGTGGAGCGTGGCGTTGCCGAACGGAGCGAGCGCCTCCTCCAGCGGCCCGCTCAGCTTGTGGTCCACCTCGACGACGTGCAGGTGGCGCACGCGCGGCGCCAGGTACTCGGACAGCACGCCGAGGCCGCCGCCCACCTCGAGCACGACGTCGCGCCGGTGCAGCTCGGCCGCCGAGCCGATCACGTCGAGCAGGTTGTCGTCGATCAGGAAGTTCTGGCCGAGCTCGCGGTTCGGCCGCACCTCGAACGAGCGCAGCCGCCGCAGGCTGGCCTGGCGCGGCTCCCGGCTCACCAGCCGAACACCCGCGCGGCGTTCGCCTCCACGACCTCCTCCAGCCGCTCGTAGGACACGCCGCGCAGCTCGGCCACGAAGCGCGCCGTGTGCACCACGTTCGCCGGCTGGTTCGGCTTGCCGCGCACGGGCTTCGGCGCGAGGTAGGGCGAGTCGGTCTCCACCAGCAGCAGCTCGTCGGGCAGCGCGGCCGCAGCGCGCTGGAGATCCTCGGCGCTGCCGTAGGTCACGTTGCCGGCGAAGGAGCACATGTAGCCGCGCTCGACGCATTCGTCGACACGGCCGGGAGCCGAGAAACAGTGCAGCACCACGGTGAGACCCTCCGCCTGGTCGCGCAGGATCGCGAACGTGTCCTCCTCGGCGGCGCGCGTATGGATCACCAGCGGCAGGCGAATGCGGTGGGCCAGGCCGATCTGCAGCTCGAAGGCCCGCCGTTGGTCGTCTCGCGGCGCGTTGTCGCGGTAGTAGTCGAGGCCGGTCTCCCCGATGGCCCGCGCGCGTGGGTGCGCTGCCGCCCGCTCAAGCGGCTCGATGTCCGCCTCGCCGAAGCCCTCGGTCGCGTGCGGGTGGCGACCCACGATGGCCACCACCGACTCGTGCGCGTCGGCCGCCGCCAGCGCGCGCTGCACCGAGTCCGGGTCGGTGCCCACCGTGGCCAGGCGGCTGACGCCCTCGTCGCCGGCGCTCGCCACCAGCTCGGCATCGGGCGGCTCGCAGGCGTCCAGGTGGCAGTGGGTGTCGACCACCGTCAGGCGGCCGATGCCTCGGGGGGCTCGACGCGAGGGAACAGCTGGCCCAGCTCGCCGATCCTGGAACCGCCGTCCTCGGCGCCGAAGCGCGCCGACTCGAGCGTGAGGTCGGCCGCGCCGAGCGCGGCAAGCAGCTTCTCGGCCGCGTCGGGCAGGAACGGCAGCAGCAGCACCGACACCACGCGCAGCCCCTCGGCCAGCCCGCTCAGCACGCTGTCGAGCCGCTCCGCCTGCGCCTCGTCCTTCGAGAGCTGCCAGGGGGCCTCGTCCTGCACGTAGCCGTTGAGCAGCTTGACCCGCTGCCAGATCTCGTCGAGCGCGCCGGTCAGGTCGACCACGTCGATGTGGGCGCGCACGCCCTCGGCCAATCCCTCGAAGCGCGCGGCCAGCTCGTCCGAGGCCGGTGCCCGCGGCACCACGCCGTCGCGGTAGCGCTCGATCATCGCCAGCGTGCGGCTGGCGAGATTCCCGTACTCGTTTGCGAGCTCGCTCGTGTAACGCCTCTCGAAGCCCTCGGGCGACACCTCGCCGTCCTGGCCGAAGCGCACCTCGCGCAGCGCGTAGAAGCGCAGCGCGTCGGCGCCGTAGAGGTCGACGACCTGGAACGGGTCGATCACGTTGCCGAGCGACTTCGACATCTTGTGCTCGCCCAGCAGCAGGAAGCCGTGGATGCCCTCGCGCTTCGGCAGCTCGATGTCCGCGGCCAGCAGCATGGCCGGCCAGATCACGGCGTGGAACTTCAGGATGTCCTTGCCCAGCAGGTGCACGTCCACGGGCCAGAAGCGGCTGGTGAGGTCCTCGCCCTTGCGCGCGTATGAGAGCGCCGAGTAGTAGTTCAGCAGCGCGTCGATCCAGACGTAGATCACCTGGCTCGGGTCCCACGGCACCGGCACGCCCCACTTGAGGCGCGCGCGGGAGAGGGACACGTCGCGCAGGCCGCCCTTGATGAACGAGAGGGCCTCGTTGTAGCGGATCTCCGGCACCACGAAGTCGGGGCGCGCCTCGTAGAGCTTCTCGAGCTGCTCCTGGAAGCTCGACAGCCTGAAGAACCAGTTGTCCTCCTTCTCGCGCTCGAGCACGATCAGGTGGATCGGGCACTTGTCACCGTCAACCAGCTCGCCGTCGGTCTTGAAGTCGGCGCAGCGCGGGCAGTACCAGCCCTCGTAGGTGCCCTCGTACACGTGGCCGTTGTCGTAGATGCGCTGCACCACCTCCGCGACGACTGCCTCGTGCTCGGGGTCGGTGGTGCGGATGAAGAAGTCGTTGGTCGCGTTCACCTTCGCCGCCAGCTCGCGGAAGTGCACCGCGTTGCGGTCGCCCAGCTCGCGTGGCGTGATGCCGAGCTTCTCGGCCGCCTGGGTCACGGGCTCGCCGTGCTCGTCGGTGCCGGTGAGGAAGAACACGTCCTCGCCGCGCTGGCGCATGTGGCGGGCCAGCACGTCGGCGGCGATCGTGGTGTACGCGTGGCCGAGATGGGGCTCGGCGTTC
>JBBQRG010000085.1:0-11421 GCA_038215095.1 Solirubrobacterales bacterium | reverse complement strand
TACTTCGACGTGCACGACTACATCGAGCTGTGCCGCGAGCACTACGAGAAGGTCGGCATCGGCGCCGACTACGTGGACAAGCTCTTCCGCTGGGCCCCGTCCCGGGAGGCCCGATCGAGCAGCCCCTCGAGAACTGCCTGTAGGCCGCCTTCGCGCTCGGCGGCGCGCTGGATGCCGGCGCCGCCGCCCGCCTCCACCAGCTCCGTGAGCGAGCCGAGCTCCGCCTCGCAGCCAAGCTCGTGCGCGCACGGCCGCGCCAGCTCGATCATCTCGTCCAGCAGCTCGGGCACCGGCCGAAGGCGCCCTGACACGTCAGGCAGCGTGGCGCCCACACCGCCGCGGGCCGCGCGGAAGCCGGCCTCCTCGAGGATCTCGCCGGGCGGCCCCGGCACGGGCTCCGCCTCGGCCTCGTGGCGCGCCAGTGCGTGTATGGCCGCCACCAGCGCGGCGGTCTGGCTGAGCGACGCCTGCACGTCGAGCGCGCGGATCTCCACGGTGCCCAGCCGCGGGTGCGGCCGCAGCTTCCACCAGTGGTAGGTGTAGTCCGGCACGTCGGCCACGGCCGTGAGCCGCGCGGCGAAGCTCCAGAAGTCGTCGAAGCTCTCCATCTCCCGCGGCGCCCCGCTGCGCGGCCAGCCGCGCAGCGTGACCTCGCGCACCGAGGCCAGGCCCGTGTCGCGCCCATGGCGGAACGGCGAGTTGGCCGCAATCGCCTCGAGCAGCGGCAGGTGCCTGCGCAGCCCGTTGAAGGCGCGGATCGCGGCGGCAGCATCGGGCATGCCCACGTGCACGTGCAGCGCCGAAACCGGCGTGGCCAACGCATCGCCCAGCAGGGCGCTGATCAGCTCGTAGCGCTCGCTGTCGGTGATCTCCGCGTCGCCCTCCTTGGCCGTCGGGTGGGTGCCGGCGCCGATCAGCCCGGCCCCCGTGGCGAGCACGGAGCGGCGCAGGCCTTGCAGAACGCCGACGGCGTCGGCAACGTTGGCGCAGACGTCGGTGATCAGCTCTACCTGGCAGGCGTGGATCTCACCCTTGACCTCGCCGCGCTCCGGCAGCTCGAGCCGGTCCAGCACGTCCTCGCTTCCGTTCAGCAGCCTCCCGGTCCCGCGGTCGGCCAGGAACAGCTCCTCCTCTACGCCGAGGGTGTAGGGCTCGCCCTCGCCGAAGCGGACCGGCTCGTCGGGTGTGTCAGCCGCTCCGCTCAGGCATCGGAGGTTGCCAGGTAGCGCTCGTGGGCCCGCTCCCAGGCGGGCTTGTGCTGCTCGTCCCAGCGCTCCCAGTCCACGGGCTCGCCAGCGAGCAGCTGCTCGAGGTGGTCGAGGTGCACGTGCCAGCCGGCCATAGCCAGCGGAAGCACGTCGTCCGGGGCTGCGACGGTAGCGGTGAAGGTGAGCAGGCAGGCGTCGCCGTCCGGCTCGAGCTCGAAGCGCAGAACGCCGTGCGGGTCGCCCGCGATCTCGAACAGCCGCGGCGGGTCCAGCTCGGTGACCTCGCCGTGCAGGACCGCCTGGTTGCCCTCGTCGTCCGTGCTCTGCCAGCGCAGGACGACGCTCCCGCCCCTGCGCAGGTCCAGTTCCGCCTCGGCCCACCAGCCCCGCATCTGGCCGGGCTCGGTGATTGCGGCCCAGACCCGCTCTACCGGGTGCTCGAGGCGCCGCTCGAAGCGCAGCACCCGCTGGTCGCCGACCCGCTCCACCGATCCGTCCCGTGTCATTGGCGCTCCTGTTCGTCGAGGTGTCGTTCGAGTGCGTCGAGCCGGCCGGCCCACCGCCGGCGCCACGGCTCGAGCCAGGCGTCGACCTCGGCCAGCGGCTCCGGGCGCAGCCGGTAGAGGCGCCGCTGCGCGTCGCGCTGGACGTCCACCAGGCCGGCATCGCGCAGCACGCGCAGGTGCTTGGAAACGCCGGGCTGGCTGAGGCCAAGGCGCTGCACCAGCTCGCCCACGAGTCGCGGGCGCTCGAACAACAGCTCGAGGATGCGGCGCCGGTTCGGCTCGGCCAGGGCGGTGAAGGTCGCCGTGCTCACGCGACCTAATATACCTAATTGGTTATATACGCTCTCCGGCGGGAAGGATCCCCCGGCGCGTGCGTCCCTCTGGGATGACGACCACGACCTGGAGGTTCCATGTCTTCCCTCTTCTCGCTTCGCCGCCTTTGCCTCGTCTCGCTCGGGGCCGCCTGCCTCGCCCTGGGCGCCTGTGGCAGCAGCGACAGCTCCTCCTCCAGCTCGAAGTCCACGTCCAGCACCACCAAGGCCGCCAGCAGCGCCGGCAGCTCGGGCGGTGGCAGCACGGTGTCGCTGAAGGCCGAAGCGACCGGCCTCAAGTTCGACAAGAAGACGGCCACCGCCAAGGCCGGCACGGTCACGCTGACGATGGCCAACCCGCAGGGCGGCCAGGTCCCGCACGCCGTCGCGGTCGAGGGCAACGGCGTGGACAAGGACGGCAAGGTCGTCCAGCCGGGTGGCACCTCGAAGGTCAGCGTGAAGCTGAAGCCCGGCAAGTACACCTTCTACTGCCCCGTGGACGGCCACCGCAAGGCCGGCATGCAGGGCACGCTGACGGTGAACTGAGCCCAGGATGGCCCCCACTGTTGCCGCAGCGGCTACAGTCGGCCGGGTGGCCGTCCTCAGGCAGCCATCGCGCGCCCGGCGCCTGGACCCCGAGCAGCTCGGCCGGCATCTCGACCGCCTGTTCCGCGCAGCCTGGGCGATGTGCGGCAACCCGCACGACGCCGAGGACCTCGTTCAAGAGGCGTGCGCGCAGGTGCTCAGCCGACCGCGCTGGCTGCGCCACGGGGACGACCTCGGCTACCTGCTGCGCGTGCTGCGCAACACCCACGTGAGCCGCCTGCGTCGCGCCGGCGCGAGGCCGTCGGAAGTCCCGCTGGACGAGCGCCCGGAACGCGCCTCCGGCTCGAGCTTCGGCGACCCGGCCGCGGCCCTCGAGGTCGGCGAGCTGTTCGCCGCGATCTCGAGCCTGCCGGAGCCGGCGCGAGAGGTGATCGTGGCCGTCGACGTGCTGGGCCTGAGCTACCGCGACGCGGCCGATGCCCTCGGCATCAAGGAGGCCACGGTGACCACGCGCCTCCACCGCGCGCGCGGACGCGTGGCCGACGCACTTACCGACGAGCAGAGCGTGGCGGCCACGGGATGAGCCAGGTGTCCGACAGCGAACGTCGCGAAAGCGAGCGCATCGGGGCGGCCATCCGCTCGGCAGTGGAGGGCGTCGAGGCTCCGACCGCGCTGCGCAGCCAGATCGTGCGGGACGAACGGCGCAAGCCGGTCCCGCGGCGCCGGTGGATCGCCGTGCCGGTGCTGGGCGTGCTGCTGGCCGCCGTGATCACGACGGTCGCGCTGCTGACCCTCGGCAGCGGCGGCGGCCCGACGCTGGCGGACGTCGCCGGCCTGGCGCTGCGCGCGCCGACCCAGGCGGCCCCGCCGAGCGACCGCGGCGACGAGCGCTTCCTGCGGGCCGAGGTCGGCGGCGTGCAGTTCCCCAACTACCGCTACAGCACCCCGTACCGCACTGCCGGCGCGCGCAGCGACGAGGTGCGCGGCCGCCACGCGCTCACCGTCGTGTACGGGCTGGGCGCCAAGCGAATCGGCTACACGATCGTGGACGGCAGGCCGCTCCCCGTGCCCTCCGGAGCGCGCTGGGTCACCCGCGAAGGGCTGCGCGTCGCGATCCTGCGCCGGCGCGGAGCGCGCGTGGTGACCTGGCGCGAGGGCGGCCACACCTGCGTGCTTGCCAGCCGCAGCGCCAGCGTCGAGCGGCTGGTGGCCTGGGCCGCCTGGTCCTGAGTACCCTGCGGCCATGGCCGAACCACTGACTGGCCACTGCGCCTGCGGCGCCGTGACGTTCGAGATCAGCGAGCCGCTCGGGGACGGGATCTACTGCCACTGCACCCGCTGCCAGCGGCGGACCGGCAGCGCCGCGCAGGCCTCGGCGAAGCTCGCCCCCGGATCGCTGCACCTGACCGCCGGCGAGGAGCACCTGCGCGCCTGGGCTCCGGGCGGCGGCTACGAGAAGGTCTTCTGCGGGGAGTGCGGCTCGGCGCTCTTCGCGCGCGACGCCGACACAGGCGAGATGGCGCTCGTGCGCATCGGCGTGGTCGACGGCGATCCCGGCGTGCGGCCGAGCGGCCACCAGTTCGTGGCCTATGCCGCCACCTGGGAGCCGCTGCCCGACGACGGGCTGCCGCACTTCCACGAGCGCAAGCCGAGCTAGGCGCGCTCGAGCAGCTGGCGCAGGATCTCCGGGGGGTGGGCTCCGGCGGCGCCGACCTTGCGGTCGACCACGAAGAAGGGCACGGCCTGGATGCCTAGCGACATCGCCGTTCGCTCGTCCTCGCGCACCTCTTCGGCGAAGCACTCGGTGGCCAGGAGCTCGCGCACCTCGTCCTCCGGCAGCCCCACCTCGACTCCCAGTGGCTGCAGCACCTCGGGGTCGCCGATCGCCTTGCCCTCGGTGAGGTACGCGCTCATCAGACGCTCCTTCATCGCGTCCTGCCGGTCGTGGGCCGCCGCCAGGTGAACCAGCCGGTGGGCGTCGAAGGTGTTGCCGGCGCGGGCGATGTCGAAGCGCAGCTCGAGGCCGTCGCCGGCGGCCGCCTCCGTCATCGACTGCTGCATCTCGAGCGCCCGCTCGCGCGTCACGCCGTACTTCTGCGCCAGGTGCTCGGCGCGGTCGCCGGTGCGCTCGCGCGGCGCCTCGGGGTCGAGCTCGAAGCTGCGCCAGGTCACGTTCACCTCGTCGCGCTGCGGGAAGCCGGCCAGCGCCGCCTCGAAGCGCCGCTTGCCCACGTAGCACCACGGACAGGCGATATCCGACCAGATCTCGACCTCCATGGTTCGAACTTAGCGATCAGCGGGAAAGGCTCAGTAATGACATCTCCAACCGACACAGTCCCCCAGATCACCCTCAGCGACGGCGTCGAGATTCCGCAGCTCGGCTTCGGCGTATTCCAGGTTCCGCCTGACGACACGGCCGAGGTTGTGACGCGCGCGTTCCAGGCCGGCTACCGCCACATCGACACGGCGGCCGCCTACCAGAACGAGGGGGAGGTCGGGCAGGCCGTCAAGGCATCGGGGCTGGCTCGCGACGAGGTGTTCATCACCACCAAGTGCTTCAACAACGACCACGGCTACGAACAGGCAAAGAAGGCCTTCCGCACGAGCCTCGACCGGCTCGAGCTGGACTTCCTCGACCTCTACCTGATCCACTGGCCGGTGCCGGCACAGGACAAGTACGTGGACACCTGGAAGGCGTTCATCGACCTGCAGTCCGACGGGCTCGTGCGCTCGATCGGCGTGTCGAACTTCCAGCCGAACCACCTGCGCCGCCTGGTGCACGAGACCGGGGTCACGCCGAGCGTGAACCAGGTCGAGCTGCACCCGCGCTTCCAGCAGACGGGCTTGCGGCGCGAGCACGAGGAGCTCGGAGTGGTCACCGAGGCCTGGAGCCCGCTGGCCCAGGGCGCGGTGCTGGACGACCCGGTGATCGAGCGGCTGGCCGAGGCGCACGGCAAGACCACCGGCCAGGTCGTGATCCGCTGGCACCTGCAGCTCGGCAACGTCGTGATCCCGAAGTCGGTCACGCCGGAGCGGATCGACGAGAACTTCGACGTCTTCGACTTCCACCTCTCCGACGACGAGATGTCCGAGATCGAGCAGCTCGACGCCGGCGACCGGATCGGCCCCGACCCGGACGAGTTCATCCGCCCCTAGTCTGAGCGCCCATGGGGCGCGCGGGACTCACCCTGGGGTGTGTGCTGTGCGCTCTCGTGGCGGGCTGCGGCGCAGCCGGCCGGCCGACGACCGGCGAACCGGCCCACGCGCGCGTGGATCAGTTCGACTCCGCGCGTGCGTGGAGGCTGGTGCGCCAGCAGCTCGCCTACGGCCAGCGCCCGGCGGGCTCGGCGCGCCTTCGCCGTCTCGCGGTGCGGCTGCGCCCGCTGCTGCCCGGCGGGTACTTCGAGCCCGTGCCGCACGAGCCGGGGTTGCGCAACGTGGTGGGCAGTCTGCCGGGCCGCCGGCCGGGCATCGTGGTGGGCGCGCACTACGACACGCTGGCCGCTCCGCGCGGGTTCGTGGGCGCGAACAACGGCGCGGCCGGCAGCGCCGTCGTGATCGAGGTGGCGCGCGCGCTCGCGCGGATGAAGCCGCCGCCCGGGGCGCGCGAGGTGCGCTTCGTGCTGTTCGACGGCGAGGAGCCGGCGCGGGGCCTGCCCGAGGAGAGCACCGACTTCTACAACTCGGGACTGCGCGGCTCGCACGCCTACGTCGCCGCCAATCCCCACCGCACCATCGCGATGCTGCTGCTCGACTACGTGGGCAACAAGGGCCTGCGACTGCCGCGCGAGGGCAGCTCCAGCCCGGCCCTCTGGAGCCGGGTGCGCGCGGCGGCCAAGACCGTGGGCGCGTCCAGCGTGTTCCCGCCCACCATTGGCCCCGCGCTCACTGACGACCACAGCCCGTTCCTGCGCTCCGGCGTCCCGGCCGTGGACCTGATCGACTGGTCCTATCCGGGCCACGACGTCTCCGACCGGCTCGACAAGCTCTCGCCGCGCAGCCTCGACGCGGTGGGCGAGACGGTGACCGCCGCCGTGCAGCGCCTGCGCTGAGCCTCCCTGCAAGACGGCTTTCAGGGTACGTAACAGTGCGCGCCTTCAAGGATGGCCGCGCACTTCGGCGAAGCGAGCCCGCTACGGGAAACGGGAAAAGGGGAATCGTCGTGCGTGCTCGTCTTGTCGCTGCAGTGCTGTCCGTGTTGTTCGTCCTGGCGGGGGCGGGTCCTGCCGCGGCCGCCGTGCCTCACACGGTCGTAGCCGGGGAGACGCTGTGGTCGATCGCGGCGGCCAACAACTTCACCACCAGCTCTCTGGCCGCCTACAACGGCCTCTCGCCGGATGCGCAGGTCGTGCTCGGCAGCACGATCATGATCCCGGCAGCGGGCCAGGCGAGCCCCGCCGCGCCGGCGGCCACGGGCCAGAGCACCAGCTCGTCGCAGGTCGGCTCGGCGGCCGCCCAGCACTCCGCCTCGCCGTCCGTGGCGACCGGCGTGGCCTACCAGGAGAGCGGCTTCAACAACTCGGTGGTCTCCTCGGCCGGCGCGCGCGGCGTGATGCAGATCATGCCCGGCACCTGGGACTTCATCCAGTCGAACCTGGCCTCCTACCAGCTCAACCCGTACTCGACCCAGGACAACGTGAACGCGGGCGTGATGTACCTGCACTATCTCGAGCGCACGATGGGCAGCGAGGACGCCGCCATCGGCGCCTACTACCAGGGGCCGAACTCGGTGCGCGAGCGCGGCCTGCTGCCGGAGACCCAGCACTACGTCGCGAACGTGCGGGCGAACGCGAACCGCTTCGGCGCGCCCTAACCGCCGAGGACCTGCTCGCGGCGGCGCTCGAGCACCTCACCGGCGATCACCTGGATCGAGCCCGCCACCGGGATCGCGGCGAGCGCGCCGAGGATGCCGGCTATCTCGGTGCCCAGCAGGATGGCGATCAGCACGGCCAGCGGTGACAGCTGCAGCGCCCGCCCGTAGATCATCGGCCGCACGCTGTGGCCCTCGATCGCGTGGTAGGTGATCAGCAGCCCGAAGGCGATGACCGCGGTGAGCGGGCTCTGGGTCAGGGCGACGGAGGTCACGAGCACCGTGGCCACCAGGGGACCGATGAACGGCACAAGCTCGATGATCGCGACGAATAGCCCGAGCGGTATCGCGTAGGGCACGCCGGTGGCGAGCATGATCACCGTTGCCACGACACCGGCCAGCAGGCTCGCAAGAAGGTTGCCGGTCACGAAGCCG
Source organism: Solirubrobacterales bacterium (assembly GCA_038215095.1). Taxonomy (GTDB): domain Bacteria; phylum Actinomycetota; class Thermoleophilia; order Solirubrobacterales; family Thermoleophilaceae; genus DATACN01. Next base: position 3,605 of record JBBQRG010000085.1, on the reverse strand, counting down.
CCCACCGAGCGGTAGATGCCCGCCCCCACGCGCTCCGCCGGCGCGCGCTGGCGCTCCGGCACGAGCTCCACCGTGCGCTCGCGCCACTCGGGCCCCTCGAGCAGCATGAACAGCGTCAGGAAGGCGATGATCACCACGCCGAGCAGGGTGGTCGCCACGCCCTTCACCACGCTCAGCGCCGGGGCCGCGCCCGCGGTCAGGCTGTCGCCGCCCTTGCCCGCGGTGGCTTTGCGCACGTGCTCGACCACGTGGTACTTGGTCTCGAGGAAGCCGAGCGCCCCGTGCCCGCGGGTGAGGTCGGCAACGAGCCCCGGCGTGGCGTCGATGAAGTTGCCGACCTGCTTCACCAGGGGCGGCACGAAAACGAGCCCGAGCAGGGCGAAGACGGCGACGGCGACGAAGTAGACGGATCCGACCGCGGCGCCGCGCCCCATGCCCCGGCCCTGGAAGTACTCCACGGCCGGGTTCAGCGCGAGCGCGAGGAAGAGCGAGATCGCGATCAGCGTGAGGCCCGCCTGGGCCATGAAGATGAAGGCCACGGCCGCGGCCACGGCGAGCACCACGCCGACGGCCACCAGGATCGCGCGCGGGCGAAAGCTCACGACGCGCTCCGGGCCCTTCGGCCCCTCGGGGCTGCCCTGCTCCTCGGGGGGCGGCCCCAGGTGGGGCACGTCCGTCGTCGTGCTCACCGACCCATCATCGCAGCCGGCGCCCGGGGCCGAAGCAGCCTCGGGCGCCAGCGAGATGACGTTTCCGGCTTAGCAGCCCTCGGTCGCGAGGACCGGTGCGACGGCGGCCGCGGGGGCCCGCCTGCCGGCGATGAGCAGCGCGGCCGCGACCGCGCCGAGGCCGGCGAGCCCCGCACCGGCCAGCCGCCAGGCCGCTCTGATCGGCCGGCGAGGCGCCAAGCGCCACCGCGATCACGGCCGGGTTGAACAGGCCGGTGCCGATCATCGCGAGGATCGTGCCCGGGAGCACGGCGGTCCAGCTCGAGTCGACGCCGGTCATGACGGACATCAGGATCAAACCTGCGGAGACGAGCGCCAGGCCGCCGGAGACAAGCACGCCGGGGTGCACCTTCTCCGACAGGTTGGCGGTGGCGGCCGAGACGCCAAACATGACGACCGTGCCGGGCACGTAGACGAGCCCGGCCTCGATGGCCGACAGCCCGAGGATCTGCTGCAGGTAGAGCGTCGCGTACAGGAAGACCGCGAAGAACGAGCCCGAGATGGCGAAGGCCGCCAGCTGGGCCCCGGTGAACGCGGGCACGCGGAACAGTCCGAGCGGGAGCATCGGCTCGCGCACCTTGCGCTCGACGGCTACGAAGGCCGCCAGCAGCGCGACGGCCGCGCCGAGCTCGGTGATGATCGCCGCGCTGGTCCAGCCCTGGTCGTTGCCGCGCAGCAGGGCCAGCACCAGCAGGAACAGTCCGGCGGCGAGCGTGCCCTGGCCGGCCCAGTCGATGCGGCGGGCCGCCGGGTCGCGCGACTCCTCGACGCGAGTCAGGGCGATGCCAAGGCAGGCAAGTCCGATCGGCACGTTGATCAGGAAGATCCACTGCCAGTCGAGGCCGCTCGTCAGCGCGCCGCCCACGGCCGGGCCGATCGCGAACGAGCCGGCGATCGTGGCGCCGTAGGCCGCGAGGGCGCCCGCGCGCTCGCGCTCGCCCGGGAAGGCGTTGGCCAGCAGTGCGAGCGAGACGGCGAACAGGATCGCGCCGCCGATGCCCTGCACCGCGCGGGAGGCGACCAGCATGTCGATGTTCCCCGACATGGCGCAGACCGCGGAAGCGGCCGTGAACAGCGCGAGGCCGACGGCGAACACGCGGCGCCGGCCGAGCCGGTCGGCGAGCGCGCCGGCGGTCAGCACGGTGCTGGGCAGGGCGAGCGTGTATGCGTCGACGATCCACTGCAGGCCGTTGAGATCCGTCTTCAGATCCTCGGCGATCCGCGACAGGGCGGTGTTCACCACGGCGATGTCGAGCATGAGCATGGCCGTGGCCGCACAGACCACGGCAAGCGTGAAGTGCTTGGTCGTCATAGAAGGTCCTCCTTGGGGGCCGTTGAGCATGGGACGAGCATCGGCCCTGGCGGGCCTCCCGCCATCGAGGGGGACCCCCTAACCGGACCCCAGTCTTTCCCGGGGTTCCCTTAGGGACGAATCGGGGGAGATAGAGGGCGTGAGGCAGCTCTCCACGCTGGACGCCCAGTTCCTCGCCATCGAGACGCCGCGCACCTACGGCCACGTGGGCGGCTTCGCGGTCTACGACCCGTCCACGGCGCCCGGCGGAAAGCTGGAGCTGAAGGACATCTGCCGTACCGTCGGTGAGCGCCTGCACCTGCTGCCGCCGTTTCGCTGGCGCCTCCAGCAGGTGCCCTTCGGCCTGGACCTGCCCTACTGGGTGGACGACCCGGACTTCGACCTCGACTTCCACATCCGCGACTCGGCCGTGCCGCCACCGGGCGACGACCGCCAGGCCGCCGAGACCGTGGCGCGCATCTTCGCGCGCCCGCTCGACCGCAGCCGCCCGCTCTGGGAGCTCTACCTGATCCACGGGCTCGAGGGCGGCCGCGTGGCGCTGCTCAGCAAGGTGCACCACTCGCTTGTAGACGGGGTGTCGGGCAACGAGATCCTCATGCTGCTCCTCGACGACAGGCCCGAGGGGCGCGAGATCGAGGAGGCACCCGCCGGGCCGGCCGGCGAGCGCGTCCCGGGCGAGCTCGAGATGCTCGGCCGCGGCCTGCTGGGGCTGCCGGGCCAGCCGCTGCGCGCGCTGCGCTCGCTGCCGAGCGCGCTGCCCAACCTGACCGAGCTGCCGGGGGCCAACGCCTTCCCCGCCGTTCCCGCCCTCTCGAAGGGGCTGTCGCACGTGCGCCAGGCGCTGACCTCCGAGGACGACGGCGGCATCCTCGAGGTGACCTCGGCGCGCGCGCCGCGCACGCCCTTCAACGGCCGCATCTCAGCCCACCGCCGCTTCTCCTTCGGCCAGGTGTCGCTCGACCGCGTCAAGGCGATCAAGAACGAGCTGGGCGTGACCGTGAACGACATCGTCGTGGCGCTGTCCACCAGCACGGTGCGCGACTGGCTGCTCGAGCGCGACGCGCTGCCCGAGGAGCCGCTGGTGGCAATGGTGCCGGTGTCGGTGCGAGGCGAGGAGGACGCGGGCTCCTACGGCAACCGCATCTCGGTGATGGTGGTGCCGATCCCGACCAACGAGCCCGACCCGCTGCGGCGCGTGATGCGCTGCCACGAGCTGATGGAGAGCGCCAAGGGGCGCCACAACGCGGTGCCCGCCAGCCTGCTCACGGACGCGACCGCCTTCATCCCGCCGGCGGTGGCCGCCCTGGCCGCGCGCACGACGATTGGGATCCTCGGCCGCACGAGGCCCCCGATCAACCTGGTGATCTCGAACGTCCCCGGCCCGCGCGAGCCGCTCTACTGCGCCGGCGCGCAGCTGCAGGCGAACTACCCGGTGAGCGCCGTACTCGACGGCGTCGGCCTGAACATCACCGTGCTGAGCTACCGCGACCACATCGACTTCGGGATCGTGGCCGACCGCGGGCAGGTGGACGACACCTGGTCGATGGTGGAGGGCGCCCAGCGCG
>JBBQRG010000084.1:0-11634 GCA_038215095.1 Solirubrobacterales bacterium | reverse complement strand
CTCGCCGTGCGGGCCTCAGAGGAAGCGGTTCAGATCCACGGCGGCTACGGGTACATCGAGGAATATCCGGTCTGCCGCTTCTATCGCGACGCGAAGATCCTCACCATCGGCGAGGGCACCGACGAGGTGCAGCAGATGGTGATCGCCCGCCAGCTCGGCTGCTGAGGGGTGGCCCGTGAAAGCCCCAGAGGACGTACCGGTTGTCCTCATCGAGGCGGCGAAAGGTCTATCCAGCGACGACGCCCGGATCGATGAGTTCAAGCAGTGGATGGATCGATGGCTGGAGCAGGCTGAGCTTGCGATGGAACAGTGGGGGAAGTACCAGATCGAACTTGCCGACCACCTTGGGCCGGACCGTGTGCAGATTGCCGAGGAGGCGGCCACGCCCCGGCTTCAGGCAGTGGTCGATGAGGTGAAAAGCGCTTTGAAGCGCGGCGGCTAGAAGCCTCCCGGACCACGCGTCTCCGGAACTGCTGAAATGCGCCCCGCGATGGCACCCCCCTTCGACCTCAAGAGCCGCAGCGGCAAGGAGATCCGCAGCGCCAGAGGCTGGGGCAAGCGGACGAAGGCCGGCCTGGCCCGCTCGTGGACCAGCGACCACGGGCTCGAGGCGCTGCGCCTGCTGCTCGACGAGGTGACCGGCACGGCCGGCTTCGAGGTCAAGCGCGGCGTGGCCGGCGCGCAGACGAGCTTCGACGCGTTCCAGGGCAACTACAGCCACGACCTGCTGCTGATCGGCGAGGCCGCCGGCGGCACGACCGTGGTGAGCATCGAGGGCAAGAGCGACGAGGGCTTCGGGCAGAAGCTGGGCGAGCACCGCAGCGCGGCCCGGCGCAAGATCGGCAAGAACGAGCACACCAACGTGCTCGACCGCATGCAGGGGCTGACGCACGCGATCGCCGGCTGGGAGGCGGGCGCCGACCCGCGCCGGCTCGAGCTGCGCTGGCAGCTCTTCAGCGCCGTGGCGGGCACCACTGCCGCGGCCGTGGACGCCGGAGCCGACCAGGCCGTGCTCTGCATCCACGAGCTGCTCAACAAGCGCATCAACGAGGACAAGCGCAAGCGCAACGAGAACGACCTGCGCGACTTCGTCTACGCAGCCTTCGGCAAGACCGTGACGGGGGACGACGAGTCCTGGATCGTCGGGCCCCTGAAGCTCCACGGCGGCAGCGAGCGCGTTCCGGCCTCGATGCCGCTATACATCGCGAAGCTCAGCACCCCGCCGGCCCCTTCGAGCTAGGGCGCGAGCAGGGCCTCGAGCCACGGACCGGTAGCGGCCAGCCAGTCGTCCGGGCGGTCGACGTGAGCGTTGTGGCCGCCCGTGTCGAGCAGGCTGACCTGCCAGGCCGGGTGGCGCGCCGCGGCGGCCAGCGCAAAGTCGATCGGCACGTAGTGGTCGTCGCGGGCGTGCACCACGAGCACGGGCGCGCGGACCTGGCTCGCGATCGCGTGGAAGGCCGAGGGGCGTAGGCCAAGCCGCGCCAGTGAGCCCAGTCCGCGGGCGCCGGAGCCGCTTGGCCGCGGCCGCCCGGGCCTGGCCGCCAGCTCGCGCGCGACCGCGATCCGGTGGGAGCCGTAGTCGCGCAGCGCGGCCGCGGTGCTGCGACCGTTGCGAGCGGGTGGGAAGAAGCTGCCGGTGAGGATCACGCCAACGACCCGGTCGGGGTCGGCAGCCGCGCGACGCAGCGTTCCCACCCCAGCCATCGAATGGCCGATCAGGACCGCCGGCGCGGGTAGCTCGGCAGGAAGTTCGATCGCCCGCACGTCCCCGTAGCGCGCCAGGCCATCGCGGACGCCGTCCCAGTCGTGCACGGACCGCCCGAGGCCGTGCAGGCAGACGATCGCCGGCACGGCTGCGCTACTTCGGCGGCAGGCTCGAGGCGAACTCCTCGCCGCGCCTGACCCAGCGCTCGAGGTCGGCGTCCTCGGCGACCGCGTCGTGCGAGACGCCGAGCCAGCCCTTCATCATGCGCTCGCCCATCGACATCAGGTCCGTGCCCGCCTCGGACGCGATCAGCTCGTCGGTGGCCTCGGGCTCGACGCGGACCATCAGCTGGTCGCCGCGAACGCCCACGCACATGTTGCCGCTGAGGAGAAAGGCGATGCCGCCGAACATCTTGCGCTCGTCGACGTCGTCGCGCGAGGCGAGGACGCCGCGGATCCGCTTCGCGAGCTGTTCGTCGTAGGCCACGCCGGAACTCTGGCACTCTCACCCGCTCATGCGCCGCGCCGCCGCCCTCTGGCTGCTGCTGTTCGCCGCCTACGCATCCACGCTCGGTCTCCACGCGTTCGGCAACTCCGACTATGCCGGGAACGAGCCTCACTACCTGCTCGCGGCGAAGTCGATCGTGGATGACGGCGACGTGGACGTACGGGACGAGTTCGCCACTCAGGCCTATCGCGACTTCTACCCCCGGACGCTTGCAAAGCATGGGCGGCTCACGAAGGGGCGGCTGAACGAGCCGCACGGCGTCGGCTTTCCGCTGCTGATCGCCCCGGCCTTCGCGATTGGCGGCGCCAAGGGGGTCGAGCTGTTTCTCGCGGCGATCGCGGCGCTCGGGGTGGTGTTCGCCTACCGGCTGGCGCTCAGGGTCGTGCCCGACCCCTGGGCTCTCGGCGCGGCGGCCGCGGTGGGTCTGTCGCCGCCGTTCCTCGCCTACGGGACGGCGGTCTATCCCGACCTGACGGCCGGGGCGATGCTCGCCGCCGCCGCGCTTCTGGCCCTGAAGCTCGACGCGCAGCCGTCGCGGAGGGCGGCGTTCGCCTGCTTCGGCCTGCTCGGCGCACTTCCCTGGCTGGACACGAAGTTCGTGCTCGCCGGTCTCGTGGTGGGCGCCCTGGGCGCTCGCGGGCTGTGGCGGGCGCGGCGGCGCACGCTCGCCATCGGCGTGGTCGAGCTCTCCCTCTTCAGCGTGACCTTGTTCGTGGCGATCAGCGAGGGCATCTACGGCGGCCTGACCCCGTACGCCGCGGAGCCCGGGAGCCCGACAGGCGCCACGTTCCCCGGCGGCTACCTCGACCGGGCCTACCGCGCCGTGGCCCTGTTCATCGACCGCGGCTACGGCCTGCTGCGCTGGGCGCCCGTGCTGGCGCTTGCCTTCGCCGGGCTGTGGTGGCTGTGGCGCTCGCGGCGCGACCGGCTGGCGCGGGCGATGCCCGGCGTGCGCGACATCGAGCTGACGGCGGGTCTGTGCGCGGCTGTGCTGGCGGCCCAGCTGCTGGTGGCGGTGTTCGGCGCGCCCACGATGTTCGGCTTCTGGTTCCCGGGCCGGCAGCTGCTGGCCGCGCTGCCGCTTGCCATCCCGCTGACGGCCTGGGGCTTTCGCCACGCGCCGCGCGCCGGCCTCGCCCTGATGGCGCTCACGCTGGGCGCCACGCTCTGGCTCTACCTGCACGCCCGCGTCGGCGGCGGCTCGCTCGTGGCCGACCTGCCCGAGGCCCCGTTCGGCCCGCTCACGCGCGTGCTGCCGGCGTTCAACGGCACCAGTGAGTGGCCGTTCTGGCTGGCGGGCGCGATCGCCGCGGCGCTCGCGGTGCTCTTCGCGCGCGAGCTGCGCCGCTCGTACGCGTAGCACCGCACCTTCTCGCCGCGACTCGGGTTCTGGGGCGCATGGGAGGAAGGCGTTACCTGGTGGCGGTCAGCGCGTTGGTCGGACTCGTCGCGATCGCTCTCGCTGGCGGTGGCGGACCCTCCGGCTCCGCGCCCGCCGCCAGCCCGCCTCCCCCGAACTTCGTGTTCGTGCTCACCGACGACCTGTCGCGCAACCTGGTGCCGTATATGAAGCAGGTGCAGGCGATGCAGAAGCGCGGCACCACCTTCAAGCGCTACTTCGTGACCGACTCGCTGTGCTGCCCGTCGCGCTCCACGATCTTCAGCGGCCGCTACCCGCACAGCACGGGCGTGATCACCAACATGGGGCCCGACGGCGGCTTCCACGTGTTCCACCAGAACGACGAGAAGGACACCTTCGCCACCAGCCTTCAGGCCCGCAACTACGACACGGCGATGATGGGCAAGTACCTGAACGGCTACACGCCGCGCGGCATGGTGGACGGCGCGCCGCGCTACGTGCCGCCGGGCTGGTCGGCCTGGTCGGTGGCCGGCAACGGCTACCCGAACTTCAACTACAACCTGCTGCAGAAGACGGTCGGCGGCCAGCCGCAGGTGGTGCACTACGGCAACACGCCGCAGGACTACCTGACCGACGTGATCTCGCGCCGCGGCCGCGACTTCATCGGCGCGTCAGTCAAGCGCGGCCACCCGTTCATGCTGGAATTGGCCACCTTCGCCCCCCACGCCCCGTACACGCCGGCCCCGCGCGACGCCAACCGCTTCCCCAACGCGCACGTGCCGCGCACCAAGCTTTTCAACCGCCCCCAGGCCAAGCCGCGCCCGGCCTGGCTGAGCACACAGGGGCTGACCAAGCCGGAAATCGCCAACCTCGACCAGAGCTTCCGCAAGCGCGCCCAGGCCGTGCAGGCCGTGGACAAGATGATCGGCGACATCCGCGCCGAGCTGCGTCGCCTGCACGTCGTGAAGAACACCTACATCGTGTTCAGCTCCGACAACGGCTACCACATGGGCGACCGCCGCCTGCTGTCCGGAAAGCAGACCGCCTGGGACCACGACATCCACGTGCCGCTCGTAGTCGTGGGGCCCGGCGTGCCGCGCGGCAGGTCGGTTCAGTCGATCGTGGCGAACACCGACCTGCGCCCGACCTTCCAGCGGCTGGCCGGCGCGCCGGTCGGCGCGAACGTCGAGGGCCGCAGCCTGGCGGGCTTCCTGCGCGGCGACCGCGTGCGCACCTGGCGCAAGGTCACGCTGATCGAGCACCACGGCCCCAACACGAACCCGTCGGATCCCGACGCCGCCACCCCGCGCCACGGCAACCCGCCGAGCTACAAGGCGCTGCGCTTCCGCAACTCGCTATGGGTCCAGTACGACGACTCGAAGTACCGCTCCGAGTACTACAACCTCAAGAAGGACCCGCTCGAGCGCCACAACGTGGCCGGCAAGCTCTCCGCCAAGCGCCGCGCCGCGCTGCGGGCGCTGGTCGCGCGCTTCGAGGCGTGCGGCGACGCGGCCTCGTGCCACGCCGCCGACCGCGGCTAGGAGCTGCCGATGATCACCCCCACGGCGGCCACCACCGCGCCGCCAAGCGTGACCTGGATCAGCGACCTGGCGAGCGGCACGTCGAGGAAGCGCTTGCGGATGACGGCGATGGTCATCAGCTCGATGGCGACCACCACGTAGGCGAGCTTCAGCGCCTGGCTGACGTCGCTGATCAGGAACGGGAGCGCGTGCATCGTCCCGCCGGCGAAGGTGGCAAAGCCCGTGATGAGCCCGCGCACGAGGCTCGTCCCGCGACCGGTGAGCGAGCCGTCGTCGGAGAGCCCCTCGGACAGGCCCATGCTGATGGCCGCGCCCAGCGCCGCAGCGAGGCCCACCAGCAGCGCGGCGTGGGAGCCCGACAGGTAGGCCGCGGCGAAGATCGGCGCGAGCGTGGAGATGGTGCCGTCGATCAGGCCGATCAGGCCTGGCTGGACGTACTGCAGCACCGCCGTTCGCTCGTCGGTGGCGCGGAACTCGGTGATGATGTCGCCCACGGGCTTCATGTGCACCACTTATTATCGCAAACGAGTTAGAATAAGGGTCGCCTAATGACTTTGGACGCCCTCGACACCCGCCTGGAGCGCGATCTGCACGAGCGCGGCCTGCGCGTGACGCCGCAGCGCCTCCTGATGCACCGCGCGCTCCGGGAGCTCGATCGCCACGTGACGGCGGAGGAGCTGCTGGGCGAGGTCTCCAAGCACCTGCCGAACGCATCCCTCCCCACCGTCTACGCGACCCTCGAGCTGTTCGAAGAGCTCGGGATCGTGCACCGCGTGCCCACGAGCGGCGGGCCCGTGCTCTACGACCCGCGCACCCACGCGCACCACCACCTTCAGTGCCGGCGCTGCGGCAGGGTCGAGGACCTCGACACGCCGGTGGACACGGCCCCGGTGCTTCGCGCCGCCCGCCGGCGCGGCTTCAGGCCGGACGGGGCTGAGCTTGTGCTGAGGGGACTGTGCGCCAGCTGCGCCAGTAGCCGCGGAAGCGCCGCCTGAACGCCCCCGGCCGCTCGGCGTAGAGCCGCTCGCCCAGTACGAAGGCCTGCACCTGCAGCTCGCCTCGCCGCAGCTCGATCACGTCGTTCAGCTCCTGCAGCGCGTACAGCCCGCCGGCCGCTGCCGCGTGCTCCTTCGCCCACTCCGCCAGGACCGCGAGGTCGTGGTCGTCGCCGAGGTGGTCCGACAGCTCGTGGGCCTGGTCGGCGAGCGGGTCGATCGCCTCCGGCCACGAGCACTGCAGCAACTGATGGTGATACCAGAGGTCCTTCGCGCGCTTGCGCCACTCGTGCAGGCTCTCCGCCGAGGGGTCCTTCTTCGCGGCCCGGAACGCCCTGCGGCCGCGCGCATAGACCTGGCGCAGGCCGTCCTCTAGCGCGTCGAAGCTGTCCTGCTCGAGCGGCCACTCGTCCACCCGGTCCCACGCCTGCTCGAGCATCTCAACGGCCTGGCGCGCGGCCGCCGAGCGGTCGTCGTCGGGCTTGCGCGCCTCGAGCGCCTGGCGCAGCCCGCCGGAGGTGTCCGGCGGCAGCTGCTTCGGATAGCGCTCGGCGAGCTGGTCGACCGTGGCCACCATCACGTCGGCGTCGCGCACGCCCGACAGCAGGCGGCCGATGTCGCGGAAGGCGGCGTTCTCGCGCTTGTAGGCCTTCTCGCCGAGCTCGCCGCGCACCAGCCGCACCAGCCCACGCAGCCTCTTCATGTCCTTGCGCGCCTCGTGCACGGCTTCCTCGGGGTTCGAGTCGGCGTTGCCGCGCAGCTGCTCGAGCGCGTGGTCGATGCGGCCTAGCGCGATTCGCCGGATCGCGTCCGGCACGGGCTCGTGATCCTGCAGCCGGTAGGCCCGCGACGGCTTCGCGCGCGCGAAGCGGTCTTGAGCAGGTTTGCCGGCCGCCACCGCCATCGGCGCGCAGCCTACCGCCAGAGACCGCGCTGGTCCTGGCGCTGGTAGCGGTCGTCCGGCGCGGGCCGCGTGAGCGTGCCGCCACGCGAGCGCCGGATCAAGTAGACGATCACCGTCGCGAACAGGATCGACAGCGTGATGCCCCCGAAGTTGCGACCCCAGATCGCCATCGTGACGAGCCCGGCGATGAACGAGCCCAGGAGGCCCACGCCGATCGTGGCGAGGATGCCCATCGGGTCGCGGCCCGGCAGCGCGAGGCGCGCCAAGCCGCCCACGAACAGGCCGCTGACCGCGAGCGCTATGAGGTAGACGAGCAGGCCCATGCCAGCACTCTAGAGCTCGCGCTCCAGCAGCTTCGCGGCCGCGCTGGCGGGGTCCAGGCGCCGGGCGATCACCTCGTCGAGCAGCTCCTGCACGGACTCGTCCTCGCGCACCGACGCCTCGAGCTTGCGGCGCAGGCGCGCGGTCGCCAGCGCGAGCACCTCGTTCATCAGGTTGCGCCGCCGGCGCTCGACCAGCGTGCCCTCCTTCTCGATGAACTCGCGGTGCTCGGCGATCTTCTCGGTGAGCTCCTCGACGCCCTCCGCGCGCGACGCCTCGGTCTTCACGATCGGCACGCGCCAGCCGTGCTGGTCGCCCAGCGACAGCACGCCGCGGATCTCGCGCACCATCGTGTCGGTGAGCGGGTGGTCGGACTTGTTCACCACGATCACGTCGGGGATCTCCATCACGCCCGCCTTGAGCGCCTGGATCGAGTCGCCGGAGCCCGGCATCAACACCAGCACGATCGTGTCGGCGTGGTCGATGATGTCCACCTCGGCCTGCCCCACGCCGACCGTCTCGAGGAAGACGTCGTCCTTGCCGCTCGCGTCCATCAGCAGCGCGGCCTGGAGCGTGGCCTCGGACAGGCCGCCCAGCGAGCCGCGCGTGGCCATCGAGCGGATGAACACGCCGGGGTCGAGGAAGTGGTCGGCCAGCCGGATGCGGTCGCCGAGCAGCGCGCCCTTTGTGAACGGCGAGCTGGGGTCGATCGAGAGCACGGCCACCTCGCGGTCGCGGGCGCGCGCCAGCTCCACGAGCTTGCCGATCAGCGTGGACTTGCCGACCCCGGGCGGCCCGGTGAATCCAACCACGGCCGCGTGGCCCGTCTTCGGATAGACCTCGCGCACGAGCGCCCAGCCCTCGGGATCGTCGTTCTCGACCAGCGTGATGGCGCGCGCGAGCGCGCGCTTGTCGCCGGCGAGCAGGCCCTCGGCGAGGTCGGCTGCGGTGCGTCCGCGGGCGGCCATCGAGCCGCTCATCCTACGGCGAGCCGCCTCCGCTGCCCGAGCTGGCCGGGTTCCGTGACATCTAGGCCGGTTTCTCGGCCATCACGAGCCTGGCGCCGCGCGAGGGCTAGTGGACGGCGAAGACCAGGGCGGTTCGCACCGGGTGGCGCGGCCTGCCCTTCGAGTGCGACCAGGACAGGTGCAGGTGCGGCGGGCAGCCCCGGGACGGCCTGCAGTGCTGTGGGTCGCCGTGGTTGAAATCGCCGTTGAAACCAACCCAGCGAAATGGCAGGCGCGGGTGGTTCTGGCGCGGCTCGGCCCAGCGGGCCGCCTGGCCCACCAGCTTCCAGCTGCCGCCGGGGCCCGGCACGAGGTCGGTGGCCAGGCCCAGCGGGTGCTCGCCGTTGGGCTTGTGGCCGCTCGTGGCGTAGCCGGCCAGCACGCGCACCTTGTAGCGCTTGATCAGGTAGAGCACGTCGGGGAGGATGCGGCTGTCGACCCTCACGCCGCCCTGGCCCGGCACCCGCACGAAGCGGCCGTGCCCGGTCATCGCGCGCAGGCGGCCGATCCTTCCGGAGGCGCCGTAGTCGACCTGCTCGCAGGCGTAGTCGAGCGTGTCGAGCACCTCGGCGCGGACGCTGTCCCTGCCGTTGCCGCAGAGGATCGAGTCGACCTTCTTGTCGCGCACGGTGAGGCGGTCGCTGCCGTCGCCGCCGTCGACCCTGTCGCGCCCGGTGCCGCCGTCGATCGTGTCGTTGCCCGCGCCGCCCGCGGCGTAGTCGTCGCCGGCGCCGCTCAGCAGGAGGTCGTTGCCCGGACCGCCGAGCAGGGAGTCGCCGCCGTCGCCGCCGTCGAGGGTGGCGCCCGGCACGGGCCCGAAGGCCGGCGCGGGCGCGAAGCTGAGGCCGTCCACGCCCGGGCCGCCGCGCACGGTTGTGGGCAGCGGGGCGTTCACGGTGACCGTGTCGTTCAGATCGCCCGCGTCGATCTCCACGCTCCCCACCCCGGCCGCGGGGCAGCTGATCGCGCCGGAGCCCTCGTCGCGGGCGCAGCCGGCGCCGGCGTTCAGCTGCGCGCCGCCGTCGTTGATCGGATAGGCGCCGCTCGATGGATCGGCCGCCCCCACGAAGATCGCGTTGGCCTCGCCCGGCGAGGCGAGCACGCGCAGCACGCCGCCGTCCACCGCGGCGGTGGAGGCGTGGGCCGCGGGCGCGAGGGCCAGCACGGCGAGGGCGGTGAGCACGGCGGCGGCTCGCATGCGTCCCCAGACCATCGGAGCGAAGCGCCCGGTCTTTAGTCCCGAACTTCGCCCTGGGACCGGCCGCGCAGGTGCTCCCCCACGTCCCAGGTCCACAGCTCGACCACGTTGCCGTCGGGGTCGTCCACGTAGAGCGCGCGGCCGGAGCCCTCGAAGGCGATCTCCTCGACCTCCAGGCCGTGCGAGCGGATCCGCTCCAGCGCGGCGTCGTAGTCGCGCTCCTCGATCTTCATCGCGTAGTGCACGTGCACGCCGCCGCGGCCGCCCGCCAGGCCCACCTGCGGGCGCCACAGCCCGATCCGGGTCTGCTCGCCCGCCATCATCCAGATCGCCTCGCGGTCCGGCCAGCGCTCCACCACCGGCAGCCCCAGCACGCCCGCGTAGAAGCGCTCGGCCGCCTCGAGGTCGACGACCTCGAGCACCAGCTCGGAGACCCCGCTGACGGGGATGCCACTCACTCGTAGGCGAGCGCCTCGAGCACGTTCAGCTTGGCGGCACGGCGGGCCGGCCCGATCGCGGCCACCACGCCGGCGAGCGCGGCGAGCACGAGCATGATCACGAGCGTCCCTATCGGGTAGGCCAGGGTGAAGCCGTCCTTGGCCAGCGGCCGCGAGATCAGCGTGGCGAACACAACGCCCAGCACGATCCCGAGCACGGCGCCGATCAGCGCCGTGATCACGGCCTCGTAGCGCACCATGCGCCGTACCTGGCGTCGAGACATGCCCACCGCGCGCAGCATTCCCAGCTCGCGCGTGCGCTCGTGGATCGACAGCGCCAGCGTGGTGACGATGCCGAGCAGCGACACCAGCACGGCCATCGCCAGCAGCGCGTAGAGCAGTCCCACCAGCTGCTGGATCTGCTGCTTCTGCTTGTCCTTCAACTCGGTCTGGTTCAGCACGTCGACCGTCGGGAAGCCCGCCTTGACGGGCCGCTTGACCGCCGCCTGCACCGCCGCCGCGTTGGCTCCCGGCTGCAACTTGACGAACGTCTGGGTGGGCGACTTGACCCCGAACAGGGAGCGCAGCGAGGCCTCGTTCACCACCACGTTGCCGAGCAGGCCGGCGTTGTTCTTGAAGGTGGCGCGCACCGTGTAGGTGGCGGTGTGCTCGGTCGGCGTTCGGATCACGATGCGGTCGCCGGGCTTGATCTTGCGGCCGGTAGCCCATGAGTCGCTGACCACCGCGTCCGTGCCGGTCAGGTGCGAGATCGCGGACGCCGGGCCCTTCTTCCACTCCAGCGAGAGCACCTGGTCGACGGTGCGGGGGTTAACCGCAGACACGAACAGGCTCTCCTTCTTGGGCTTGCGCAGCGTGCCGGCGGAGTTCGAGACCGACGACACGGACTGCACCCCTTGGGTCTTCGCCGCCGCCACCGCCGTGCCGGCCGGGATGGTCGAGAAGCCGTCGGTGTTGCGCAAGACGATGTCGCCCTGGAAGTTGCGGTCCACGGCCTTTGCGATGGAGTCGCTGAAGCCGGCGGCGAAGACGGAGATGAACACGACCACCCCCACGCCGATCATCAGCGCGGCGGCGGTGACGGCGGTGCGGCCGGGCTTGCGGACGGCGTTCTCGCGCGCGAGTCGGCCGGCGAGGCCGCGCGTGCGCTCGATCGGCCAGCCGGCGAACGAGGCCAGCGGCCGGACGAGGCGGGGACTGAACATCGAGACGCCGAAGAGCGTGACCACCGCGCCGCCACCGATGAGGCCGGCCGCGGCGTTCGAGGAGGCTCCGCCGAAGAGGCCGGCGACCGTCATTCCGAGTCCGATCACCAGCAGGCCGATCGCCGCGGCCGTGAACAGCTTGCCGCGGCCGCCGCTCTCCGGCAGCTCTGCCTCGCGAAGCGCGGCCATCGGGCTGACCCGGGTGGCCCGCAGGGCCGGCGGCAGCGCCGAGAGCATCGTCACGACCAGGCCCACGATCAACGCCACGACGATCGTCCGCGGCTGCACGACGATGCCGGTGTTGGGCAGGTCGATGCCGAACGACTTGAAGAGCGCGTTGATGCCCGCCGCCGCGGCGATGCCGCCGGGCACGCCGAGCAGCGAGCCGAGGCCGCCGAGCACCAGGGCCTCGACCACCATCGAGCCCAGCACCTGC
>JBBQRG010000083.1:0-11807 GCA_038215095.1 Solirubrobacterales bacterium | reverse complement strand
CCGAGCGGGTTGGCGCCGGCGGCCACGTTCTTCAGGCCGTCGTGCACGATCTTCTGAGCGAGCACGGTGGCCGTGGTGGTGCCGTCGCCCGCGACGTCGTTGGTCGCGGTGGCGACCTCACGCACGAGCTGAGCGCCCTGGTTCTGGAACGGGTCCTCGACCTCGATCTCGCGAGCGATGGTCACGCCGTCGTTGGTGATGGTGGGTGCGCCGAACTTCTTGTCGAGCACCACGTAGCGGCCCTTCGGGCCAAGGGTTACCTTGACCGCGTTGGCGACCGCGTCGACGCCCGACTCGAGAGCCGTTCGCGCCTCCTGGTCGTACTTGAGCTCCTTGTGAGCCATGTGTTCAGTTCCTCCGTCTGTGTTCTGGGTTAGGCGACCTTGGCGAGCACGTCAGACTCGCGGAGCACGAGCAGGTCGTCGCCCTCCACGTTGATCTCCGTGCCGCCGTACTTGGAGTAGAGGACCTCGTCGCCCTCGCCGACGTCGAGCGGGATGCGCTTCGCGCCGTCCTCATCCCACTTTCCTTCGCCTACAGCGAGCACCTTGCCGCGCTGCGGCTTCTCCTTGGCCGTGTCGGGGAGAACGATGCCGCTGGCGGTCGTCTCCTCTTCCTCGATGGCCTTGACGATCAGTCGATCGCCGAGGGGTTGTAGCTTCATTGGGGGGTACCTCCGTCCCGAAGATCTGGTCAAACCTTGGCACTCCCATAGGGAGAGTGCCGCCGCTGGCACTCTAGCAGTGAGAGTGCCAATCCCGTCTGGTGGGCTGGCCTACCAGTCGACGAGCTTCCAGAGCTCGGGCTCCGCCACCGGGTCGGCGCCCAGCTCCGCGACGATGGCGGCAGTCACGCGCATGCGCTCGCGCGCCTCGGGGGCTCGGCCGGCGGCGTGCAGCAGGTCGGCGAGGTTGCTGTTCAGCGCGGCCTCGCGGTGTCGGTCGCCCTGGGCGGTGCAGCGCTCGAGCGCCTCGCCCGTCAGCTCCAGCGCGGCGTCCAGCTCACCGCTGGCCCGGCGGGTCAGCGCGAGGTTGTTGAGCGCGGCCACGGTGCCGGTGGCGTCGTCCGCCTCCCTGGCCAGGCGCAGGCTCTCCTGGTGGTGGGCCAGCGCCTCGTCCGCGGCGCCTCGGTCGCGGGCCAGGACTCCGAGCGCGTTGCTCGCTCGCGCTCGCGCGCGGGTGTCTCCGCACTCCTCGGCGAGCCGGGCTGCGTCCTCGGCCGCCTTCTGCGAGGCGTCCGCCTCTCCGCGGCGGCGGGCGTTCAGGCTGATGTCAGCGAGCAGGTGGGCCCGCGCCTCGGCGCCCGCGGCCTCGTCGAGCGACTCCAGCGCGGCCTCGAAGTGGCCGGCCGCCAGCGTCAGGTCGCCGCGCCGCTCGTGCAGGCGCCCGAGCTTCTGCTCGATCGCGCCGAGCCGCGGGCCCGACTCCGTGGATGCAGCCGCCTCGTAGCTGTCGCGCGCCGAGCGGTAGTCGCCGGTGAGCGTCTCGAGATCGCCGATCGCCTCGTGCACGGCCGCCGGATCGCGCGGCCCCAGGCCGAGCGCTGTGCGCAGGTGCCCGAGCGCCTCGGCGTTGGCGAACAGCGATGCGGCGTGGTGGCCGGCGCGCTCCGAGTAGTCGGCCGCGCGGGGATCCTCGCCGGCCTCCTGGAAGTGGTGGGCCGTCGCGGGCGCGAGCGCGCCCGGGTCGGCGCTCGTCCTCGCCTGGGCCACGAGGCTCTCGGCGACGCGCCGGTGCAGCAGGCGGCGGCGCACCAGCGCGGCCTGCTCGTACACGGCCTCGCGCAGGCGATGGTGGGTGAAGTCGAGGGCGGGGCCGGCCTCGGGCTCACGCACGAGCCCGGCGCCGATCAGCTCCTCCAACCCGTCCACGACCTCCTCGTCGCTGCGCCCGCTTGCCTCGCGCAGCGTGGCGGGGTCGAACGAGCGGCCGATCACGGCGGCCGCTGTGAGCAGCTGGCGCGCCGTCTCGCTGACGCTCTGCAGCCGCGAGCGCACGAGTCCCTGGGCACCCTCAAGCGGCGCGCGTCCGCCTTGCTCGGAGGACAGCCACTCCAGGTACTCGACCACGAAGAACGGCAGGCCCTCGGTCTCGGTCCATACGGCGTCTGCGGTGCCGGCGGGCAGCTCGGCCGCCGCGGGCAGCGACTCGATCAGCCGCTCGACCTCGGGCCGCTCCAGGCGGGCGAGCTCGATCGCGGACGCGGCGTCGTCGCGCGCCGCCGCGTCGAGCAGCCGTCGCGCGCGGTGGTCGGAGCCGACCTCCTCCGAGCGCCAGGTCGCGACCACGCAAAGTGCCCGGCCGGCGAGCCGGCGGGCCAGGTAGCCCAGCAGGTCCAGCGACGCCTCGTCGGCCCACTGCACGTCGTCCACCAGAAGCAGGGCGGGCGCGCGCTCGTCGCCGAGGGCGGCGATCAGCTCGGCGGTGCCGTCGAGGAAACGCGAGTGGGCGCCGGGGCTGTCGAGCGGCGCCGGCGCCGGGAGCCCGGACCGTCCCTCGGCCAGCTCGGGAGCCAGCCGCGCGGCCTCGGCGAGCGCGCCGTCCGGCACGCGCTCGAGGCGCTCGCGGAGCACGTCGTCCTCCGCCAATGCGTGCAGCGCCTCCGCCAGCGGCCCGTAGGCCACGCCGCCCTCGTCCTCGTAGCAGTGGGCGCTGATCACGGCGCCCCCCGCGGAACGGGCCTCGGCGGCGAGCTCCTCGACCAGGCGCGTCTTGCCGACGCCGGCCTCGCCCTCCACGGCCACGAGGTGGCCGCGCGGGCCCGCGCCCTGCCAGGCGGACCGCAGCAGCTCCAGCTCGTGCTCGCGGCCAACCAGCGGCAGCCCGGCCCTGGCGGGCTCGGCGGCGGGCGCCGGCGCGACGGGGGCGGGGGGCGCGACCGGAGCCGGCGAGGCGCCCGGCGCGGGCCCGATGCGGTCCTCCTTGATGGCCCGGTAGACCTCGGTTGTCTCCTCGAGCGGCCGCACGCCGAGGTCGCGGCCGAGCAGGCGGACGCACTCGCGGTAGTGGTCGAGCGCGGTCGCTCGCCTGCCGGTCCAGGCGAGCAGGCGCATCAGCTCGCGGTGTGCCGGCTCGTGCAGGGGCTCGAGCGCGAGCCGGCGCTCGAGGCAGGCGATCGCGCGCTCCAGCTCGCCGGCCGCCGCGTGCGCGCGCGCGAGGCGGTCGAGGGCGCCGGCGAACTCGCGCTCCAGCGTGCCCCCCTCCAGGGACTGCCAGTCCTCGAAGGCGAACGAGTCGCGCAGGCCGAAGCCGGCGAGGAAGCCGTCGCGGTAGAGCTCGATCGCAGCGCCGAGCGGCTCGACGCAGCGCGCGCAGGCCTCGGATGAGCCGTGGCCATGGGTCTCGCACGACGCGAGCAGCTCGCGGAACTCCTCGACGTCGAGCCAGAGCTCGTCGCGGGCGAGCGCGACACTGCCGCGCTCCGACTCGAGCCAGCGGCCGTCGAGCGCCCCGCGCAGCGTGGAGAGCGTGCGCCGCAGCGCGGCGCGGCCGCGGTCGGCCTCGTAGTCGGGCCAGAGCAGGGCAACGAGGCTCTCGCGGCGGTGCTCGCCGCCCGTGACCGCGAGGTAGGCGAGCAGCGCCGTGGCCTTGCGGGTATCGGTCTTGAGGGGAATGCCCTCGCGCTCGATCAGCGGCGGGCCGAGCAGCCGCATCCGCAGCCCCGTCTCCGATACGGAAACCCCCGCGCCAGCCATGCCGTAACGATAACCCGCCGTTGCGTGCTCCGTAACGGCTACGGAACGCCCAATTGGTTGCATCGGGGTGACAATGGCGGGCATGAGGCGAGTGGCAGGGGTCGAGCGGCGGGTGGAGCTGTGGCTGGTCGCGCTCACGCTGGCGTTCGCGGCCGGCGCCGTCGTGCTCGGAATCGCCACCGGCGGCCCGCCGCCCCACCACAGGGGCGGTGATCCGGGCCTCGCGGTCATCATGGCGGCGATCTGCCTCCCGTTCGCCGGCATCGGCTCAGCCGTCGTGGCGCGCCGGTCCGAGAACGCGATCGGGTGGCTGTTCGCCGTGGTCGGCCTGCTGTTCGCGATAAGCGCCTTCGGGACCGGCTGGGTCGCGTACTCGGTCTTCAAGAGCGCGCTGCCCGGGACGGCCTTCGCCGCCTGGGTGATCGCGTGGCTCATGCCGATGCCGCTCTTCGCCGCGCCGCTCGTCCTCCTGCTGCTGTTCCCGGACGGCAAGCCGCTCACGCGGCACTGGCGCGTGGCGCTCTGGGGGGTGGCGCTGTGGGCCAGCCTGGTCTTCATGACGTCGCTCGAGCGCGGGCCCTTCAGCGATTGGCCCCAGCTCTCGAACCCGGTGGGGTTCGGCGGGGCTTTGGGGCGCGCGCTCGGGTCGATCAACACGGGGCTGGGCTTTCTCGCCGTGCCGCTGTTCCTCGCGGCGGCCACATGCCTGGTCCTGCGCCTGCGCCGGTCGCACGGGCAGGAGCGGCTGCAGATCAAGTGGGTCGTGTACGCCGCCTCGATCGCGGCGGTGGGCTTCACGATCTCGTTCGTGACCCCGAGCCCGTTCGCGGACGTCACGTTCTGGGTCGGCCTGGTGGGCCTGGCGAGCATCCCGTTCGCGGCCGGCGCGGCGATCCTGCGCTACCGCCTCTACGAAATCGACCGCCTGATCAACCGCACGCTTGTCTACGCGCTGCTCACCGCGACGCTCGCCGCGGTCTACGTGGGCAGCGTGCTCCTGCTCCAGCTCGCGCTGAACTCGTTCACGTCGGACTCGAGCCTGGCGGTGGCCGTGTCCACGCTGGCCGTGGCGGCGGCCTTCCGGCCCGCTCGCGCCCGCATCCAGGGCGCAGTCGACCGGGCGCTTCTACCGCAGCCGCTATGACGCCGCGAAAACGCTCGACGCGTTCTCCGCCCGGCTGCGCGAGGAGGTGGACCTCGACACGCTCGCGGGCGAGCTGAGGTCCGCCGTCATGGAGACCATGCAGCCGAGGCACGTCTCCCTGTGGTTACGCCAGCCGTAACGCACCGCCGACGCGCGCGTGATGGGCTGGCGTCGAGTTGAAGCGCTACGAGCACAGCATCGAGATCGAGCGGCCGGCCGAGGAGGTGTTCGAGTTCATCTCCCACCCCGAGAACTTCCCGCTCTGGCAGGAGTCGCTGCTCGAGATCCGCCGCGAGGCGAAGGGGCCCCTGCGGGTGGGCAGCCAGGTGACCGAGATCAGGAGCTTCATGGGCCGCAAGATGGAGACGACCTGGACCTGCACCGAGCACGAGCCCTGCGAGCGCAGCTCGATCGAGGAGGACGAGGGCCTCGTGCCGTTCAAGGGCACCTTCGAGCTCGAGGACCTGGACGGGGTGACGCTCTTCACCTGGGTCGTCGAGACGCCCGGCCCGCGCGGGATCAAGGTGCCCGGCGCGATCGTGGGCCGCATGGTGAAGCGGCAGCTCGCGGCCGACTCGGAGCGCCTGAAGGAGCTGCTCGAGATGGGTGGCGAGGGACACCAGGCGGGCGTAGAGTCGGCCGCATGAGGACGCGCGGCACGGGGCGGGCCGCCAGGCTGGCCCGGACGCTGTGCGTTATGTCGCTCGTGCTGGTGGCCGCGTCGGTGGTGCTCTGGGTCTTGAACGACTTCAGCGCTCGGGACCTCATAGCCGACGGCTCGCACCTCGGCGACGCGCTGGTCGCGACGACCTTCCCGCTGGTGGGCGCGCTGATCGTGTCGCGCCAGCCCGACAACCCGGTCGGTTGGCTCTTCTGCGTGGCTGGGACGGCCGAGGGGCTGACTGAGCTCGCCACGAGCTACTCCGTCCATGCTCTCCAGACATCGCCGCGGCTCCCCGGCGGCCAGCTGGGGGCATGGCTCGGGAGCATCGGTTGGATCCCTTCGCTCAGCCTGATCGTGTTCCTGATTCTGCTTTTCCCCTCGGGCACGCTTCCGTCGGCGCGCTGGCGCTGGGTCCCGCGGCTGGCGTGGATCGGGATCGGGGTGACGACGGTGGCCGTGGCCTTCCACCCTCATTCGCTTATTCCGCAGGATGGTGTGAAGGTCGACAACCCGCTGGGCATCCAGGCGCTGAAGACGCCGCTGGAGCTGCTGGTGCTGCTCGGGGCAGCGCTGGTCCTCGGCTCGATGGTGGCCGGCCTCGTGGCGCTGGTGCTGCGCTACCGGCGCTCGCACGGCCGCGAGCGGCTCCAGCTCAAGTTGTTCACGTACTCGGCCGGCCTGATCGTGTTGATGTTGGCCACGATCAACGTGCCCAGCGGCTTGCTGCTGGGGGCGATCCAGGCGGTGCTGATCGGCCCCGCGCTCGCCATCGCCACCGGCGTGGCCATGCTGCGCCACCGCCTCTACGACATCGACGTGGTGATCAACCGCACCCTTGTCTACGGTGCGCTGACGGCCACGCTGGCCGGCCTGTACCTGGGCAGCGTGCTGCTGCTTCAGCTTGCGCTCGACTCGGTCACGTCGAACTCGAGCCTGGCGGTGGCGGTGTCCACGCTCGGCGTGGCGGCGCTGTTCAGGCCGGTCCGGGGGCGCATCCAGGCGGTCGTGGACCGGCGCTTCTACCGCCGCAAGTACGACGCCGCCCGCACGCTCCAGAGCTTCAGCGCGCGGCTACGCGAGCAGGTGGACCTAGACGCTCTCGGCGACGAGCTGCGCAGGGTCGTGTCGGAGACGATGCAGCCGGCGCACGTGTCGCTGTGGCTGCGGACGCCGGGGCGGGCCCGGTGAAGGGCGCCGTCGCGTTCTGGGTCGGGGTCGCCGTGGCGGTGGTGGCCGCGGGGCTGATCGTGTCCGGCCGCGGCCCGCTCGACGAGGCCCTGCCGCTGGCCGCCGCGCTCGCCTACCTCGCGGTGGGTCGGGTGCTCACGGCGCGCCGACCCGACAACGCGGTGAGCTGGGTGATCGCGGCCACGGGGATCCTGCTGGCGCTCACGAGCGCGACCGACAGCTATCTGAAGGGCGCGGCGGCCGGCGACTCCACGCTCGTGCTCCAGCTGTCCGGCCTGCTGAACTCGCTCATCTGGAACGTGTGGCTCTGGGCGCTGGTGGCGCTCGCCCTGCCGCTGCTGTTCCCGGACGGCCGGCTGCCATCACCGCGCTGGCGCTGGGTGGCGCTGGCGGCCGCGGCGGGCACGCTGGCAGCGGGCCTCCGGCCGGGAGCGATCGACTCGCCGGGCGCGGGCGGGGTCACCAACCCGCTCGGGATCGACGGCGCCCACGCCGCGCTGTCCGGGCTCGACGTCGTGGGCTCCGTGCTCCAGGGGATCGGGGTGGTCGGCGCGGGCGCGGCGATCGTCATACGGCTGCGCCGCTCCCGCGGCATCGAGCGGCTGCAGCTGAAGTGGTTCGCGTACGTGGGGGCGGTGCTGGTGGCCGGCATCGCGTTCGCAAGCGTGACCACGTCGATGGGCGAGAACTCGGCGTGGGTTCAGATCGGCGGCCCGGTCGGCTGGTTCACGGCGCTCGCCATGGTCGCGGTCGGCATCCCGCTGGCCACGGGCGTCGCGGTCCTGCGCTACCGCCTGTACGAGATCGATGTGGTCATCAACCGCACGCTCGTCTACGGCTCGCTGACGGCGACGCTCGCAGTGGCCTACATCGGGACCGTGCTGTTGCTGCAGCTCGCCCTCGGCCCGATCACATCCGGCTCGAGTCTGGCGGTGGCCGTGTCGACGCTCGGCGTCGCGGCGCTGTTTCGCCCGGCCCGCGCGCGAATCCAGGGCGCCGTGGACCGCCGCTTCTACCGGCGCAAGTACGACGCCACGCGGACGCTGGAGCGCTTCAGCGCGCGCCTGCGCGAGCAGGTCGACCTCGAGGCGCTCGGCGGCGAGCTGCGAACCGTCGTGCGCGAGACGATGCAGCCCGCGCACGTATCGCTATGGCTGCGGGAGACGGGCGGGTGAGCCCGCGCGCCCAGAGCCGCCTGGCCTGGTCGTTGGCGGGGTTGAGCGTGCTGGTGGCCCTGGCTCTGATCCCACTCGGGGAGCTCGTGGTGACGGTTCCCCTCGTTGCGTTTCCACTGGTGGGAGCGCTCGTGATCTCCCGCCGGGGCAACCCGATCGGCTGGGTGTTTTGCGCCGCCGGCGTCGCCCTCACGATGTCCTGGGCAGGCTCTGCGGTCGCGAAGCACGCGCTGATCGACCAGCCGGGCTCGATCCCCGGCGGCAGGGCGTTCGAGCTGGTGGCGAGCGTCGGGCAGGTGCCCGCCTTCTGCCTGCTCGGCTGCGTGATTCTGCTCTTCCCGAGCGGTCGCGTGAGCTCGCCGCGCGAGCGGTTTCTGCTGCGCGGTCTGGTGGCCGCCGCCGTGGCCGGCGGGCTCACGTATGCCTTCGGCGAGGGTCCGTTCGAAGCCCCGTTCCAGAAGTTCAGCAACCCCCTCGGGATACCCGGCAGCCGCATCCCCTTGACCGTTGTCAACGTGCTCGCCTGGCTCGCGTGCCTCGTGTTCACGTGCGCCGCGGCGGTTGCGCTGGTCGCGCGCCTGCGGCGCGCCCGCGGCCTCGAGCGGCTGCAGCTCAAGTGGGTTGTGTACGCGGGGGCGGTGCTCGCCGCGGTCTTCCTGATCGGCTTCCCGACCTTCTTCGTCGATGACGTGTCGGACGCCGTCGACACGCTGCGCAGCAGCGCGTTCACCGTCGCAATCGCGGGCGTCCCGGTGGCGGCCGGCATCGCGATCCTGCGTCACAACCTCTACGACATCGACGTCGTGATCAACCGGACGCTCGTCTACGGCTCGCTGACGGCGACGCTGGCACTCGTCTACGTGGGGAGCGTGCTGCTGCTGCAGTTGGCGCTCGGCCCAGTCACCTCGGGCTCGAGCCTCGCTGTGGCGGTGTCCACGCTCGGGGTGGCGGCGCTGTTCCGCCCGGCGCGGGGGCGGATCCAGGCGGTCGTTGACCGGCGCTTCTATCGCCGCCGGTATGACGCCGCGCGGACGCTGGAGGGCTTCAGCTCCCGGCTGCGCGAGCAGGTGGATCTCGACGCGCTCGGCAGCGAGCTGCGCGCGGTCGTGGCGGACACTATGCAGCCGGCCCACGTTTCGCTGTGGCTGCGCCGGGAGCCCGGCGCGCCATGAAGCGGACCACCGGGATCTCATTCGTCCTCGCCCTCGGCGTCGCGCTGATCCTTGGCGGCATCCTGCTCAATCCGGGGCGCCTGGGGACCACCGACTGGCTGCTCATCATCGCTCCGCCATTCCTGCCGGTCGGCGCGCTGCTCGCGTGGCAGCGCCCGCAGAACCCGATCGGATGGCTGTTCCTGGCCTTCGGCGCCGGCGCCGCCCTCGACTTCGCCGCCTACCAGTACGCCTATCGCGCGGTTGTGGACGCGCCTGGCTCGCTGCCGGCGGGAAACCTCGCGGTCGCGATCGCGGGGCACGTCTGGCATCCGAGCTTCGAGCTGTTCGTGCTGAGCTTCCTTCTGTTCCCCAACGGGCGGCTGCTCTCGCCGCGCTGGCGCTGGGTGGCGTGGGCCGCGGTCGCGAATGGCGTCGTGCTGCTGCTGTTCTCGCCCTTCGAGTCGTCCTTCGTCAAGGACGAGTTCCCGACCGCCGACCCGGTGTTCCGCAACGCGCTGACCCCTGTCGCCGACGCGCTCTGGGGCGTGCTGCTGCCGCTCACCCTCCTGATCCTGCTGGCCGCCGGCGTCTCGCTGGTGCTGCGCCTGCGCCGCTCGCACGGGGCGGAGCGCGAGCAGATCAAGTGGTTCGTGATTCCGATCGCCTTCCTGCTGTTCGCCTTCCCTGTCCTGCTCGTGGTGACGGGCGACGCCTACGGCGTGCTGCTTCTCCCGTTGATCCCCATCTCCGCCGCCGTCGCGATCCTCAAGTACCGGCTCTACGACATCGATCTCGTCGTGAACCGCACGCTCGTCTACGGCTCGCTCACCGCCACCCTCGCGGCCGTCTACGTAGGCAGCGTGCTGCTGCTGCAGCTGACCTTCGATTCCCTCACATCGAATTCGAGCCTGGCGGTGGCCGTCTCGACGCTGGCGGTGGCCGCGCTGTTCCGCCCGGCCCGGGCGCGGATCCAGGGCGTGGTGGACCGCCGCTTCTATCGCAGCAAGTACGACGCGGCGCGCACGCTGGAGGGCTTCGCCGCGCGCATGCGGGAGCAGGTGGATCTCGACGCGCTGGGAGGCGAGCTGCGCAGTGTGGTCGCGGAGACGATGCAGCCGGCGCACGTTTCGCTGTGGCTGCGAGGGCCGGGAGTGCGATGAGCGCTCAGCTCGCCAGGCGCATCGCGTGGGCCAACTGGGTCGTGGTTCTGCTGCTCGGGATCGTGCTGATCGCGCTGTCCGTCGTGAACCGCTCGACGCCGGGGAACGACGGCGTCGGGTTCGACGTGCTCGCGCTCATTCCCGGCGTCGTGACGCCGACCGTCGGGGCGCTCGTGGTCGCGCGCCAGCCGCGCAATCCGATCGGCTGGATCTTCTGCGCCGCCGGACTGGTGCTCCCGCTCACCGGCGTGTCACAGGGGTACGCGCTCTACGCGCTGAGGACCGACCCGGGGTCGCTGCCGGGCGGAGACGTCGCGGCGTGGTTCGCCACCTGGCTCTTCCCGGTCGCGCTGGTCCTGCTCGGCCCTCTCTTCTTCATGTTGTTCCCCGATGGCCGCCCGCTCTCGCGGCGCTGGCGCCCCTTCGCCTGGCTTGCCGTTTTCGGCATGGCGGCGATCACGGTCGGCCAGTGGTTCCATCCCGGCCCGCTGAACACCGCGCCGTTCGAGAAGGTCGTCAACCCGGTTGGGATCCCCGCTGCCAAGGCGTTTCTGGCGGTGCTGATCCTGCTCGGCTTCTGGGCGGTGCTGCTGGCGGTACTGGGCGCGGTCGCCTCGCTGGTGGTCCGCTTCCGCCGCTCGCGCGGCGCGACGCGGCTCCAGCTGAAGTGGCTCGCCATGTCGGGTGTCCTGTTCGCGCTGGCGATGCTCGTCTCGTCGGTGCTGTTCCTGCTCGGCTACCACACCGCCGGCAACGTGCCGGTGCTGCTCGCGCTGTCGTCGGTGCCGGTGTTTGCGGGCGAGGCGATGCTGCGCCGCCGCCTGTACGACATCGACGTGGTGATCAACCGCACGCTGGTCTATGCGTTGCTGACCGCGACGCTCGGCGCCGTCTACGTGGGCAGCGTGCTGCTGCTGCAGCTCGCCCTGAACTCCGTGACGTCGGACTCGAGCCTGGCGGTGGCGGTGTCGACGCTCGGTGTGGCGGCGCTGTTCCGCCCGGCGCGCTCGCGCATCCAGGCCGTGGTCGATCGCCGCTTCTACCGCCGCAAGTACGACGCGGCGCGCACGCTGGAGCAGTTCAGCGCCCGGCTGCGCGACCAGGTCGACCTCGACGCGCTCGGGGGCGAGCTGCGCGCCGTCGTCAGGGAGACGATGCAGCCGGCGCACGTGTCGCTCTGGCTGCGGGGAGGTGGCCGGTGACCGCGCGCACCGAAGCCCGGCTGGGCTGGCTCACGTGGGTTCTGTCGGTCGTATTGGTTACGAGCGCCGTGGTCATGTTGAGCCTGGCCCACGAGTCACTGCACACGATTGCGGGCAACTCATACTTCGACACGGGCCTCATCGCGCTCACGTTCCCGCTCGTCGGTGCCCTGATCGTGTCGCGGCGACCGAGGCACCTCGTGGGCTGGCTCTTCTGCGCCGCTGGGCTGGGCAATGCCCTGGGCGCGGCGTCATCGGCCTGGAGCGTCTACGCCACTGAGCGAGGTCTGCCCGGCGGCAACTTCGCGGCCTGGCTGGACAGCATGACCTTCGTTCCGAGCCTCAGCACGATCATCTTCCTGCTGCTGTTGTTCCCGAACGGCCGGCTGCCCGCGCCGCGCTGGCGCTGGGTCGCCCGCGCGGCGC
>JBBQRG010000082.1:0-12114 GCA_038215095.1 Solirubrobacterales bacterium | reverse complement strand
GTGAGCGCCGGCGGTCAGGAGTACGCCCCGCCGGAGATCAGCGCGATGATCCTCCAGAAGCTGAAGGCGGACGCCGAGGCCTACCTCGGCGACACGGTCGACAGCGCGGTGATCACCGTCCCCGCGTACTTCAACGACGACCAGCGCCAGGCCACCAAGGACGCCGGCAAGATCGCCGGCCTCGACGTCAAGCGCATCATCAACGAGCCCACCGCGGCTTCGCTGGCCTACGGGCTCGACAAGGAGGCCGACCAGACGATCCTGGTGTTCGACCTCGGCGGCGGCACGTTCGACGTGTCGGTGCTCGAGATCGGCGACGGCGTGTTCGAGGTCAAGGCCACCTCGGGTGACAACCACCTGGGCGGCGACAACTTCGACAAGGCGATCGTCGACTGGCTCGTGAAGGAGTTCAAGGCGGCCGAGGGCGTCGACCTGAGCCAGGACAAGATGGCTCTCCAGCGCCTCTACCAGGAGGCCGAGAAGGCGAAGGCCGAGCTGTCGTCCGCGCAGGAGACGCAGATCAACCTGCCCTTCATCACCGCGATCGACTCGGTGCCGAAGCACCTGAACCAGCGGATCACCCGTTCGAAGCTCAACGAGCTGACGTCCGAGCTGATCGACCGCGTGGTCGGCCCGACCAAGCAGGCGCTCGAGGACGCCGGCGCCGCCGGCGGCAGCGGCATCGACCATGTCGTCCTCGTGGGCGGCATGACGCGCATGCCCGCCGTGCAGGAGAAGGTCAAGGAGCTCACCGGGAAGGACCCGCACCGCGGCGTCAACCCGGACGAGGTCGTGGCAGTGGGCGCCGCCATCCAGGCGGGCGTGCTGGCCGGCGATGTCAAGGACGTGCTCCTGCTCGACGTGACCCCGCTGACCCTGGGCATCGAGACCAAGGGCGGCGTGATGACGAAGCTGATCGAGCGCAACACCACCATCCCGACCCGCAAGTCGGAGGTGTTCTCGACCGCGGAGGACAACCAGACCTCGGTCGAGGTGCACGTGCTCCAGGGCGAGCGCGAGATGGCGACCTACAACAAGTCGCTCGGCAAGTTCCAGCTCACCGGCATCCCGCCGGCGCCGCGAGGCGTGCCGCAGATCGAGGTCGGCTTCGACATCGACGCCAACGGCATCCTCAACGTGGCCGCGAAGGACCTCGGCACGGGCAAGGAGCAGAAGATCGAGATCAAGGCAGGCTCCGGTCTGGCTGATGCAGAGGTCGAGCGCATGGTCAAGGACGCCGAGGCCCACGCCGACGACGACCGCCGCCAGCGCGAGCTGGTGGAGGCAAGGAACGGGGCCGAAAACGCCGCGTACCAGGCCGAGAAGCAGCTCCAGGAGATGGGCGACTCGGTGGACGAGTCCTCGAAGACGGAGATCGAGGCGGCCATCAAGGACGTCCGCGACAGCCTCGAGTCCGAGGACGCGGCCGAGCTGAACGCGAAGACCGAGGCGCTGCAGTCCGCCTGGCACAAGGTGTCGGAGCAGATGTACGCCGCTGCCTCGCAGCAGGCGCAGGCCGGCCAGCCCGGCGACGGCGCAGGCGCCGCCGACGGAGCCTCCTCGGCGAACGGCTCGGTCGACGAGGAAGAGGTCGTCGACGCCGAGGTGGTCGACGGCGAGGAGCAGCGCTAGCCGATGCGGCCCGAAGAGACAAAGGGCACCGAGGGGGAGCTCGAGACCTCGCGCGACGAGGCCGGCGAGCCCTCGGGCGACGAGGACGCATCCAACGAGGCCGAGATCGAGGAGGCCACGGAGCGGCCCGACTCGGTCGAGGAGCAGGCCGCCGAGCCCGAAGCTCCGGAGGCCGATGACGACGACCCGCTCGCGCAGGCACAGCGCGAGCGGGACGAGTACCTCGACCTTGCGCGGCGCTCGCAGGCCGACTTCGAGAACTACCGCAAGCGGGCGGCCAAGGAGGCCGTGGCCGCCGGCCAGCGCGCGAAGAGCGGGCTGGTGCGCGAGCTGCTTCCGGTGGTGGACAACCTCGAGCGTGCCCTCGCCTCAGCGCAGGAGGGCGAGCAGCACCTGGCCGAGGGCGTGCGCCTCGTTCACTCGGAGCTGATCTCGGTGCTGGAGCGAAACGGCGTCGAGCAGTTCGACCCGAAGGGCGAGTCGTTCGACCCGAGCTACCACGAGGCGCTGTCCACTCGCAGTGAGGACGGCGCGGGTCCGGGCGTTGTGCTCGATGTGATCGAGAAGGGCTACCGCTCGAACGGCACGGTGCTGCGTCCCGCCCGCGTGGTGGTCTCGGGGTAGCCGGCCGATGCCCGCCGTGAAGGACCCATACAAGGTGCTGGGCGTCGACCGCAAGGCGTCGGCCGACGAGATCAAGAAGGCGTACCGCAAGCTCGCGCGCCAGTACCACCCTGACCACAACGCCGGGGACGCCGCGGCCGAGGAGCGCTTCAAGGAGATCCAGGAGGCCAACTCGATCCTGTCCGATCCCGAGAAGCGCAAGGCCTACGACTCGGGCGGCGGCATCTTCGGCGGGGCCGCGGGCGGCTTCGACCCGAGCAGCTTCCGGGGCAACTTCGGCGGCTTCGGCGACATCCTCTCCGACCTCTTCGGCAGCGCTGCCGGCGGCGGCCGCGCGGGCGGCGTGCGCGCGCAGCCCGAGCGCGGCCGCGACCTCGAGACCGAGGTGCACGTGTCATTCGACCAGGCCATCGAGGGCGCGCAGATCCCGGTCAGCGTGCCGCTCTCGGCGCCCTGCCCGACCTGTCGCGGCACGGGCGCGAAGCCCGGCACCAGCCCGACCGTCTGCCCCCGCTGCCAGGGTCGCGGCGTGGAGGCCGAGTCGCAGGGCCTGTTCTCGATCTCGCAGCCGTGTCGCCAGTGCGGCGGCACCGGCACGGAGATCAAGGATCCCTGCCCCACCTGCCAGGGCAGCGGCCGCACGCGCCAGGTCAAGCGCTACCGCGTGAACATCCCCGCGGGCGTGCGCGACGGCAGCCGCGTGCGGCTGGCCGGCAAGGGCGAGGCGGGGCCGCGCGGCGGCCCGGCGGGCGATCTCTACGTGGTCACGCGAGTCGCGGAGTCGCCGGTGTTCACCCGCAAGGGCGGCAACCTCGAGGTCGAGGTTCCGATCACGATCGTCGAGGCCATCCGCGGCGCCACCATCGAGGTGCCCACCCTGTCGGGCACCAAGCGCATCCGCGTGCCTCCGGGCACCGAGCACGGCACGGTGCAGCGCCTGCGCGGCGAGGGGCCGCCAAAGCTCAACGGCCGCGGCCGCGGCGACATCCACTACCGGCTCAACATCGACGTGCCCAGCTCGCTCTCGCGCGAGCAGCAGGAGGCCGTGGACGAGCTGGCGGCCGTCATGGACGGCAACCCGCGCGAGAAGCTGCTCGGCGGGAGGAAGTGACGATGGCCGCCCGCGACGACGCCGACCGGACCCGCGGGGTGTACATGATCTCCGTGGCCGCCGAGCTGGCGGGCATGCACCCGCAGACGCTGCGCATCTACGAGTCGCGCGGGTTGATCACGCCCAAGCGATCGCCCAAGAACACGCGCCTCTACTCACGTGACGACGTCGAGCGCCTGCAGCGGATCCAGGAGCTGACCGGCGAGCTGGGCATGAACCTGGCCGGCGTGGAGAAGGTGTTCGAGCTGGAGGGCGAGATGGCCCGCATGCGCCGCCGCATGCGGGCGCTCGAGCGCCAGGCCGACAAGGTTCAGCAGGAGCTGCAGTCGGAGCTCGAGCGCGTGCGCCGCTCGCTGAAGGCCGAGCTCGTGCCCTACGAGCCGCCCGGCAGCGCGCTGGTGCCGCTGCAACGCCGCGGCGACGGCAAGACCGTGCGCATCCAGATCCGCCGGCCCTGAAGAGGGCCTAGCCGGCTATCCGGCGGGCGCAGTCGAGCGCGGCCAGCGAGTGCTGGGACGCCTCGAGCCGGTCGCCCTGGGTGCGCTGCGCGTAGCTGCGCACGCGCAGGTCGAAACGCTTCAGCAGCCGCTGGAGCTTGGGCGCCTGGCGATTGGCGATCCGCAGCCGGGCGCGGCGCTTCGAGCTGGCGCGGGCGCGGCTCGCCTTGCCGATCACCCGCCGCGTGGCCATCAGCGCCAGGCGCACGTCGGCGCGTCCCGAGCGTGCGCGGCGCAGCCGGGCCGCATCGATCAGCGCCAGTTGGGAGAGCTCGGCGGCGCGGCGCTCGTGCGCGCGCTGGCTCGCCAGCAGCGCGTGGATCTCGGGCCAGCGCAGCGAGAAGTCGCGCACGGCGGCGAATGCCGGCCGGCGCTGCGCCCCGTAGCCCGGCCCACCGCCGATCTGCTCGAGCCCCTCGTGCACGTAGTTCGGCTCCAGGTCCGCGTTGTCGCGCAAGGTCACGAACACCTGCTGCGCGCCCGCTTCCGTGAGCGTCAGCAGCGAGCGCTTCAGGTAGCCCGCCTGGGCGGCCTCGCCTCCTCTGAAGCCCGGATCCTGCTGGTAGGTGGGCTCGGCCGAGTAGCCGTGCTCGGTCACCCAGATCGGGCCGTTGAAGCCGTGTCGCTGGAGCGTGGCCCTCCAGGCCGCGACGCCGGTGGGCAGGTCCAGGAGCCGGCCGCGCAGGTGCATGTTCGCGATCTCGAACTTGTGGGCCGCGTCCGCGCCCGGCGTGGCGAAGGCCTGGTCGATCCAGTGCGGGTCCGTGGGGCCCCTGACACCGCCCAGGACGACCTGGTCCTCGGGCGCCCTCGACCTGATCGCGTCGTGGCTGGCGGAGAGCATGCGCGCGTACTGCTCGGGCGTGCCCTCGAAGGCCCAGCGGCCGTCGGGCTCGTTCAGGATCTCCCAGTAGGCGATCGTCCCGCGCGCGTGCGCGGCCAGCTCGCCGGCCAGCCGCCCGTACTCGCCCGGATCGCGGGCGCCGCAGCGCCCGGCGTCGGCACCGAGCTCAGGGCAGTCGGACACGTATGCGGGCGTGCCCAGCACGATGCCGAGCACCGGTAGCCGGTAGCGCCGCGACAGCTCCATGACGTCGTCGAGCCCGCTCCAGTCGGGCTGCTGGCGGGGCTGGCCGCCGGACTCGAAGATCGGGCCCAGCTCCACGTCCACCCGGATGAAGGACGCGCCCAGCGCCTTCGACTCGGCGAAGGCTCGCTCCTTCATCGCGTGGGGCGTGCAGCAGGTGTAGACCATCGCGTGCGAGGACACCGGCGAGGCCGCGCGGGCGGCGGCCGGCGCCAGCGTCACGAGCGCCCCGATCACGCACAGCGTTCTGAATATGGCGCTTCGCACCTACCGCCTACGATGGCAGGCCCGGCCGCGCAAAGTCGTGGACGCCCGGGTCCAATCCTGCTATAAACAGACTTAGATTTTCTATGCACGTTGACCGATTCACGCTCAAATCACAGGAAGCGCTCGCGGCCGCCCAGCGGCTGGCCGGTGCGCGCCGCAACCCCGAGGTCGCCCCCCAGCACCTGCTGATCGCCCTGCTGGAACAGGAGGGCGGCATCGTCGTGCCCGTGCTGCGGCGCGCGAACGCCGATCCCGAGGCCGTCCGCCGCCGCGCGAACGAGGGGCTCGACGCGCTTCCCATTGTGAGCGGCGACGCGGCCTCGGCTCCCGCCATCGGCAGTGCCCTGGCCGGACTGCTCGACCGCGCCGACGAGGAGGCGCGTGGAATGGGCGACGAGTACGTCTCCACCGAGCACCTGCTGCTGGCGCTCGCGTCCGATCCGCAGGTGGACGCAGGCGCCGCGCGTGACGTGCTCGCCGAGACCGTGCAGCAGGTGCGCGGCCCCCACCGCGTCACCGACCAGAACCCGGAGGACAAGTACCAGGCGCTCGAGAAGTTCGGCCGCGACCTGACCGAGGCCGCCGAGCTGGGCAAGCTCGACCCGGTCATCGGCCGCGACGACGAGATCCGCCGCGTGATCCAGGTGCTCTCGCGGCGCACGAAGAACAATCCGGTCCTGATCGGCGAGCCCGGCACCGGCAAGACCGCGATCGTCGAGGGCCTGGCCCAGCGCATCGTCTCGGGCGACGTGCCCGACTCTCTGCGCGTCCGGCGCGTGATCGCCCTCGTGATCGGCGCGCTGTTCGCCGGCTCGAAGTACCGCGGCGAGTTCGAGGACCGCCTGAAGGCGGTGCTGAAGGAGATCGCCGACGCGCAGGGCCAGATCATCCTGTTCATGGACGAGCTGCACACGATCGTCGGGGCCGGCGCGGCCGAGGGCGCAGTGGACGCGGCCAACCTGCTGAAGCCGATGCTGGCGCGCGGGGAGCTGCGCGCGGTCGGCGCCACCACCCTCGACGAGTACCGCAAGCACATCGAGAAGGACGCCGCGCTCGAGCGCCGCTTCCAGCCCGTGCTCGTGGACGAGCCGAGCGTGGAGGACACGATCGCCATCCTGCGCGGCCTGAAGGAGCGCTACGAGGTGCACCACGGCGTGCGCATCCAGGACCCGGCCATCATCGCCGCCGCCACGCTCTCGCACCGCTACATCGCCGACCGCTTCCTGCCCGACAAGGCCATCGACCTGATCGACGAGGCCGCTGCGCGGCTGCGCATCGAGATCGACTCGATGCCCACCGAGATCGACGAGGTAGAGCGCCGCATCCAGCAGCTCGAGATCGAGCTGCAGGCGCTGAAGAAGGAGACCGACGACGCGTCGGCCGCGCGCCGCGACGCGATCGAGCGCGAGCTGGCCGACCTGCGCGAGCGCTCGGGTGCGATGAAGGCCCAGTGGCAGCGCGAGAAGGACGCGATCACCGCGGTCCGGGACCTCAAGGAGCAGCTCGAGCAGGCCCACCGCGAGACCGAGCGCGCCGAGCGCGACGCCGACCTCCAGCGCGCGGCCGAGCTGCGCTACGGAGAGATCCCCGAGCTCGAGAAGGCGCTCGAGGAGGCCGAGCGGGCCACCGCCGGCGAGACCGGGGAGAAAAGCTTCCTGCAGGAGGAAGTGACAGACGAGGACATCGCCGAGGTCGTCGCCAAGTGGACCGGGATTCCCGTGTCGAAGCTGATGGAGGGCGAGGTCGAGAAGCTGATCCACATGGAGGAGCGGCTGCACGACCGTGTGGTCGGCCAGGACGAGGCCGTCGAGGCGGTGTCGAATGCGCTGCGGCGCTCGCGCGCCGGGCTGCAGGACCCGAACCGCCCGATCGGCGCCTTCCTCTTCATCGGCCCCACCGGCGTCGGCAAGACCGAGCTGGCCCGGGCCCTCGCCGAGTTCATGTTCGACTCCGAGCAGGCGATGGTGCGCATCGACATGTCCGAGTACATGGAGAAGCACTCCGTGTCGCGCCTCGTCGGCGCGCCGCCCGGCTACGTGGGTTACGAGGAGGGCGGCCAGCTGACCGAGGCCGTACGCCGCCGGCCGTACTCGGTGGTGCTGCTGGACGAGATCGAGAAGGCCCACTCCGACGTCTTCAACGTGCTGCTGCAGCTGATGGACGACGGCCGCCTGACCGACGGCCAGGGCCGCACGGTCAGCTTCAGGAACACGGTCGTGATCATGACCTCGAACGTGGCCGGCGGGATGGACGGCGTGCGAGCCACCTTCAAGCCCGAGTTCGTGAACCGGCTCGACGAGATCGTGGAGTTCCACCAGCTCACGCGCGAGGAGATCGCCCAGATCGTGGACGTGCAGGTGGGCAAGCTGGTCGAGCGGGTGCGCGAGAAGGGCGTCGAGGTCGAGCTGACCGGCGAGGCCCGCACCCTGATCGGCGACCTCGGCTACGACCCCACCTACGGCGCCCGGCCACTCAAGCGCGTGATCCAGAAGCAGCTGGTGGACCGGCTTGCCCTGAAGCTGCTCGAGGGTGAGTTCGGCCCCGGCGACCGCGTGCTCGTGGACGCTGCGGACGGCGAGCTGCGTTTCGAGAAGGCCGGCGCGGCCCACGCCCTGGCTTCCTGACGGGCTTAGGATGCGCGGCATGGAGCCGCGCGAGATCGCACTTGCCCAGGCCCGCGGGCGCATGGCCGTAGGAGCCGCCTTCATGCTGGCGCCGGGCCTGGCTGGACGGACCTGGGTAGGAGCCGACGCCGCCCGGCCCTCCGCCAAGCTGCTGTCGCGCGCGTTCGGCGTGCGCGACCTGGCGCTGGGCCTGGGAGTCGTGATCGCCATCGACCGCGGCGCTCCGGTGCGCGGCTGGCTCGAGGGCTCGGCGCTCTCGGACGCGGTGGATTTCCTCGCCACGCTGGCCGCCGGGAGCTCCGTGCCGCCGCTGATGCGCCCGGGCGTGCTCGCCCTGGGCGCCGGCTCCGCCGCGGTGGCCGCCTGGCTCTCGCGGACGCTCGACTCGGATGGCCACGCGCTGGCCGGCATGACGCCCGAGGCGGCCGTGACCGGCCACCCAAGCGCTTAGTGGGCAAGCGCCAGCGCAACCGAAAGCGGCACGGGTCCGTGGCGGCCGCCACGACCAGCGACTACACGGATCCCGAGGGCAACGTGCTGACGCTGCGCGACGAGCTCACCGAGGGCACGCTGCGCAAGCTCGATCAGCTGGAGTCAAAGCCGGCCGCGTCGAGTGAGGACCGCTGGCAGCGCCGCGTGGAGTTCCTGTTCGAGCGCCTGGCGGTGCGCTGGGAGATCGCCGGCCTGCCGCTCGAGTCGCAAAAGGAGCTGCTGGGGCGTTACCGGATGGCGAGCTTCGAGGAGCGGCGCGCGGTCCGCGACCTGATGGCCGAGCACCTGCGCGAGCGCCTCCCGGGCGTGGACCTCTAGCGCAGCCGGGACCAGGCGGCGGCGGACGCCGAGCTGTTCGCGGCGACCGGCACGACCGGCACGGTGAAGCGGTAGCGCACGGCGGTCTTCTTCGAGTAGTGGCGCTTGCTGTCGAACTGCACGGTGTAGGTGCCGGTCTTCGTGTGCTTCGAGAAGATCCGCTTTCGCACGCTGAGCGTGTGGCAGGCGCCCTTCAGCTTCCCGATCCTGACGTTGCGCGTCTTGTGGCCGCGCACGACGTGCGCGTAGAGGGTCTTGCCGGTGCTGAAGCCGCGCGCCTTGACCCGCAGGACGCGGCCGGGGCGGCCGTTCTTGGGCTTCACGGTCACGAGTAGCCTGCTCACGCGCAGCTGCACCGACGCGGTGTTGGCGGTGTTCGCCGTGTCGACCGCGGAGTAGGTCTTCAGCCGCTCGCCGCTGGGCACACCCAGCTGGAGTGCGCCCGCGAAGTTGCCGGCGGCGTCCGAGAGGACGGACCCGACGACCCGCCCGTCTGAGTTCACCTGAACGGTGGTGTTGGGCGTGTAGCCCCCGCCGGCCATGCCGACGGTCTCGCCGGCGCGGTAACAGGCCTTCAGGGGGGCGACGGCCAGCGTGGCCGCGTTCGCCGCGGCCGGGGCCGCGAGCAGGGCCAGCGCGGCGGCTGCGCCGGCGATCGTCCGGGTCCTCATCGGCGTGCGGCTCCCACGAGCATCGGCTTCACCAGCGGAACGGTACCCGGTACCTCTCCCCGGTCGGCCTCTTCGACCTCGAGCGGCGAGGCTTCGAGCGTCGCCAGCGTGTCCCTGTTGCAGTGGCAGCCGTGGCCGAACACGTACCAGGCGCCGTGAAGCCGGTCCTGCCAGCGGGCAAGGCCGGGGTCGGGTGAGCGCACGTGCTCCAGGAACAGCAGCCGCCCGCCGGGCTTCAGCACGCGCGCGATCTCGCGGAGCCCCGCGGCGGGGTCGGGCACCGTGCAGAGCACGAAGGTGAAGCCGAGCGTGTCGAAGCTGGCGTCGGGGAAGGGCAGCCGCTCGGCCGGCGCCACCACCACCTCGGCGCTGCGGCCGGAGCGCTCGACCTTGCGGCGCAGCTGGGCCGCCATGTGCGGGTCGGGCTCCGACAGCACCAGGTCCACGTTCGGGGGCCAGCGGTCCAGGTTCAGTCCCGTGCCCGTGCCGATCTCAAGGGCCCGGCCGGTCGCGCTCGCGAGGAACTGCGTGCGGCGCTCGCGCATGCCAGCGTCCTCGGCGCGGCGCTGGAAGAAGTCGTAGCCACGGGCGAAGACGCGTCCCCAGGTGGCGTCGTAGAGGCGTCGAACCACGGCGCGAAGTTACAGTAGGCGCTCGGTTCCGACGCGAAAGGATCGCCATGCCGACGTTCGTGATGCTCAGCACCCTGACCCCGGAGGGCGTGCAGACGATCAAGAACAACCCGTCGCGCATCCAAGAGGTGAACAAGGAGATCGAGCAGCTCGGAGCCACCGTAAAGGCGCAGTGGGCGACGCTCGGGCAGTACGACTTCGTGAACATCGTGGAGGCGCCCGACGAGGTCACGATGGCGCGCGTGTCGCTGGAGCTCGGCTCGCGCGGCACGGCCCGCTACGAGTCGCTGGTGGCAATCCCGGTGGACGACTTCATCGCGGCGCTCTGACATGAGGGTCCTCGTGGTAGGCGGGGGCGGGCGCGAGCACGCGCTCGTGCGCGCACTGCTGCGCAGCCCCCGCCGGCCCGAGCTGATCGCCGCCCCCGGCAACACCGGCATCGCGCGCGACGGGGTGGAGTGCATCGGCGTGGGCGCGGAGGACGTGGAGGAGCTGGTGCGCACGGCCAGCCAGCTTGGAGCCGAGCTCGTGGTGGTGGGCCCCGAGGCTCCGCTGGTGGCCGGGCTCGTGGACGCGCTCGGCGAGGAGGGCATCGCGGCGTTCGGCCCGAGCGCAGAGGCCGCTCGGATCGAGGGCTCGAAGGCCTACGCGAAGCAGCTGATGCGAGACGTCGGCATCCCCACCGCCTCGCACGTCCTGTTCCGCACGCGCGAGGAGGCGGCCGAGCACCTGGCCTGCGCCTCCTACCCGGCGGTGCTGAAGGCCGACGTGCTGGCCGCGGGCAAGGGCGTGATCATCGCCGCGCACGAGGCCGAGGCGCGCGAGGCGATCGACGTGTTCTTCGGGGAGCGGCGCTTCGGGGAGACGGAGGTCGTGCTGGAGGAGTTCCTCGAGGGCGATGAGCTGTCGCTGCTCGCGGTCTGCGACGGCGAGCGCGCACTGCCGCTCGCGCCGGCCCAGGACTACAAGCGCATCGGCGACGGCGACCAGGGCCCCAACACCGGCGGCATGGGCAGCTACTCGCCCGTCCCCGGCATCGGCCCGGACGAGGTCGAATCGCTGGCGGCCAGCGTGCACCAGCCGATCGTGGACGAGCTGAAGCGGCGCGGCACTCCTTTCCACGGCGTGCTCTACGCGGGGCTGATGATGACCCCGTCCGGGCCCAAGGTCTTGGAGTACAACGCCCGCTTCGGCGACCCGGAGACGCAGGCGGTGCTGCCGCGGCTGCGCTCCGACGTGCTCGACCTGCTCGAGGGCTCCTCGAGGCCCGGGGGATTGGCCGGAATCGAGCCGGAGTGGTCGCCAGACTGGGCCGTGACACTCGTGCTGGCATCGCGGGGATATCCGGCGTCGTCCTCGAAGGGCGACGAGATCACAGGCCTCGAGGAGGCCGAGGCGCTGGGCGCCGAGCTGCTGCATGCGGGCACCGCCGA
Organism: Solirubrobacterales bacterium; assembly: GCA_038215095.1. GTDB lineage: Bacteria > Actinomycetota > Thermoleophilia > Solirubrobacterales > Thermoleophilaceae > DATACN01. The sequence goes on along the minus strand of JBBQRG010000082.1, from coordinate 726 downwards.
GGTCGGCGGACGGCTCGTGACCGCGGGCGGCCGCGTGCTGAACGTGACAGGCGTGGGGGTAACGCCGAGCGAGGCGCGCGAGCGCGCCTACGCCGCCGCGGGGCGAATCCAGTTCGACGGGCGCCAGATGCGCTCCGACATCGCGGCACGCGCGGTGGAGAGGGAGGTGGCTACGAGATGACCGGCGAGGGTGCCCAGGCGCCGATGCCAGAAACCGAGACGGAGGTCGAGGAGCAGTTTGCAGACCTCGACGTGGACGCCCCGCGCGTGGGCATCGTGATGGGCTCGAAGAGCGACATGCCGGTGATGGAGAAGGCCGCGGCCGAGCTCGAGGAGCGCGGGATCAGCAACGAGATCCGCGTGATGAGCGCCCACCGCGACCCGGACACGGTGGCCGACTACGCCAAGAACGCGAAGATGCGCGGGCTGCGCGTGATCATCGCCGGCGCCGGCCTGGCGGCCGCGCTGCCCGGCGTGGTGGCCGCGCACACGGACCTGCCCGTGATCGGCGTGCCGCTGACCTCGAAGACCTCCGTGGCCGGCGGACTGGACGCGCTGCTGGCGATCGCGCAGATGCCGCCCGGCGTGCCGGTGGCCACGGTGGGCATCGACGCCGCGAAGAACGCCGCCGTGCTCGCGGCGAAGATCCTCGAGTGATCGAGCGCTACACCCGCCCGGAGATGGGCGCGGTCTGGTCCGAGCAGCGCAAGCTCGAGACCTGGCTCG
>JBBQRG010000081.1:0-12263 GCA_038215095.1 Solirubrobacterales bacterium | reverse complement strand
CTGCGCGAGAACTTGCCGAAGAAGGGCGTGAATTGGGCCGGCGTCGACGGCTGCGGGAAGTCGCTGCAATCGGAGCCCTTGGCGACGTTCATGTAGTCGTGCCAGATCGAGGCGGGGAAGGTGCCGCCGGCCACCGAGATGCCGTGCACCGAGCGCATCTCGGTGAGCGCGTTCGGGTAGCCCACCCAGACCGAGCTCGACAGGTGCGGGGTGTAGCCCACGAACCAGGCGTCGTTGAAGTTGTCGGTGGTGCCCGTCTTGCCGGCGGCGGGGCAGCCGACGTTGGCGTGCGTCCCGGTGCCGCTCTGCACGTTCTGCTTGAGGATCTTCGTGACCTCGTAGGCCACGCCGTCGGAGATCACGCGCTTGCGCCTCGGCTTGCCGAGGTCGTCGGACTTGCCGTCGGGGAACTCGACCTTGGTGATCGCCTTCGGCTGGTTGCGGATCCCGCCGGCTGAGAGCGTGGCGTAGGCGTTCGCCATCTCGAGCGGAGAGACGCCCAGCCTGAGGCCGCCCAGGCCCTCAGCCGGCAGGCAGTCGAGCTTGGTGGTGATGCCGAGCATCTTCGCTGTCTTGCAGACCTCCTTCGGCCCGACGTCGATGATCAGCTGCGCATAGACCGTGTTGTCTGACTTCAGCGTGGCCTGGACGAGGTTCATCGTGCCGCCGTAGGAGTTGCTGTAGGTCTTCACCTTCCACGGTCCGTAGCCCGGCACGTTCAGGTTGAGGGGCTTCGAGGTGTACGTCGTGGAGTTGGGGTTCACGCCCAGTCGGACGGCCGTGGTCAGCACCATCGTCTTGAACGACGAGCCCGGCTGGCGGTGCCCCTGGGCGGCGAGGTTGAAGGTCCGGTCCTTGTAGGTGCCGCTCGACGCCATCGCCCGGATGTAGCCGTTGGACGGGTCGATCGACACGATGGCCGACGACGGGTCCGCCGGGTACGGCAGCTGGCCCGCGATCGCCTTGCGGGCGGCCTCCTGGAGCTTCGGGTTGATCGTGGTGTGCACCTTCAGGCCGCCGCGGCGATACACGCCCACGCCGTAGTGCTCGATCAGCTTCTCCTGCACGAAGTCGAAGAAGTAGGGCTCGCGCCGCGAGGTGTAGCGCGTGCCGTGCTTCAGGTGGAGCGACTTCTGGGCGGCCGCGTCGGCCTGTGCCTGGCTGATCATGTGCTGCTTGACCATGTTGCGCAGCACCTCGTTGCGGCGCTCCAGCGCGGCGGTGGGGTTGCGGAACGGGTTGTACTGCGAGGGCGCCTGGGGCAGGCCCGCCAGCATCGCCGACTCGGCCAGGGTCAGGTCCTTGGCGTGCCTGGCGAAGAAGGTCTCCGACGCCGCCTCGATCCCGATCGCCGTGCGTCCGCCGACCGTCCCGAACGGCACCGAGTTCAGGTAGTTCATGAGGATCCACTGCTTGCTGTGCTTCTTCTCGAGCTCCGACGCCAGCTTGGCCTCGCGGATCTTGCGCGAGAAGTCGCGCTTGGGGTCCTTGATGTAGATGGCGCGCACGAGCTGCTGGGTGATCGTCGAGCCGCCCTGCACGGTCTTGCCCGACTCGAGGTTGCGCACGCCGGCGCGCACGATCGCGTTGTAGTCCACGCCCTTGTGGTGGTAGAAGCGCTCGTCCTCGATCGCGACAGCCGCGTTGCGGATGCCAGTCGTGAGGTCCACCCACGGCACGGGCGTTCGGATCTCGTCCGACTGCACGTAGCCCAGCCGCGAGCCGTCAGCGGCGTAGATAACGGAGCTCTCTCCCTTGTTGCGCGGCTTCAGCTCGCTCAGGTCGGGCGCGGTGGCTGCGACGGCGAACACGTATCCGGCGGCGGAGAGCGCGCCTATTGCGGCTACGAGCGCGAGGACGGCGAGGCCGAGCAGCAACCTGCTGCGCGTGCCCCCGCGCCTGCGCCTTCTGGACTGTCGCTGGCGGTGGGTCATTCGTGTTGACGCCCTGGTGTGCGGCGGCGTCAGGGAGCTTCGTCTGAGGATAGACCGTGCTCGCGCAGGCGGCGCAGCCACTCCAGACGCAGCCTTGCGGCCGCTTCGCCGCGCTCACGCGGGCTGTTCGTCCATGTATTCGCCTTCAGGCGCACTCCCTCCTTGTCCACCTCGGCGACGCTCGCCGTGATGTCGCGCCGCTCGTCGGCCACGAGCGCCAGCGCCTGGTCCAGGTCGGCGCTCGGCGGCAGCCAGACGGACACCTCCACCTGCACGCGCGGGTCGAGGATGGTGTGGTTGTGCACCGAGCTCTGGGCGAGCCGCTCGTTCGGCACCACGAGGCGCGTGCCGTCGTCCAGGCGGATGTAGGTGTAGGTCAGCCGCACGTCCTCGACCTCTCCGGTCTCGTCCTCGAAGGTCACCAGGTCGCCGATCCGGATCGGCTGGGTGATGGCCAGCAGGATCCCCGCGATTGCGTTGGCCAGCGTCTGGCGCGCGGCGAAGCCCACGATGAGGCCCAGCACCGCCGACGAGGCCAGCAGCCCCGTCGCCACGCGCTTGACCGACGGGAACTGGGACATCGCCAGCGCCACGCCGATCAGGATGATCGCCGCGAAGATCAGCCTGCGCACCAGGCGCAGGCGCGTGACGGCGACCGGCGAGAGGTCGCCCGCGCCGACCGCCCGCCCGACGCGCTGGGCCCGGCGGGTGAGCTGGCGGTCCACGAGCTTCGCGAACAAAATGGCCAGCAGCACGGTGGCGGCGGCGGTCAGCTCGTTGCGGTGCTGGGCCACGAAGGACGTGGCCATGCTGAAATCGGGCCCAGACATGGCGTACCAGGCTAACCAGAGAGACCTGTCCGGCGCCCGCGCGCTGCTGCATCCGCTGCGCGCCTCCGAGGCGCTCAGGGCCGCCTGGGCGCCCTTCTGGGTCACGCGCGGAGCGGTGGCCTGCGTGGCGGTGTTCGCGGCAATCGCGCTGGGCCCGGCCCAGGGCGGCCTGGCCCAGCGGCACGAGCTGCAGTTCGACGAGCCGGCTCTCACCCATCCGCTCGGCGGCGCGCTATCGCCGCTGGCCCGCTGGGACGCCGTCTGGTACCTGCGCATCGCCCACTCGGGCTACGGCGGCTCGGATGTGCGCACGGCCTTCTTCCCGCTCTACCCGCTGCTGGTGCGCGGCGTCGGCGAGCTCGGCGGCGGCTCGCCGGCCGCGCTGCTCGTGTCGGCCTACCTGATCGCGCTGGCGGCGTTCCTCGCCGCACTCGTGCTGCTGTGGCGCCTCGTCTCGCTCGAGCTCGGCCGCCCGCTCGCGCGGCCGACCCTGCTGCTCCTGGCCGTGTTCCCGGCGGCCCTCTATTTCGGGGCGCCCTATTCCGAGAGCCTCTTCCTGCTGGCCTCGGTGGGCGCCTTCTACGCGGCGCGCACGGGGCGCTTCGCGCTGGCCGGGGGCGCGGCCTTCGCGGCGGCCGCCACACGCAGCGCCGGCGTGCTGCTCCTCGTCCCGCTGGCGCTGCTCTGGTGGCAGCAGCGCGAGCGCCGGCCGGGACAGCTCGCCTGGCTCGCGCTGGGCCCGCTCGCAGTCGTCCTCTACGCCGCCTACCTCGGCGTGGCCGAGGGAAACGCGCTGGGCTTCCTCCACGTGCAGGACGCCTGGTACCGCAGCTTTGCGGGGCCGCTGGGCGGCGTCTGGGACGGCATCGTGGCCGGCGTCGACGGCGCGCGCCAGCTGCTGTCGGGCTCGCGGCAGCCGGTCTACTTCAAGCAGGCCGGGGGCGACCCGTTCCGAGTCGCGTCGGTAAACCTGATGCTGCTGGTCACGCTGGCCTTCGCGCTCGTGAGCGCGGTAGGCGTCTGGCGCCGCCTGCCGAGGGCCTACGGCGCCTGGGTGATCGTTGCGCTGCTGCTGCCGCTGTCGTTCCCGGTCGGCCCGCAGCCGCTGATGTCCCTGCCGCGCTTCCTGGCGGTGCTGTTCCCGATCTTCATGTGGCTCGCGATCGTGTGCGAGGAGCGCCGCCTGACCGAGCGCGCTGTGGCCATCTCGGCGGTGGGGCTCGGCCTGTTCACCGCCACCTTCGCGAGCTGGCACTGGGTCGCGTGACCGACCCTCGCGCTGCGCTCCTCCCATGACCGAGCGGTGCGGTGCTCGCGCGACCGGAGCTCGCGCTGCGCTCCTCCGATGACCGAGCGGTGCGGTGCTCGCGCGACCGGAGCTCGCGCTGCGCTCCTCCCATGACGCGCGCGGTCCTGCTCGACGCGCTCGGCACGCTGGTCGAGCTGCAGCCGCCCGCGCCGTGCCTGCGCGGGCTGCTGGCGGACGCGGGCTTCGAGGCCAGCGAGGAGCAGGCAGCAGCGGGCTTCGGGGCGGAGATCGGCTACTACCTCCAGCACCACCTCGAGGGCGGCGACCGAGAGCGGCTGGACGACCTGCGCGACCGCTGCGCCGAGGCGCTTCGGGCGGGCCTCGGCCTGCCGGAGCTCGACCACGCCACCGCGCGCCGGGTGATGCTCGGGGCAATCGAGTTCCGCGCTTTCGAAGATGTCGAGCCGGCGCTGCGCGGGCTGCGCACCGCCGGGGCGCGCCTCGTGATCGCCAGCAACTGGGACTGCTCGCTGCCGGACTGGCTGGGACCGGCCGGGGTGCTCGGCCTCGTCGACGGCGTCGTCAGCTCCGCGGAGCTCGGCGAGGCAAAGCCCGCGCCAGCGGTCTTCCAGCGCGCCCTGGAGCTGGCGGGGGCGGAGCCCGAAGAGGCCGTGCACGTGGGCGACTCGCTCGAGAACGACGTCGAGGGCGCCCGCGCCGCCGGCATCCGGCCGGTGCTGTTGGTGCGCGGCGGCGAGGCGCCGGCGGGCGTAGAGGTCATCCGCTCGCTCGCCGAGCTGCCCTCCATAGTCTGAGCTCTGATGCACACCACGCTGACCCAGCCGCCGCCGGACCCCCCGGAGCTCCCGGACGGCGCCGACCCGCAGCCTCGCTGGCCCGCCTGGAACGCGGCGGCCGGCTTCGGCGTGGGCCTCGTGATCACCTTCATCGCGGTGGCTGTGGTGGCGGCCGCAACGGGGACGACCTCGGCCGGGGACAACAACGCCACCTTCACGATCGTCGCCACGCTCCTGCAGAGCGCGGCGTTCATCGGCTCAGCGGTGCTGTTCGCCTCGTTCACGGCGCGGCCGAAGCTGTGGCACTTCGGCCTCCGGCGCGCGGACTTCTGGCCGACCCTCGGCTGGGCAGCCCTCGGAATGGTGAGCTTCTACGTGTTCTCCGCCGTCTACACGACCGCGGTGCACCCGCACGCGAAGCAGATGGTCACCGAGGAGCTGGGCGCCGGGAACGGGACGCTCGGCCTGATCCTGGCCGGGGTCATGGTCATCTGCGTGGCGCCGGTGGGTGAGGAGCTGTTCTTCCGCGGCTTCTTCTTCAAGGCGCTGCGCTCGCGCTATCCCGTGCTCGCCGCCGCCGGCATCGACGGGCTGGTGTTCGGGATCATCCACTACAACTTCTCCGGCACGAGCATGCTGCTGATCCTGCCGCCGCTGGCATTCCTCGGCTTCATGTTTTGCCTCGTCTACGAGAAGACCGGCTCGATCGTCCCGACGATCGGCCTGCACGCCTTCAACAACACGATCGCGTTCGGCGCGCAGGCGCACGGTTGGGAGGTCTCCGCCGTGCTCGGGCCGCTCATGCTCGCCGCGGTCTGCCTGGTGCCGCGCTTCGCCTTCCCGCCCAGGCGCTACGCCAGGAGCTGAGCGCAGGCCGTGTCGGCGAACCACTGCTCGTACTGATCCGGCGTCCAGCCGCGCTGGGCGACAAGCAGCTGCCACAGGTCGGGGTGGTTGAGCGTCCAGAGGATGTCGGCCGCGCGGTCGACGTCGAGGCCGGGCCGCAGTCCGCGCCGCTCCGCGACCGCCTTCACCACCGAGCTCTGGTTGTCGTGGAAGTCGGACTGGATGCGGCTCCACAGCGCGGCGATGTCGGGGTCCAGGGGAGCCGCGTTGCGGATCACCTCCAGCACCGGGGCGATGCGCAGCTTGACCACGCGTGAGTTGCGCGCGTTGAGGCGCAGCTGGCGCTCGGGGTCCGGCTCCTCGAGCACCTCGCGGTACCAGGCGCGGTCCATGACGGGCACGTCGTCCTCGTCGCCGCGCAGCAGCAGGTTCCAAAGCGCCCGCAAGACGCCGCTCTTGGTGTCGAAGGCCACGTAGACGGTCTTCAGCGCCACGCCCGCCTCCGCTGCGATCGCCGCCATCGTGGTCGCGGCGTAGGACTCGCGCTCGAACAGGCGCTGGGCCGCGTCGAGGATGTCGCGGCGGGTCGCGGCCGCCTGCTCGCGCCGGCGGGGCGACTCGTACGGGCGCTTGCCCTTGACAGCCTTGGCCATTCTGTTACGTTACCGGTAACTTCATTACTTTCTACGAGTAATCAATTGTAGGTCGAGCGAAGGGAACCGTCATGGAAGCGCTGACCACCCACCTCCACGGCATGTGGGCCGCCGTCGCCGGGTCCTGGGGCGAGCACGCCGACTACGCCGACGAGCGCGGCGCGCCCGCCGCCGAGCGGATGCTCGGCTGACCACGCCCAGGCCCGGGGAGCGGGTGTTGGAGCTGGCCTGCGGGCCGGGCGGCCTGGGGATCGCGGCGGCCGAGCGCGTGGGCCCAGGGGGCGAGGTCGTCCTGTCCGATGTGGTGCCGGAGATGACCTCGATCGCCTCGCAGCGGGCGCGCTCGCGCGGGCTCGGCAACGTCAGCGACCGCGAGCTGGATCTCGAGGGCATTGACGAGCCCGACGCCAGCTACGACGTGGTCCTCTGTCGCGAGGGGATGATGTTCGCGGCGGAACCCGCCCGCGCCGCGAGCGAGATGCGGCGCGTCCTGCGGCCGGGCGGCCGGCTCGCGGTCGCGGTCTGGGGACCGCGCGAACGCAACCCGTGGCTCGGCCTCGTTTTCGACGCGGTGAGCGCTGAGCTCGGCCACCCCGTGCCACCGCCGGGCGTGCCCGGTCCGTTCTCGCTCGACGACCCCGGCGAGCTCGCCGCCCTGCTCTCGGATGCCGGGCTCGCGGACGTGGCCGTCGAGGAGCTGCCCGTACCCCTGCGCGCCGGCTCCTTCGAGGAGTGGTGGACGAGGACGCGCGCGCTCGCCGGCCCTCTCGCCAAGATGCTCGCCTCGCTGCCGGAGGGCGCCGAGCAGGCCATTCGCGACCGCCTGCGGGACCTGACCCGCGCGTACGAGACACCGGCGGGCGTAGAGCTGCCCGGCCTGAGCCTGATCGCCTCCGCGCGGGTGCCCTAGCGCTCGCGTGCAGCACCCTCCGCCGGAAGCGCGTGGCATGATTCCCGTCCGATGAGCCGCCGCATGCTGGTCCTCGTTGCGACGCTCGCGGCTCTCGCCGTGGCCGCGACCCCTGCCGCGGCGCAGCTTCCCGCCCCGCCGGCGCCGCCCGCCCCGCCGGCTCCCCCGCCGGCCGCGGGCAAGGCCACGCTGGCCGTCAAGGGCGGCGTCGCCACCAAGCGCATCCGCTACTTCGCCCGCAAGCAGCGCGTGCTGGCGGCCGGCACCGTCAAGCCGTTCGCGGCGGGCCAGACGGTGACCCTGAGCGTGGTCGGAAAGAAGGGCAAGATCCTCGCTCGCCGCCGCTCGGCGATCACGCAGGGCCCGAAGGGAACGGGCCGCTACTTCATGCGCTTCAAGACCCGCGGAGCCGGCTTCCTGCGGCTCGTGGTCAAGCACAACGCCACGCCGCAGCAGGCGGCCTTCCGCGCCAAGGCGCGCCGCATCCAGGTCATCCACTGGAGCGCCGGCCAGGGCGCGCACGGCACGCGCGTCGTGCTGCTTCAGCGCCAGCTGCGCTCGCTCGGCTACGCGGTGCCCGTCACCGGGCAGTTCGACGGCGGCACGGCCCGCGCCGTGACCGCCTTCCGCAAGACAAACGGGCTCGGCACCAGCGGCTTCGGCGCGCCGGGGGTCTTCGACCGCCTGCTGAACGGCCGCGGCGCCTTCAAGCTGCGCTACCCGGGCGCCGGCAGGCACGTGGAGTTCGACTGGTCGCGGCAGGTGCTCGTACTCGCCGACAAGGGACGCCCGTTCCGGGCCTACCACGCCTCGTCGGGCAAGCCGTCGACGCCCACCGTGTTCGGCACCTTCCACTTCTACCGCAAGCAGCCGGGCACCAATGCGCACGGCATGGTGGACTCGAGCTACTTCATCGGCGGCTACGCCATCCACGGCTACGCGTCGGTGCCGAACTTCGCCGCCAGCCACGGCTGCATCAGGGTGCCGATCCCCAGCGCGCGCGACATCTACGACCACGTGTCGCTGGGCGAGACGATCTTCGTCTACCGGTGACCGGCCGCGTGAAGCGCCGCCTCGTCCACGCGCTTCAGAAGTACCTGTTCAACCCCCCGATCAAGCTCGGCCTTCGCTACGGGGCCGCCGCGCCCGGCTACGCGCTGTTGGAGACGAGGGGCCGCAAGAGCGGCAAGCCCCGGACGACGCCGGTCGGTGAGGGCCGGGAGGGGGACAGCTTCTGGATCGTGACCGAGCACGGGCGCCAGGCCGGCTACGTGCGCAACCTGCAGGCCGACCCGCGCGTTCGGCTGAAGCTGCGCAGGGGCCTGCGCTTCGAGTGGCGCAGGGGCACCGCTCACGTGCTTGAGGACGACGACCCGCGCGAGCGCCAGCGGCGACTTTCACGCCACCACCCGATGCGAAGGCTGAACGCGTTCGTGGTGCGGGTGCTCGGCACGGAGCACCTCACGATCCGGATCGACCTGGACTAAGCGGTGCGCCAGTCGCCGCCGGAGTGCGTCTTCGTCTTCGGCATCAGGTTGGCCAGGAAGCCGATCCCGAAGCCGTAGACGAGCAGCGCCAGCACCGCGGGCACGCCGTGCGTGACCCAGTTGCTCTTGGAAGTCGCGACGAGCTGGCTGAAGGGGGTGAGCAGCACGTCGTTGGCGTCGTCGATCGCCTCGCGCGTTTGGCCGTGCTGGCGCTCGCGGATCGCCTCGTCCTGCGGGCTCGGCGCGGGGGCCACGACGACGGCTTGCTGCCCGTCCGCCGACTGGTCGATCTTCGACTGCTGGCCCTTTGAGCCGGCGTTCAGCTCGTCGATCGCGAACATCAGGAAGCCAAGCGCGACGAGGGCGCAGACGAGTACGGCGATGAATCGGAGCAGGCTCGCGACCATTGCGGGCTATATTCGGCAACTTCCGTGTCTTTCCTGATCGACCCGCCCTGGCTTTATACGAATGGCCAGGCATATGCCCGCCTCGCTCCGGGCTCCGCGCAGGGCCGCACGGCCGCCGGGGCGGGCGTGGCGACGGTCGCCGTGTTCTGGCTCGTGAGCGTGTCGCTCTACCTGAACCGGCGCTGGACCGACCCGATCGCAGAGGCTTGCGGGGCCGAGGACGGGCGCGACTGGATGCTCAACTCGGGCGTGCTGAAGCTCGACCACCGCGCTGCCGGTACCGGCACGCACGCCGTGTCCGCGCTGATCTTCCTCACCTACCCGCTGTGGCTCTGGCTGGGCTACAGGCAGGGGCTCAGGGCGCGCGGGTGAGCGACGCCCGCGAGCGGCTCGTGGCCGCTCTGCGCGAGCACGCGCTCGTGATCGGGGAGGTCACGCTCACGAGTGGCCGCACCGCCCAGTACTACGTGGACGCCAAGCGGGCGATCCTGCGCCCGGAGGGGTTCATGGCGCTCGGGGAGCTCGTGGCCGAGGAGGCCGCGGCCCGCGGGGCGACCGCAGTGGGCGGGATGACGATGGGCGCCGATCCGGTGGCGTGCGCCGCCCTGGCCGCCGGCGCGCCCGTGAAGGCGTTCTTCGTGCGCAAGGAGGCCAAGGCGCACGGGCTGCAGCGCTCGATCGAGGGGCCGTCGCTCGATCCCGGCGAGCGCTGCCTGGTGGTCGAGGACGTGGTCACCACCGGCGGCTCCACCGTGGCGGCGATCGAGCGCGTGGTGGGCGAGGGCTTCGAGGTGGCGGGCGTCGTGTCGGTGCTCGACCGCCTGGCGGGCGGCGACGAGGCGATCGGCGCGGCGTCGGGCGGCGCGCCCTACCGCGCGCTCACGACGATCGACGACGTCTACCCGGACCGTCCCGACCGCTAGGACTCCCCGCCGCTCCCGCGGTCGCGGTCGCGGTGGCGGCTGTGATCGCGGCGCTCGGAGTCGCCGCGCCTGTGGTGGCCAAAGCCGTGGCCGTGATGCCCGAAGCGCTGTGGGGCGGGCGGGGTGGCCAGCAGTGGCGCGGCCACCGGGGGCAGCGGCGCCGGCGCGGCCGCGGCCGGCGAGCGGCTGCGGCGGCGCCGGGGTGAGCGCTTCGCGCGCGACCTGACCCGGGCGCGCCCGTGGGCCTGTGCCCGCCGCCGGGTGCGGCCCGGCGGCGGCCCTCGGCCGCGGTCTTCACCCAGCGCCGCGAGGTCCGTGCCGCTGCGTTCAATCGCGCCCCTGGCGCCGGCCGCCCGCCGCTTGGCCGCCCGCCGCTTTCGTGCCGCCACCCGGCGCTTGCGGGCCCGAGCGGCCCGCCGCCGCCTCGCCCTGCTCGCGCTCTGTCCCGCCGAGCTGGCGAAGTTGCCGCGCACCTGCTGGGCGTCCACGCTCACCGGCTCGGCCCCGGGCTCCCGGCGGCGGGCCCTTGCCTTCGCGCCGCCACTCGCGCCGCCTCCCGCGGCCTGCCGCTTCGCGTGGCCGCCCCCGTCGCCGTCGTCGTTCAGGAGCGAGCCCACCAACACGCCCGTGAGGGCGAGCACGGCGGCGGCAAGCGCGGCCACCGCCACTGAAATTCTCCGCCGCGACTCCATCGGGGCCACACTCTGCCACCCTCGTTCCACCTACGACCAGGAGCCAGAAATGACCTCTGCCACATCGCCGGTCACCGGCGTCGACTTCGTCACCGTCTTCGTCAAGGACTTCCCGGCCGCGAAGGAGTTCTACGGCACCACGCTGGGCCTGCCGCAGTCCGCCGACTACGGCCGCAGGCCCGGAGCCGAGTTCGAGACGGGCAGCCTCACGCTGCAGGTGATGGACGCCGCGGCGATCGGCCGCGAGTTCCACGCCAGCACACACCCGATCGCGCTGCACGTGGAGGACTTCGAGGCAGCCCAGGCCGAGCTCGAGTCGCGCGGCGTCTCGTTCGTGGCGGACACCATCGACTCGGGCGTCTGCCAAATGGCGTTCTTCGAGGACCCGGACGGCAACTCGCTGATGATCCACCACCGGTACGCGCCCAGGACCTAGCGGGATACTTGGGGCCCCGTGTCGGAGAACGTCGAGCTGGTGCGCAGGGTGTACGAGCGGTGGGCCTGCGGCGATTTCTCCGAGGAAGACGTGTTCGCCCCCGACGTCGAGTTCGAGATGCCCGATTGGCCCAACTCGTCAGGCGCTGCCTGGTCAGCGCGACCGCCGTCGCGACCGCGCGGGAGACCTACAACGTGCCCACCGAGGAGCTCGGCCGCAAGCGATCCTCGACCGCCGCGAAGTCCGTGTTGCCCGCCTGAGCCTGCCAATCGAGTGCCCCGAGCAGGATTCGAACCTGCGGCCTACTCCTTAGGAGGGGGGCGGGCACAGCCTACTTGGCTTACCTAAGCGCCCGTGAGTTGCGCTGAGTTGCGCTCAGGTGCCTCCGAAGTGCCCGGTTCGGGAGATATCGGGGACACGGACCGCGCCGCCACCAGCCGCGAGAAGCGATCGGCCGCGTCGTGCTTGGGCACGTGGTGGACGTAGCGCATCGTGGTCTTGATGTCGGCGTGGCCCATGTAGGCCTGCACATCGGTCACCGGCCACACCTGCACCGCCAGCGTCCCGAAGGTGTGCCGCAAATCGTGGAACACGATCGGGTCCATGCGCGTGCGTAGGTGCCCGAGCTCGGCCGCCACGAGCGCCGCGTAGAAGGCGTCGCGCACGTCGCCATCGTCCACCGGCCCTCCCGTGGGGGATAGGAACACCCGGTCGTCCGGCCCGCACAGCAGCCCGCGGCGCGATAGCTCGTCGAGCGCCCGTGCCGCCTGGTCGATCAGCGGCACCGACCGGACCACCTTCGACTTCGGCACCTTCTCCTGCCCGTGGGCGGGCAGGTTGCGCCGCACGTGCACCGTGGCGCCGGCGAAGTCCACGTCCCGCCAGCGCAGCGCCCGCAGCTCCCCCTGCCTCAGCCCCGTGTAGGACGCCACCCGGTACAGCGCCGCCTCCTGGGCGCCCACAGCCGCCCTGGCGACCGCCTCGACCTGCTCGACGGCGGCGGCGTGGTTGTCGCCCACTGCGTCGGCGGCGATGCCGGCGAGGTAGTCGGCGTTCTCCCGCACCCGCTCCTCGGCGCTCTGCCAGGTCTCGTGGCCCA
>JBBQRG010000080.1:0-12667 GCA_038215095.1 Solirubrobacterales bacterium | reverse complement strand
CATCGTGAACTCGGGGTTGTGCTTGTGGGAGACGCCCTCGTTGCGGAAGTCCTTGCCGATCTCGTACACGCGCTCGAGCCCGCCCACGATCAGCCGCTTCAGGTACAGCTCGTCGGCGATGCGCAGGAACAGGTCGCGGTCCAGCTCGTTGTGGTGGGTCGTGAACGGCCGCGCCAGCGCGCCACCGTAGAGCGGCTGCAGAACCGGCGTCTCGACCTCGATGAAGCCGCGCTCGTCGAGCCAGCGCCGCACCGCAGAGACCACCTTCGCGCGCAGGATGAACAGCTCGCGGCTCTCCTCGTTGGCGATCAGGTCGAGCTCGCGGTGGCGATACCGAGTCTCGACGTCCTCGAGCCCGTAGTGCTTGCTGGCCGCCTCGCGCAGCGACTTCGCCAGCAGCGTCCACCCGCCGGCCTTCAGCGACAGCTCCCCGCGCCGCGTCTTGAAGGCGGTGCCGTCCACGCCGATCAGGTCGCCCAGGTCGAGCGACACCAGCCGCTCGAACGACTCGTCGCCCAGCACGTCCTTACGCGCGTGAACCTGAATCCGACCCGAGCGGTCGTCCACGTCGATGAAAGCCGCCCCGCCATGTCCGCGCCTGGCCGCCAGCCTCCCAGCGACCCGGTAAGCCACCTCGGTCTCCTGGCCCTCCCCGAGATCCGCGTGGGCGGCGTGGATGCTGGCGATGGGAACGACGCCCTCGAAGGAGTGGGGGAACGGATCGACGCCGTCGGCGCGCAGGCGCTCCAGCTTGGCGCGGCGGTCATCCACCGCGGGGAGCCTAGGCGGTTTCGATCTTGGTGATCTTGAGCTTGCGGGCCGGGCCGCGCGGGACGGGGACCGACACGATCTCGCCGCGCCTGTGGCCGATGAGGGCCTTGCCGACCGGCGACTCGTTCGAGAGCTTCGCCTCGCGCGGGTTGGCTTCGGCGGAGCCGACGATCTTGTACTTGCTGGACTTGTCGGTCTTCTGGTCCTTCAAGTGCACGGTCACGCCGACGCTGACCTGGTCGGTGTCGACAGACTTCTCGTCGATCACGCGGGCGCCGCGCAGCTTCTCCTCGAGGTCCGAAATCTGCTTCTCGAGCATCGCCTGCTCGTTCTTGGCGTCGTCGTACTCCGAGTTCTCGGAGATGTCGCCGAACTCGCGCGCCTCCTTGATGCGTGAGGCGACCTCGCGCCTGCGGTCTGTCGACAGGTGCTCGATCTTGGCCTTGAGCTCTGTCAGGCCTTGAGGTGTGAGGACGGTTTCGCGAGCCATCAGCGGCCGAGGAGTGTAGCAACGCCGATCAGGCGCTCTGAAAGGAAATCTGCAGCTTTTCGAGGCCGTAGATGCCGTGCACGCTGCCGAACTCAGGGGCCCCTTCGAGCTCCAGCCCGGGCAGGCGGGGAGCGAGGTAGGTGAGCGCCTCCTGCAGCTCCGCGCGGGCGAGGTTGGCGCCCAGGCAGTAGTGGATGCCGGCACCGAAGGTGAGGGGCTTGTTGCGCTCGCGGTCGGCCGTGATGTCGAAATCGGCCCCCTCGGGCTCGCGGTTGGCCGTCACCGCGGAAACCATCAGGACGGTGTCCTTGGGGAAGGTCACGCCGTTGTACTCGACGTCCTCGAGCATGATGCGCGCGGTGAACGGGGTGATCGGCTCGAAGCGCACCACCTCCTCGACGGCCTGTGGGGCGAGCTCTGGCTGCTCGGCGAGCAGGCGCCACTGGTCGGGGTGCTCGGCGAACAGGCGGATCGCCTGGGCGAGCTGGCTCTGCGTGGTGTCGACGCCGCCGATCAGCACGTTCAGCACCAGGTTCACGAGCTCCACGTCGGAGAGCTTGTCGCCCTGCTCCTCGGCCGCGATGAGGGTGGAGACGAGATCGTCGCCGGGGTCGCCGCGGCGGTGCTCCAGCAGCGCGCCCACGTACTCGTAGAACTCCTCCACGGCGAGCTCGATCCGCTCGCGCTCGGCAATCAGGCTGGGCGGGTCGAACTGCCGTTGGATCCAGAGCGACCAGTCGTGGAGGCGCGGAGCGTCGGCCAGCGGCGCGCCCATGACCGTGGCCATCATCAATGAGGGGTAGGGCTTGGCGAACGCCTCCACGAAGTCGAAGCGGCCCGTGCCGGCCACCGGCTCGAAGAGCTGCTCCAGGTACTCACGCATGACCGGCCGCCAGCGGTCGGCGGCACGCGGCGTGAAGAAGGGGTTCACGAGGTTGCGCAGGCGACCGTGATCGGCGCCGTTCAGGTGCAGGATGTTGCGCTTGATCTCCTCGTACAGCGCGCCGTCGTCTACGCCGAACAGCTCGGCGATCTTCATGCCCGGAAAGGTGGCGCTCTTCGTGCGCAGGAAGAACGAGGCGGCCTCGCGCTCCAGGACGAAGTAGGCGATCTCCGAATGGGCGAGCCAGCTCTGCTCGCGCAGCTCGGTCATCACCTCGTGGAACCGCTCACCGCGCAGGTCCTCGATCTCGCCGTAGTAGTCGAACTCGGGCAGGTCGAGCTCGGTGACGAGGGCCATCAGGCGGCCAGCGCCGCGGCCTCGGACTTCGTCATTCCGAGCTGCTCGCCGTACCAGGGATAGAACTTGCGCAGGTAGCGGCCTGCCCGCTCGACTCCGAAGTGCTCCTCGGCCCGTTCGATCACCCAGCCGAGCTCGTCGAGAACCTCCTGCTGGGTGGGTGGGGTGTCGCGCTTGCCGAGCAGGCTCTCGAAGAGCCAGGGGTTCCCCAGCGAGCCGCGCGCCAGCATCAGGGCCTCGGCGCCGCTGCGCTCGAAGGCGATGCGGGCGCGTTCGTCGTCCTGCAGCCCGCCGGAGATGATCACCGGCACGTCGATGGCCTCGACCAGCTCGCTCGCCAGCTCGTAGTCGGGCTTGCCCTTGTGCTGCTGGGAGGCGTGGCGGGGGTGGAAGGCGATGCCCGCGACGCCGGCCTCCTCAACCAGCCTGCGCGCCAGCTCGACGCCGGCCGTGTCCCCGGGCTTGCGCCCCGGGCGCAGCTTGACCGTGACGGGCAGGCCGCTGCCCTCGCCGGCGGCGCGGGCGATCGCGACCGCCTTGTCCGGATCGTCGAGCAGCGCGACGCCGGCGCCGGTCTTGCAGACCTTGCGAACCGGGCAGCCCATGTTGAGGTCCACGAGGTCGGCGCCCGCGCCGGCCACCATCGCGGCCGCCTCGCGCATGATCGCCGCGTCGTGGCCGAACAGCTGCATCGAGACCGGGTGCTCCTCGGGATGGATGCGCAGGAACTCGCGCACGGTGCGCTCGTTGCCGTAGGCGAGCCCGAAGCTCGACACCATCTCCGACACCACGAGGCCCGCGCCGTGACGCTTGGCCTGCAGGCGCACGAACCAGTTCCCGATGCCCGCGAGCGGCGCGAGCACGACCCGGTTGGCCAGCGTCAGGCCGCCGAGCGTCCAGCTGTCGGTCAGGGAGCGCACTAGGAGACCGTACCGAGCAGCAGCGGCAGTTCGCCAGTCACGCGGTCGAGCTGCCGCCAGGTGAAGCGAGCCGGCCGCCAGCCCGCGGCGCTCAGAATCCGGTCCCGCTCGCGATCCTGCTCGAACGCCGCTCTGGTGCCGTGCGCGTCGTGGCCGTCGACCTCGACGGCCAGGCGCTGCTCGCGCCAGAGGAAGTCGATCTCGAAGGTCCGGCCGTTCAGGACCAGCGTTGCGTTCACTTCGGGGCTGGGTAGGGAGGCATTCCTGACGAGTCTCAAAAAGCGCTCCTCGAGATCGTTTCGTGTGAGGGTCGGGCCGTCCTGGCGCGCTCGGAGCGCCGCCCTTACGCTGCCCGTCCCCGCTCGTCCCGGATAGCGCTTCAGGAGGGCGGCCAGGGAGACCTCACCCCACAGGTGCAGGACCTCTGCCTCGTTGATAGCTCGCTCTACCTGCCGCTGGTCCACGACGGTGGCGAGGTCCAGCAGCGTCCGAGCCACGGTCGTGGCGGGGATGCCGTCGTGCACGGTGACCTCGTCGGCGGGCAGGGTTGACTGGTGGAAGTGGATGTCGGGGCGGCTCCTCCGGCTGGGTACGGTGACCTCCACTCGACCACGCGCGCTCGGCCTCAGCCGCCATAGCGCAGCGGCGGACCGATGACTGAGGATGGCGCCTCGGCCACCCGCGAGCACGGCCGCGATCCACCGCCCTCGCGGGCTGGGTAGAGGGTGGCCGACTGCATACACGCCGCGATGTATCGCGTGCAGTCGTCCGCACTCCACACGGTGCTCGATTGCCCGCCGGCTTAGGCCGAGCTCGACCAGCTGCCCCCGCTCGACCACGCCGTGTTGGCGGCGCGACAGCTCGGCAATCGCGGCGTCCGGGGCACGCGTCGCCGATTGACCACATATATCGGGCACAAACGACGACGCGCCGGGCACGCGCTTACGATCGCGGCCGCGGCGTTACGGCTCAGCACGCCGGTGTTACGAATCGTCGCGGTTTCGCTCGAAGATCAGGCGTAGGCCGGTCAGGGTCAGGAGGTCGTCCACTTCGTCGATCTCCTCGCAGTGGGGGACGATCGGGCCGGCCAGGCCGCCGGTGGCGACGGCGACCGCCTCGTCGCCCAGCTCCTCGCGGATGCGGCCGACGATCGCGTCCACCTGGCCGGCGAAGCCATAGACCGTGCCGGCCAGCACCGCGTCCTGGGTGTTCTTTCCGATCGTCTGCCGGGGCTCGACCAGGTCGATCTTGAAGAGGCGCTCCGCGCGCTGGGACAGCGCTTCGAGGGAGATCTCCACTCCCGGAGCGATCACGCCGCCGAGGTACTCGCCGTCGGAGGAGACGACGTCGTAGTTGATCGTGGTGCCGAAGTCCACGGAGATGCAGGCGCCGCCGAAGCGGTCGTAGGCCGCGACCGCGTTGACCACGCGGTCGGCGCCAACCTCGTGGGGATTGTCGATGCGGATCGGCATGCCGGTCTTCAGGCCCGGGCCGACCACGCGCAGGGCGCCGCCGAAGTAGCGCTCCGACAGCAGCTCGTACTCGTGGCCGAGCTTCGGCACGACCGACGACACGATCGCGGCGTCGACCTCGCGCAGGGCGTGTTCGCGGAGGGCCAGCAGCGAGGCCAGCTCGCTCGCCAGCTTGTCCGCCGTGGCGTCGCGGTCGGTTGCCACGCGGAAGCTCTCGACGAGCTCCTCGCCGTCGAAGATGCCGATGTGGGTCTGCGTGTTCCCTACGTCCAGCGTGAGCAGCACGCCGGCGATTATCTCCGCTCTAGGGCGCGGTGGCCGCCACGGGCTCGAGTTGGGTGCCCATCGCGTGGAAGCCGCCGTCGACGTGCACGATCTCTCCGGTGATTCCGCGCGCCCAATCCGAGAGCAGGAAGCAGGCGGCGTCGGCCACCGGCGTCGGGTCCTCGGAGTCCCAGCCGAGCGGCGCCTGGCGCTGCCACGCGCCGGCCAGCTTGTCGAAGCCCGGGATGCCTCCGGCCGCGGGCGTGTCCACCGGTCCGGCCGACACCAGGTTCACGCGCACGCGCTCGGGGCCGAGGTCTCGCGCGAGGTAGCGGGAGACGGCCTCCAGCGCGGCCTTCGACACGCCCATCCAGTCATAGGCCGGCCAGGCCACCGAGGCGTCGAAGTCGAGGCCCACCAGACCGCCGCCGCCGTTATGCGCCATCAGCGGCGACAACGCCTCACCCAGCGCCTTGAACGAGTAGGCACTGGTGCGGAACGCGGCTTCGGCCGACTCCGGGGGCGTAGAGAGGAAGTTCCCACCAAGCGCGTCCTCGGGAGCGAAGGCGACCGCGTGAAGCGCGCCGTCGAGGCCGCCCCAGCGCGAGTCGAGCTCCGAAGCGACGGCCTCGAAGTCCTCGGCCTTGTTCACGTCGAGCTCGAGCACGTCCGGCGGCTCGGGCAGCCGCGCCGCGGCGCGCTCGGTCATGCGCCGAGCACGTCCAAAGCTGGTCAGCACGATCTCGGCGCCCGCCAACTGGGCCCGCTCGGCGACCGCGTAAGCGATCGAACGCTTGGTCACAACCCCCGTAACCAGCAGCTTCTTACCGTCGAGCAGCATCAGATCAACACCGGTTCGCGCTCGGACGAAACGACAGGCTCGGGCACGGACTCCCGCTTCCAAACCGCATCCACGGACACACGCGCGACGAGCTTGCCGCGCTGGTTCAGCACCCGCCAGCGGCAGGTCACGAGGCCGTGGCCCTCGTCGAGCTCGCGCTTGTCCTCGACCGAGCCCTCCACGTGGATCGTGTCGCCGATCCGCACGGGCGCCTTGAAGGTGGCGTCGCCCACGCGCCGCAGCGCGACCACGCGGTCGGGGTCGAACGGCACCAGGCCCGCCGCGTAGGACAGCACCAGCAGCCCGTGCGCGATGCGCTCGCCGAAGCGGCCGGCGGCCGCCCACTCGGCATCGGTGTGCTGCGGGTGGGTGTCCCCCGTCAGCGCGGCGAAGCCGACGATGTCGGCCTCCGTGATGGTGCGGCCCCTCGTGGTGAAGCGATCACCCGCCTCGATCTCCTCGAAGTGGCTAGCAAACACGCTCATGCACCCTCCTCAACTCGTTTATGACTCCCGCGGCGATGCGCCTGTGGCCCTCCGCCGAGGCGTGGAATCCGTCGTCGGCGAAATTGCCGCGGTCGTCCGCCTGGGGATGTGCGGCGGCCTCCAGGACGACCACGCCCCGGCGGCGGGCCACGCTGCGCAGCGCCGCGTTGTAGAGCTCCATGCCGCGCCTCACGCGGGCCGCGCTGCGCGGCCGCAGCGCCACGAAGCGGGAAAGGTCCGGATAGCTCACGCTCATCACGACCGCCTCGGGCGCCTCGGCGCGGATGCGGCTGAACATGCGCAGCAGGCGCATGGCGTACTCGGCGGGATCCGGGCGCACGGACTCGAGTACGTCATTCGCGCCGCACACGAGCGTGACGAGGTCGGGCTCGAGCGCCAACGCCTCAGGCAGCTGGAACTGCTCGACGTCCTGGCTGGTGGCACCGATCGAGGCGAGGTTCTCGTAGTGCGCGCCCGGCAGCGCACGCGCGACCTCGTCGGCCCAGCGGAACTCGCCCGTCGGGTCGAGGCCCGCGGTGAAGCTGTCGCCGAGTGCGACATAGGTGCCGATCACAGCGGCACGTTGCCGAGGCCGTTGCCGTGGCGCCCGGCGGGCGCCATCGCCGCCAGCGCCGACTCGAGCCGCGCGCGGGTCTCGGTGGGCTCGACCAGCTCGTCGATGTGGCCGTCGCGGGCGGCGATCCTCGCCGACACGTGCTCCTCCGCGTAGGCCGCGGCGAGCTCGTCGCGCTTTGCCTCCGGGTCCTCCGCGTCGGCGAGCTCGCGCTTGTGCACGATTCCCACAGCCTGCGCCGGGCCCATGATCCCGATCTCGGCGTCGGGCCAGGCAAGCGCCAGGTCGGCGCCGAGGTCCTTCGAGTTCATCGTGATGTAGCCGCCGCCGAAGGCCTTGCGCAGCACCACGGTCAGCTTCGGCACCACGGCCTCCGCGAACGCGTGCAGCAGCTTGGCGCCGTGCCGGATCACGCCCAGGCCCTCCTGCTTGGTGCCCGGGAGGAAGCCGGGCGTGTCGACCAGGACCACGAGCGGCAGCCCGTAGGAGTTGCAGGTGCGCACGAAGCGCGCGGCCTTCTGCGCCGCGCTCGCGTCGATCACGCCGCCGAGGTACCAGGGCTGGTTGGCGATCACGCCGACCGGCCGCCCGCCGATGCGGGAGAAGCCGGTGACCATGTTGCGCGCCCAGCGCTCTGAGACCTCGAGCAGCTCGCCCTCGTCAACCAGGGCCGCCACCACGTCGCGCACGTCGTAGACCTTGCGCTGTTCGGTCGGCACCGGGGCGCCCGGGTTGGGGGCCGAGGGCCTGACGGGGACGGTGCGCGGCGGCTCCTCGCCCGCGTGCTGGGGCAGGTGGGCGAGCAGGTCGCGGGCAAGCTCGGCGGCGGCCGGCTCGTCGTGGGTCACGAACTGGCAGACGCCGTTGCGCGAATGCACGCGCGGTCCGCCGAGCTCGGCCGCGTCCACGTCCTCGCCCGTGACCTCGCGCACCACGCCGGGGCCCGTCAGGAACATGCTCGAGTCCTCGGTCATGATCACGAAGTCGTTCAGCGCGGGCGAGTAGGCGCCGCCGCCGGCTGACACGCCGGAGATGATCGAGATCTGCGGCACGCGGCCGGACAGCGCCACGGTCTCGCGGAAGATGCGCCCGTAGCCGCCCAGCGCGGCGATGCCGTCATCCATGCGGGCGCCGCCCGACTCCACGAAGCCCACCACCGGGACCTGCGCCCGGCCGGCGAGCTGCATCACGCGCACGATCGTCTCCGCGTGAGCGGCGCCCAGGGAGCCGCCGGCGAAGCTCTGGTCCTGGGCGTAGCAGTAGATGGGACGGCCGGCCACGGTGCCGGCCGCCCCCACAACGCCGTCGCCGGGGGTACTGCGACGGCTCGGCCGGGCCGGGCCGACCGTTGAGCGAATGACTTGAAGGGAGCCCGGGTCGCAGAGCAGCTCCAGCCGCTCGCGCGGGCCGAGCTTCGCGCTCTTCTCCTCCTGCGGCTGCGACGCCGGAGCGGGTGGGGCGACGGCTACTGGCTTCATAGAGCCTCCAGGCAGAGCACGGCGTTGTGGCCACCGAACCCGAATGAGTTCGAGAGGCCGATGGCGCGCGAGTCGCCGTTCTGCAGCGCGCGCGCCTCGCCGGGCACGTAGTCGAGGTCGAGGCCCTCGTCGGGCTCCTCGTAGTTCAGGGTCGGCGGCGCCACGCGATCGCGCAGCGCCAGCAGGGTGGCGATCGCCTCCACGGCGCCCGCGGCGCCGAGCAGGTGGCCGATCGCCGACTTCGTCGAGCTCACGGGCAGCTCATGCGCGCGGTCGCCGAGCGCAGCCTTGATCGCCTCGGTCTCCGAGCGATCGTTCAGCGGCGTCGAGGTGCCGTGCGCGTTCACGTAGATCACGTCACGCGGCTCGGCGCCCGCGTCGGCCAGGGCGCACTCGATCGCCCGCGAGGCGCCGCGGCCGGACGGGTCCGGCGCGGTCAGGTGGTGGGCGTCCGAGCTTGCGCCGAAGCCCAGCATGCGGCCGAGCACCCGGGCACCGCGCGCACGCGCCGATTCCTCCTCCTCCAGCACCAACACGCCTGCGCCCTCGCCCATCACGAAGCCGTCGCGGCGGCGGTCGAAGGGGCGCGACACGCCGCAGTCGGACATCGCGTCCATGCGGCCGAAGGCCGCTGTGGCGAGCGGCGTGAGCGACGACTCGCTGCCGCCGGTGACCGCCACGTCGGCGTCGCCGTACTGGATCATGCGCATGGCGGTCCCGATCGCGTGGGCCCCTGCCGCGCAGGCGGAGACCGTGCCAAAGGACTGGCCCTGGAGGTCGTGCTTCATGGCAACGACGCCCGAGGCGGCGTTCGCCATCAGCAACGGGATCGCCAGCGGCGAGATCCGGTCGGCGCCCTCCTCCTGGAGCACCAGGTGCTGCTTTTCGAGCGTGCCGATGCCGCCGATGCCGGTGCCGATCACGCACGCTGCCCGGCCGGGGTCGGCCGGGGGCTTGCCGTCCTCCCAGCCGGCATCCTCCAGCGCCTCGCCGGCCGCGGCGAGCGCCAGCTGCGTGAAGCGGTCGGAGCGGCGCACCTCCTTGATGCTGAGCTGCTCCTTGGGCTCGAACTCCGAGCAGCGGCCGAAGCCGTCCTCGATGCCCGAGTTGCCGGCGCACCAGCGCTCGTGCAGGGTGCGGGCGCCGTTCCCCAGCGGGGTCACGGCGCCGACTCCGGTGATTACGACAGAGCGGGTCATGCCGCCTTGGCCACCACCAGGTCCACGGCCTCGCCGACCGTCTTCAGGTTCTCCATGTCCTCGCCCTTGAGCTGCACGCCGTAGTCGTCCTCGACGATCTGGGCCAGCTCGACCAGGTCGAGCGAGTCCACGTCAAGAGCCTCGAACTCGGCGTCGCGGCTGATCTGGTCCGGCTCCGCGCCGAACTCCTCGAGCGCCTTGAAGACGCGCTCCTCGATCTGCTCCTTGCTGATGGTGGTGCTCATCGTTTCCTCCATTCAGGCGGTCATTCCGCCGTCGACTGTCAGGGTGGTGCCGTTCACGTATGCGGCGTCGTCGGAGGCTAGGAAGCGCACGCAGGCGGCTACCTCCTCCGGGGTGCCCGCCCGGCGGGCCGGAACGGCCTCGAGGAGGGCGTCGCCGATGCCATCCGTCATCTCCGTCTCCACGAGGCCGGGCGCCACCGCGTTCACGGTGATCGAGCGCCGCGCCACCTCGGCCGCCACCGTCGCGGTGAGGGCCACAAGGCCCGCCTTCGAGGCCGCGTAGTTGGCCTGGCCGGGGTTGGCCCGCTGGCCGACCACCGAGGCGATGTTCACGATCCGGCCGAAGCGCGCGCGCATCATCGGCTTGAGTGCGCGGCGGGTGGTGCGGAAGGCAGCGGAGAGGTTGGTGTCGAGCACGCGCGCCCACGCCTCGTCGTCGATCTGGGGCGACAGCGCGTCGGCGCGCACGCCGGCGTTGTTCACGAGCACGAGCACCGGGCCGCCGAAGTGCTCCTCGAGCGTCTTGAACAGCTCGTCGGGCGCGTCCGCGTCGGACACGTCGGCCTGGATTGCAAGCGCCTTGCCACCGGCTTCCTCGATCTCGGCCACGACGCGCTCGGCGCCCTCCTCGTCGGAGCGGTAGTTCACGCCCACGGGCCAGCCGTCGGCGGCCAGCGTACGGGCGATGGCCGCGCCGATTCCGCGCGAAGCGCCGGTCACGAGCGCGCAGCCTCCGTCGTGTCCGTTCAGCGCCACTCGATCACCCCCGCTCCCCACGTGAAGCCGGCGCCGAAGGCGGCCAGCAGCGCGGTGTCGCCGGAGTTCAGGCGCCCGGTCTCGACCGCCTCGGCCAGTGCAATCGGAATCGTGGCCGAGCTGGTGTTGCCGTAGTGGTCGATGCAGTCGATCACGCGGTCGCGGTCGAGGTCGAGCTTGTCGGCCACCGCGGCGAGGATGCGCGCGTTGGCCTGGTGGTACACGAAGAGGTCGATCTCGTCGAGGCGTAGGCCCGCCATCGCGGCCACCTCGAGCGTGCTGCCCGAAAGCCGCCGCACGGCCTCGCGGAAGGTCTCGTGGCCCCTCATCTTGATGAGGCGCTCCTCTTGCCCGGCCGTGATGAACTCGGCGCCGCCGCCGTCGGCTCCCAGCGAGATCGGGCCGATGCGTCCGCCCTCCTCGCCGGCGGGGCCCACCAGCGCGGCGCCGGCGCCGTCGGCGAACAGCGCGGCGGTGCCGCGGTCGCCGGGGTCGAGGAGGCGGCTGGTGATCTCCGCCCCGATCACGAGCACGCGGCCGACGCGGCCGGACTCGACCTGGGCGGCGGCCTGGTGAAGCGCCGAGAGGAAGCCGGTGCAGGCGGCGCCCACGTCGTAGGCGCCCGCGAACTCGCATCCCAGCTCGTGCGCCACGAGCGGCGCGGCGTTGGGGGTCAGCTCGTCGGCGGCCAGGGTGGCCACCAGCACGAGGTCGACGCCTGCGGGGTGCACGCCGGCACGCTCGAGGGCCTCGCGGCCCGCCGCTGCGGCAAGCGACGAGAGCCGCTCGCCGGGCACGGCGTGGCGCCGCTCCCGCACGCCGGTGCGCGCCACGATCCAGTCCTCTGTCACTCCGGCGCGCTCGGCCACCTGGTCGTTGCCGACCACGTTGTCGGGCACGGCCATGGCGACCGCCTCGATCGCCGCGGTGCGCAGCGCCGGCTGACCGCCGTTCAGGGCGGTCACGGTGGCGAGCTCGGGTGTCGAGCGCTCAGGCATGGGCCGCCTCCAGCGCGGGCGCATCCGCGTCCACGCCATCGAGTGACCTGCGTACGAGGCTGGTCAGCACCTTGCCGGGACCGGTCTCCACGAAGCGCGTGGCGCCACGGGCCTGCAGCCCGCGCATCACGTCATGCCAGCGCACCGGCCGCGTGAGTGCCTGAGCCAGCCGCTCGCGCACGTCGTCGAAGGGCTCGGCGGTCACGCACGAGAACACGGGCACCGAGGGGGTGCGCAGCTCGATCTCGCCGAGCCGCTCGCGGAACTCCGGCACGGCGGACTCCATCGTGGGCGAGTGGAAGGCGCCGGCCACGGGCAGGCGCTTGGCGCGCACGCCGCGCTCGCGCAGCGCGAGCTCGGCGCGCTCCAGCGCGTCGTCGGACCCCGAGAGCACGACCTGCTCGGGAGAGTTGTCGTTGGCGAGGGTCACGCCGGTGTCGGCGGTGACCTCAGCGAGCTCCTCGCGGTCGGTGGCGCGCACGGCCAGCATTCCGCCGCCGCCCGCGGACTCGGCCGCGTCCTGCATCAGGCTGCCGCGCGCGGCCACGAGGTTCAGGCCGTCCTCGGCGTCCATCGCGCCGGCGGCCACCAGCGCCGAGATCTCCCCCAGCGAGTGGCCGGCCATCAGCTCCGGCTCGAAGTCGTCGCGCAGGCGCCGCCAGCCGGCCAGCGCCGCGCAGAAGATCGCGGGCTGGGCGAAGCGGGTGCCCTCGTCCGCGCGGTCGAAGGGGTCGTCGCCCACCGCGGCGCGCGCCATCAATACGAGGTCGGGGCGCCAACGCTCGACCTGCTCGCGCATGCCGGGGGCCTGACTGCCCTGACCGGGAAACAAGATTGCGTCCATGTAGACAACCTTGTCCACTGCGCGGCATTGGTCTCCCCTGACTCACGGGTAGCCCCCCGGATGGGGGGTCAGCCGGGAACCGGTGGGGGG
>JBBQRG010000079.1:0-12690 GCA_038215095.1 Solirubrobacterales bacterium | reverse complement strand
TCGGGCGAAGCCGCATCGTATCGGCGCCTCCCGCCGCTCGAACCGCCAGGCCCTTTCAAGGCACGTACCCCTGCCCGTCCTGTTAGGGCCGTTAGGAATCGCCGGCAATGATTGCCGGCGATTCCGCTTTCAGGCCAGGTTCGCCCTGCGGGGGTACGCCACCGACGGGTCGGTGAGCACGTTCACGAGCGCCGGCTTGCCCGACTCGAAGGCGCGCTCGAGCGCGGGTCCCAGCTCGTCGGGGCGCTCCACCAGCTCGCCGTGGGCACCAAGCGCCTCGACGACCTGGTCGTAGCGGCAGTTCGGCTGCAGGTCGGCCGCGACCGAGTAGCCGTAGAGGTACTCCATCGGGTGCTTCTCGAGCGCCCAGATGCCGTTGTTTCCCATCACGCCCACCACGGGGATGCCGTGGCGCACCATCGTGTCGAACTCGAGGCCGGAAAAGCCGAAGGCGCCGTCCCCGAGCAGCAGCGCTACCTGCCGCTCCGGGTGGGCGAGCTTGGCCGCCATCGCAAATCCCGGTCCGGAGCCAAGGCAGCCGAACGGGCCCGGGTCCATCCAGCAGCCCGGCTCGTAGGTGTCGATCACGCGGCCCGCGTAGGACACGAAGTCGCCGCCGTCGCCCACCACCACCGCGTCGCGGTCTAGCAGCCGGGCGAGCTCGTTGTAGATGCGAAGCGGGTGCAGCGGGGCGCGCTCGTCGTTGAGGTCGTTCTGCTCGGCGGCGCGTTTCTCGGTCTCGGTCTCGCGCAACTCGGACAGCCAAGCCGAGCGGTCCAGGCCGCCGGCGCCTCCCTCGCGCAGCGCGTCGAGGCTGCCGGCCACCGAGCCGTAGAGCTCGGCGGCTGGCTGGCGGGGATGCGCGCGCTCGGCCTGGGCGGAGCCGATCACCACGATCTCGGTGTCGTCGCCGAAGGAGCCGCCGAAGCCCAGCCGGAAGTCCATAGGCACGCCCACCACCAATGCGACGTCGGCGCCCTTGAGCGCCGTGCCTCGCGCGCGGGAAAAGAACAGCGGGTCGTCGGCGGGCACACAGCCGCGGGCCAGGCCGTTGAGGAAGACCGGCACCTGCAGCTCGCGGCACAGCTCCTGGAGCGCATTCTCGGCGCGAGCCCAGTAGAGCCCCGTGCCTGCCATGACGACGGGCCGCTTGGCGTCACACAGCAGCTCGGCAGCGCGCTCCACCGCGCCGCCGTCGGCGGCCGGCAGCGCGGTCGGGTCGGGCAGCGCGGCCGGTTCGTCGAGGCCGCTCGTCGCGTCGGCCTCCATGAACACCTGGTCGAGCGGGAAGTCCAGGAAGGCCGGGCCGCTCGGCGGCTCGAGCGTCACGCGCAGGGCCTCGTCGATCAGACCGGGGATGTCGGCGGTGGCGTTGGCGGTGCGAGCCAGCTTTGTCAACGGCGAGACGAAGGGAACGTGGTCGATCTCCTGCAGCGAGCCCTGGCCCCAGCGGAAGCCGGGGGCGCGCCCTCCCAGCGCCAGCATCGGCGAGCCGTTCTGGTGGGCCGAGGCGAGCGCCGACATGCCGTTGGTCACGCCGGGCCCCGCGGTGAGCGCGCACACGCCGGGCTGGCGCGTGGCCTTGGCCCAGCCCTCGGCGGCGAAGGCGGCCGACTGCTCGTGGCGCACGTCCACGAGCTGGATGCCCTCCTCGCGGCAGCCGTCGTAGATCGAGAACAGGTGGCCCCCTGACAGCGTGAACAGCTTCGTGACGCCGTGCGCCTTCAACCGCTTGGCGACCAGCCGGCCGCCGTGAAGGGTCTCGACCTCGGTGGCCACGGCGGCCGCGACCCTACCCGATTCGCTATACAGCGGAGCCAGATGACGGCGGCGCTCGACGGCGACTTCGGCGGGAGCTTTCCCTTCGAGCCACGCTACCTCCAGGCGGGCGACGTGCGGCTGCACTACGTCGACGAAGGGCCCCGCGACGCGCCGCCCGTGCTGATGCTCCACGGCAACCCGACCTGGAGCTACATGTACCGAACGCCGATCGCCGAGCTGGCGGCGGCCGGCCACCGCTGCGTCGCGTTCGACCACATGGGGTTCGGGCGCTCCGACAAGCCCGCCCTACCTCGCGAGCTACTCACTCGAGGCCCACATCCGGAACGCGCTCGCGCTGATCGACGAGCTCGACCTGCGGGAGGTGCTGCTGGTGGCGCACGACTGGGGCGGCCCGATCGGCCTGGGCGCGGCGTTCGAGCGCCGCGAGCGGCTGCGCGGCCTGGCGCTGATGAACACCTGGGCCTGGGAGCTGCCGAGCTTCCTGCCGCCATTCCTGCGCGAGTTCCGCACCGACGGCCTGGGGGAGATCCTTGCCCTCGGCGGCAACCTGTTCGTGGAGTCGATCCCCGGCGGCATGCACCGCCGCGGCACCGACCCGTTGATGATGGAGGCGTACCGCGCGCCGTTTCCCGACTACTGGTCCCGCGTTGGGCCGCTGGCCTTCCAGCGCGAGATACCGCTCACCGAGCGCGACCGCAGCGCCGCATTGATGGGCTCGATCCACGAGCGCCTCCCCCAGCTCGACCAGCCCGTGCTGCTGGTCTGGGGAATGCGCGACCCGGTGTTCCAGCCGGTCTTCCTGGACCAGTGGCGCGAGCTGTTCCCGGCAGCGCGGGTGGTGGAGCTGGATTGGGCCGCGCACTACCTGGTCGAGGACGACCCGGACGCGGTGACGGCCGCGCTGGCCGACTTCGCGGGCTCGCTCTAGCCAGTTAGCCGGCGAGGGCGGAGCGGCGCGAGGCCGCCTCGATGCTCTCGACGTTGCGCGGGAGCACGTCCACCGAGCGGCGGTTGCCGAGCACCACGTGCAGCACCACGGCGCCGAACTGGGCGGCCACCTTGGCGGCCTCCTCGAGGGCGCGATCGATCTCGTCCGTCGGCACCTCGCAGGCGGCCAGGAAGTGCTCGGCCAGCGTGGTGTGGAGCTCGCGGCTGGTCAGCTCGAGCTGCTCGGTCTGGAAGCCACCGGCGGTCGCGCCGCTGCTCGGCGCGATCAGGCAGGTGGCCATGTCGTCGGAGCTGACGCGCGCCTCGGCGGCCACTCGCGCGAGCAGCTGCTCCGCGTCCCCGCCCGGGCCCATGTCGTCGACGATCTTCTGGAGCCGCTCGCGGCCCAGCACGCCGTCGGGGACGCGGGCCTCGATCAGGCCGTCGGTGAAGAGCACGGCCACCGAGCCGGTGGTCAGCGGGATCGTGGTCTGGCGCAGGCCGGTGCGCACGCCGACGCCGATGGGCGGCGAGGAGGAGCTGGTCACGGGCACGTGCGACTCGCGACCGGCGACGATCGGGCTCGGGTGGCCCGCGCTCGCGTAGGTCAGCGAGCCGGAGCTCGGGTCGTGCACGGCCAGTAGCACGGTGGCGAAGTCGCCGCCCAGGTTGTCGTCGATCACGCGGCCGGCCACCTGCAGCGCGACCCGCGGCTCGAGGCCGGCCTCGAGGTAGGCGCGCAGCGTGTAGCGCATGAAGGCCGTCCGCTCGAGCGCGGCGTGCCCGTGGCCGGAGACGTCGCCGAGGATGAAGCCCACGCGGCCGCCGCTCAGGGCCAGCACGTCGTAGAAGTCGCCGCCGGCGCCGGGGCCGTCGGCCGGCCGGTAGGCGACCGAGGTGCGAACCGAGCCGATCGAGGTGGGGACCGAGGGCAGCAGGGCGCCCTGCAGCAGGCCAACCTCCTGGAGCAGCTCGCGGCGCTGGCGGGTGAGCCGCCGTGCGCGCAGCGCCGTGAAGAGATAGCCGGCGCCGAGCAGCACCGCGAGAGCGGCGAGCGCGGCCAGGGCGACCTTCGCGGAGTTCGGCACGACCCGGACGATGTCGCGGACCGTGCGCGTCACGGTGCGGGTGACCGGCGAGCCCTTGTCGGAGCTCGACTGCTTCTTCTTGGCGTTGGAGGGCCGGTCCGAGCCCGTGGCGGCACCCGAGCCCGTGGTTCCGGTGCCGGCCGTGGCGGGCGCCGTGGCGAGCGCGCCGCTGCCGGATGTGCCGGCGACTGCGCCGGTGGGGTTCGAGCCGCTGCCGGAGGTCGCGCCCGAGCCGCCGTTCGACCCGCTGCTCGAGCCGCCGTTGCCCGTGCGGGCGCGGCGGCGCTGGCTGTTGCCGCTGGGCTGGCGCTGGGGAGCGATGACCGGGGCCACGGCGGGCACGGTGATCGGCAGGGCCGGGGTCGCCGTCGGGCGGTTGCCTGAGTCGCCGGGAGTTGAGGTGGCGCCCTGGTCGGGAGGCGTCGCGGCCGGATCGCCGGGGCCGGGCTGCGGCGTGCCCGTGCCGGATCCGCTGCCGGAGCCGGAGCCCGAACCGCTGCCGCTGCCGTTGCCGTTGCCATTGCCACTGCCGGAGCCGTTGCCGTTGCCGTTGCCGTTGCCGGAGCCGGAGCCGGAGCCCGAGCCGTCCTCACCCGTCGCGCCCTGGTCGGGACCCGGCGTGCCCGTGCCAGTGCCCTGGCCGCTGCCGGAGCCGTTGCCTGAGCCGCTATTGCCGGAGCCGTCGCCGGAGCCGGAGCCGGGCTGGTCCGGACCGGGCTGGCCCTGGACCGGAGTCGGCTGGGGCGCCGGTGCAGGCGTGGCGGGCGGGCCCGGCTCCTGGGGCGTCGCAACCGGGGTCGCGGCCGCCGCGGAGTGGGCTGCGCCGTGGTGCGCGGCCTCAGCGAGGCCGGGCGAGATCGCCGCGATCAGCAGCAGCAGAGTGAGCTGGGCAAGCGACGCTCCTGCACGTTCGCGTGCACGCTCGCGCACGCTGATAAAGGGGGCCACGCTTGGTACCTCGGCAGATCACGCCCAGGCCTTTATATGCCCCTTTTGGGGGATAGGACGTTTGTCCATTTAGCGGAGCGGGTCGTTCGGGTGGGGGTCCTTCGCGGACCCGTTCTTACCCTCGCGGCGCGTGGGCGCATCCACCTTCGGCGCGTGACCCTTGCGCAGCAGCGAGAACTGCTTGCCGTCGTACAGGGACGGCGGCTGCACGAAGCACGGCGGCGTCTTGTCGCGGCCCGGCGGCGGGTTATCGACCGGGTCCGGCTGTGGACCGCCGGCGGCATTGCAGTCGAAGCTCTCGATTCCGCCCAGCGCTATGCCGCGCTGGAGCGCGTTCGGCGCCAGGTAGGAGTTGCCGCGCTCCCAGTAGGGCCGGGTAGTGAACTTCTGGAATTCCTTCGCGTCGATGATCCCGATCTGGGTCTGCTGGCGGCGACCGCTGGCCTTGCCCGACAGGTCCGGGCCGGCGTTGGTGAGGAAGCCGGCGATCGTGGCCTGACGGAAGTTGAAGTAGGAGAGGATCGGGTTGAGCTCGGGGAGGAACACGTGGGCGGCCTCGAAGAGCGGCTCTGCGCCCTTGAGGATGCGCTGGGTTGCCGGCAGGCCCGTAGCGGAAGCGTTGATGAGCGGCGGCAGGCTGCGGAACAGGTGCTCCGCGTCGGGCGCCAGGTCGCCCAGGTCGCGGACGGTCGGCCCGAGGTTGTCGGCGGGACGCTTGAGCTCGTTGACGAGCGGGCGCGTGTTGACGGAGAAGCGCTCCAGCCGGGCCAGCGTGGCCTTGGACTCGTCCAGGAAGGTCGGGAAGATGCGGAACGTCTCCGCCAGCGCCTTATCCTGCGAAGCGGTCGCCTCGAACGTGTTGTTCGAGTTCACGATCAGCTGGCGCAGCGCGCCCTGCCGCTCGTTGATCGCGCCGAACACGATTCCCGTGTTCTTGATCAGCCGCTGGACGGCCGCGTTCTGGTCGTCGAGCGTCTGGAACAACTTGGCGCCGTCGGCCGAGAAGCCCTGAAGGTTGCCGAACGCACTGTTCAGGTCCTGGCCGCGCCCGCCCTTGATCGACTTGGCCAGCTCGTCCATCCAGGTCTGGAAGGCCTTGCGCGTGGCCGGGTCGAAGGAGCTGAAGATCTCGTCGAGCTCGACCGTGGGCTGGACCTGCGCGTTCGGAAGCGTGCCGCCATCCGGCAGCATCCCCGTGTTCTTGTTGCCCGGCGCCAACTCCACGTAGGTCTCGCCGAGCAGCGTCTTCTGGCGCAGGATCGCCTTCGTGTTCTTGGGGATTGGGCCGTACTGATGCTTGATCTCGAGCACGGCCGTGGTGCGGTTCCCGCCCTTGTCGAGCGACTTCGTCTTGACCTTGCCCACGTTCACGCCGGCCATGCGCACGTCCGCTTCAAGGGTGAGCGTGGCCGCCTCGGGGAAGTGCGCCTTCAGGCGGTAGCTCTGCGGCTTGAGCGGGATCGCGCCGCCGAAGGCCAGCCATAGGAACATGAGCAGGGCGACCACCGACAGGGTGAAGGCCACCATCGCCATGATCCGGCCGAGGCTGGGAGCTTGCTTGATCATGGGCCGCCCGTGCCTCCGGTGCCGCCGCCCGCGCAGACTCCCGCGCCTGGCGTGGTGCTGGTACCGGGGCCGAGCAGGTCGACAGCCGGCTGGGGCAAGCCGGCTGCAGTCAGTATGCCGCAGCCCAGGCCGCCGAGGTAGAAGCGGCGGAACGGGCCGTTCGCGTCAGACGTGCTGAATAGCGAGACCGTGTTCTGTGCCGTCCAGGCCAGCCAGTAGAGGTAACCCTCGTCGCGTGCGCGGTCCTTGGCGAGGTCGCCGGTCAGGCCCTCGCGGCCGTTGGGGTTGTAGGCGCCGATGTTGAAGAGGCGGTTGAGCTCGTGGAAGGTCGCCGTGAGCTGCGGAGCGGCGCCGGACAGGTTCTTCGCGGACTGGCCGAGGTTGTTGGTGAACGGGCGCGCGGCGCGGGCGAACGGGCGCACCTCGTTCTTCAAAATCGGCGTTCCCTCCTTGACCGCCGGCAGAACGGCCTTGTTGGTGGCGTCGAGCTGGCGGAAGGCCGGGCGGAGTGACTCGAGCGACGTCCTGAGCGTCTTCGCGTAGGGATCGACCTTGGCCAGCGTGCTCTGGGTCTGCCGCAGCGTGCCGGGCAGGCGCGCGACCGCCGTGGAGATGTTGTTGTCCTCGGCCGCCAGTGACTTGAAGACCTCGCTCGACGAGCTCACGAGCCGCGTCAGGGTCTTGCCGTTGTTCCCGAGCTCGGCGGTTAGCAGCCCGTAGTTGTGGATCAGCCGGCGCAGGTTCTCGCGGCGCGTGGCGACCGCCTTCGTGACCCGGGCAAGGTCCTTGTGCAGCGGGCCCAGGCGGGCGAGGGCCTCCTGAAGGTCCGAGCCGCGGCCCTTCAGGCCCTTTCCGGCGCCGGAGATCAGCAGTCGTAGGTAGTCGCGCGTGTCCGAGTCGAGCGCGGAGAGAATCTCGTCCGGGTCGATGTCCTGCTCGGTGTTCTCGACCGGGATGCGCCCGTTCTCGGGCATCACCTTGTTGCTGTCACCCGGGTCGACCTCGAGGAACATGTCCTTCACGCCGGTCTTCGGGCGCAGCAGGGCGCTCGCGTCCGTCTTGATCAGCGACTTGTACTTCGGGTCGATCTCGAGGTTCACCACTGCGCGGCCGTCTTCGAGGTTCACCTTGCCGATCTGGCCCACCTCGACACCCGCGACGCGCACGGTCTGGCCCTGGCCGGGGGTGACCGCCTGGGCGTTCGGGAGCACGGCCTCGACGCGGTGCGTCTTCTCCTGTACGAGCGGGAAGCGCAGGCGCTGCTGGGTCAGGATGTAGACGCCCACGCCCGCGGCCAGCACGAACAGCGCGAGGATCGCGATGAAGTCGCCGAGGTGCTTGCGGATGGCGGTCTTCACCGGCTCACCCTCTTCGTCTTGGCCTCGGCCTTCTTCGCCTTGGCGTTCTCCCGCGCGTTCTGCTTCTGCTCGAACTGCTTCATCAGCTGGCCCGCCTTCATCAGCGGGGCGACCTTGAACTTCGGCAGCGCCGGGATCGACGGCGCCGAGGGCAGCACCAGGCCGCCGGCCGGTCCGGAGGCCACGACCGCCTTGGCAGCATTCAGGTCAGGCGTCTGCTGGGTCTCGCACGGGATGTCAGGGCGCCTCGGGGGCGGCTGGTCGATCACGGTGGGCGGCACGGGCTGGATCTTCTGCGGGCTCGCCGTCGCCGACCCGTGGAAGGACTGGTTGTTGCCGTCCGACAGGCGGCTCTCACCCGACAGGCCCGGGAAGCCACGCTGCAACTGGAAGCGGACCTGCTGGTCGGTGTTCGCGTGGTCGTCGACGTTCGGGATCGTCGAGCGCACATAGGGCACGAGGACCTTGTTCGTGCAGGCCGACAGCTGTCGGGCCTCCGAGGAGAGCGGCACGGAACGCTCGTTCAGGCGCACGAGTGACGGGATGTAGCGGCGCAGCGTGGCGGCGGTGCCGCGCAGCTCCTGCGGGCGCACCAACAGACGCGCCTGCTCGATGAAGGGCAGCGACGCGTCGAGCGTCGGGCCGGAGCTCTTCACGCCCGGCAGCGCGTCCATCGAGAAGGCCCGCAGCGTGGGCAGCGCGTCGTTGAGCGAGGCGAGGGCGGGCTGCGCCGTCTTGAGCGTGTCGCGCAGCGCCGGAATCGCTGCTTCGAGCGCCACGTCCTGGCGGGCAAAGGCGCCGGCCGTGGTGTTGAAGTCGGTGACCAGGCTCTTCAGCTTGTCGGGCTCGGCGTTCAGCGCGCGGAAGGTGCGCGCCTGCCCCTTGAGCACGCGCTGGAGGTCCCTGGTGGGATCCACACCCAGAGTCGCGTCATTGGCGAGCGACGAGTTCTTGTAGGCGCTCTGCCAGTACTTGATCGACTGGTTGAACCCACGGGCACCCTTGCCGGAAAGGCCCTTCGAGTACTCCTTCAGGAAGGTCTGCAGGTCGGCGCGGGTGTCGTTCTGCAGCGCGGACAGCAGCTGCCCGAGCTGCACCGGCGACGAGGTGTGCTGAATCGGGATCGTGCCGCCGTCCGCCAGGAGCGGCGCGCCGGGGGAGCCCGGCTGGATGTCCACGAAGAAGTTGCCCTCGAGGAAGATTCGCGAGCGCACGTGGGCCTGGGCGTCGTTGTGGATCGGGAGCGCCTTGTCCTTGACGACCATGGTCACGTGCGCGGCGCCCTCGCCCGAGGTGATCGGCTCGACCTTCTTCACCTTGCCGACCTCGACGCCGGCGATGCGAACCGGCGAGTTCGGCTTGAGGTTGTTCACGTTGTTGAAGACCGCGTTCAGCTCGTAGGGGTGCGAGAACGGGTTGGCCTTCGTGAACCCGAAGTACCCGAACAGCGCGATCACGGCCAAGGCGAGGACTCCTGCGCGGAACTTGCTCATCGCTAGGGCACGTCCTTCAGGTTCTTGATGCCGAGACGGCGGGTCGCGAACGTTCCGCCCGAGAGGATCGGGTAGTTGTCGTTCGTGTTCGGGGCGTTGCCGCCGGAGGGCGTGCCGTCGGGCAGCTTGCCCTTGCCGTAGCGGGCGCCCAGCGCAAGCGGGCCGTTCGGGTAGCCCTCCTGGCCGCGCTGGCAGTCGGCGTTGCCCTGGGCGTCGATCGCGGGCGAGTAGAGGGGCGCCTGCAGGCGGTGGAGCGTACCCGTGCCGTCCTTCGCGCCGCGCGCCTTCATCCCCGGGGGCACGTCCACGTTCCGCGAGGAGTTGAGCGTGCCGTAGTTGTTGGCCTGCTGCTGGTTCACGAGCTTGATGCCCTGGTTCTGCACGGTGCCGGACCCGTCCGGCGAGACGAGCGACTGGTGATCGCCGAGTCCCAGCAGGAAGTAGATGGGGTAGTTGCAGACCGTCTGGTACGGCGCAATGAACTCGGCCGCCGGGCGGGTGACCGAAAGGGTCGTGCGCAGGTCCTTGAGCGTGAGCAGTGTGTTCGGGTTCCGCATCAGTGTGTCGAGCTGGTCGAACACGTCGCCGAAGCGCTGGTTGAGCTTGACCGTGCGGGGCAGCACCGGCGTGCCCACCTTCAGGGCGGAGTTGAGCGCCGGCAGCGAGACCGGCAGCTGAGCCGCGGCGGGGCGCAGCCTCCGGGACAGGTCGGTGAAGTCCACCAGGAAGGGTCGCTGCACGCGGAAGGAGCGGATCGACACGTCCTGCGTGGGCGGCGACTTCTCGAT
This sequence comes from Solirubrobacterales bacterium, assembly GCA_038215095.1. Classification (GTDB taxonomy): domain Bacteria; phylum Actinomycetota; class Thermoleophilia; order Solirubrobacterales; family Thermoleophilaceae; genus DATACN01. Next base: position 2,740 of record JBBQRG010000079.1, on the reverse strand, counting down.
CGTCTGCTGCAGGGCCAGCGGGTCCGCGGAGATCGCCTGGAAGGTGTCCGCCATGTTCGTGAACAGCACCGCCTGGGTGCGTGCCACGGGCGCGACCTGCGCAGATGCCCGGCCGAGCTGCTTGAAGAACTCCTCGAGGTGGGTGTCGCGCTTCGCCAGCGTCGTCATCACCGGAGTCAGGTGGCGGAAGAATGGGTTCAGCGACTCGATCGCCGTGTTGATGTTCTGCCCGCGACCCGCGAACGCGTCGCCGAAGCCCTGGGTGGCATCGCGCACCTTCGGGCGGGTGCCGCGGTCGAAGATCCCGTAGAAGTCCTCGAAGTCGAGCGGCTGGCTGGCGAACTTCAGCGGCACGGTGTCGCCGGATGCATAGGTCTGCTTCGACTTGCCGGGGGTCAGCTCGACGTACTTCAGGCCGAGCGCCGAGCGCGGCCGCACCCGAACCGTGGAGTCCTTGGCGAGCGGCTCGACCGTCTTGTCGAGCTTCATGGTCACTACCGCGATCGTGTGGGTCTTGCCGCTGGTGGTCACGGACTTGGGCGTGATGTTCTCCACCACGCCCACGCGGAAGCCGCCCGTACGCACCTCGTTGCCCTTCACGAGCTTGGCGCCCGTGGGCAGCTGTGCCTTGAGGTCGTAAGTGGGCACGAACGGCAGGCCCTTGTTCGCGTTGTAGGAGATGAACACGGCGATGATCACGATCAGCACCGTGACCGCACCCACCAGCACGGGGCTTGCGACCAGCGAGGCTGTTCCCTGGCGTCCTCTCATGGGCCGAGCAGGAAGTCGAGGAGCTGGGTGTCGCTGGCGCCCGAGGCCGGCGGGGTCTGCGTGTTGAGGCGCTGCTGGGCCTGCTCGCGCTGAGCCTTCGGGAGCTGGTCGAGCAGCTGCTTGACCGCCGGCGGCGTGGTGACCTGCGGCTTGGAGATGTCGCGCTGGCCGGGCAGCGGGGCGGCGTCGGGCTGGCCCGCGCTACGCCGCTCGCCCACCTTGCTCGCGGGCTTGCTGGCCTCGGAGGCGAGCTTTGCCATCGAGCCATTGTCCGTGAAGTCCGGCGTCGTAATGCCAGGCAGGTTCGGGCCGAGCCACTGGCTGCACTTCTTGAAGTGGGCGCTCTTCGGGTCCTCTTTGTTGCTGAGCGGGCTGCACTCCGTGGCGGTGATCGAGGTACGCAGCATGTGGCTGTACTGGTCGTAGCCGTTCAGGTCGAGGCTCTGCCAGAAGAAGTAGTTCCAGAGCACCTCCAGGCCGGTGAACCCGCCCTTGCCAGAGATGTGCGTGGGATCGGGCGCCGGGGGTCCGCCCTTCACGGCGCGCGTGTCGTTCTCGATCGCGCGGTTGCGCTGGTCCAGCGTCTGCAGGAACTGCCGCAGCGGCTTGAAGGTGGGCTGCGCGTTCACCGACAGCTGCCGCAGCACGTCGAGCTCTGGGTTGCTCTCCCGGATCGCCTTGGTGCCCTTCACCGACGCCTTGCCCAGCGAGCGCAGCGCCGGCCGCGAGGCCTCCGCGAACGGGCCGAGGCGGGTGAGGAAGGTGTTCAGGTCCGGCGCGGCCCGCTGGAGGTCCTGGAGCGCCGGGCGCTGCTGGTCGGTGAGCTCGCCGAGCCTCGCCATGGTGGGCTTCAGCTCGCCGAGGAACGTCGGGAGCTTGTGGAAGCCCGCCTGCAGCTCCGCCTTGCGGGTGGCGGAGATCTCCGCCGTGCGGCCTGCGGTCTTGGCCCAGCGGACCACGTCGCGCTTGTTGCGCTCGAGCTGGGCGACGACCGTGTCGGAGTCGCTGATGAAGTTCTCGATGGTGCGGTTCTGGTTGCCGAGGATCTTCAGCACCCTGGAGGTCTCGCGCAGACCCGGGCTCGCCCGGCGCACGACGGCGTTCAGGTCCGCGGGCCGGCCGGCCAGGCCGGTGCCCAGCTCGCTGAGGATCAGGCGGAAGCGCTCGCGGTAGGGCTTGCGCAGGATGTTGTTCACCAGGTCGATCGGCACGGTCGACGAGGTGTGCTCGACCGGCACCGTTCCCGAGCCGTCGGTGGCCAGCTTCTTGCCGGAGTTGCCGGGCTGGCAATCCACGTAGTACTCGCCGATCAGCGACTGGGGCTTGATCTCGCAGCTCGCGTCCGAGCGGAAGTCGTCGAAGCCCGGCTGGGAGATCTGCGCGGTCACCACCGCCTTGGGCGTGTGCCCCTTCTTCTTCGAGACCGTGAAGGACTTGGTCTTGCCGGCCTTCACGCCGCCCACGCGGAAGTCGCCGCCTTCGGCCAGGCCGAAGGCGTTGTCGAAGACGATCTGGTAGGTGGCCTTCGGCTTCGTGGGGTTCGAGGCGCCGGCCAGCAGGAGCGCGGCGACGAGCGCAGCCGCCACGACGGCTATCGAGACCAGCCGCCTCACTTGACGTTCCCCGTGGCGCGGGCGGATTCGTCGCATTGGAGCTTTGCCATCTCGTCGGCGGAGAGCACGTTGGAGCCGTCGGCGGCGGGGGCTTCGGCGGAGCCGGGGCAGCGCTTGAACTGGTACTTGCGCACCGGGCCGACCGTCGGGGCCGGCAGGCTCTCGGCCAGGTTGATCTGAGCACGGGACACCTCGCCCAGGGCGTCGAAGCCGCCGCCGGTGGTGGAGAAGTCGTCGAACCAGCCGAGGAAGTCCTGGGTGTAGGGGCGCGCGAGGGCGATCTCGGGGGCGCCGTTCTTGAACGCGTCGACCGACTCTGGGAACGCCCCGCGGGCGGTGCCGACGCCGACCTTGTG
>JBBQRG010000078.1:0-13121 GCA_038215095.1 Solirubrobacterales bacterium | reverse complement strand
TGGTCGCGGTCGGCCTTGAACTTCTTCAGCCGCTCGAGCTGCGCGTCCTCGGAGGCCTGGTCGACCTTGAGGATCTCAGGCACCTCGAGGTCCTCGGTGACGTACTTGTTGACGCCGACCACGACATCCTGGCCCGAGCCGTAGCGCTGGTGGTAGCCGAAGGCGGATTCCTCGATCTCCTTCTTCATGAAGGCGATCGCCTCCGCCGCGCCGCCCATCTCGTCGATCTTGGCGATCAGGTCGTTCGCACGATCCTCGATCTCGCCGGTCAGCGACTCGACGAAGTACGAGCCGGCGAAGGGGTCGACGGTGTCCGCCGCGCCCGACTCGTGGGCTACGACCTGCTGGGTGCGTACCGCGATGCCCGCCGCCTTCTCGGTGGGGAGCGAGAGCGCCTCGTCGAAGCCGTTGGTGTGCAGCGACTGCGTCCCGCCGCACACGGCGGCGAAGGCCTGGAGCGCGACCCGGATGATGTTGTTGTCGGCCTGCTGGGCCGTGAGGGTCACCCCGCCCGTCTGGGTGTGGAAGCGCATGCGCATGGACTTCTCGTTCTCGGCGCCGAAGCGCTCGCACATGATCTTCGCCCACATCTTCCGTGCGGCCCGGAACTTTGCGACCTCCTGGAAGACGTTGTTGTGGCCGTTGAAGAAGAAGGCCAGCCGCGGGGCGAAGGCGTCCACCTCGAGCCCGGCGTCGATCGCGGCCTGCACGTACGCGATCGCGTTGGCGAGCGTGAAGCCCACCTCCTGCACGGCCGAGCAGCCCTTCTCGCGCATGTGGTAGCCGGAGATCGAGATCGTGTTCCACTTCGGCACTTTCTCCTGGCAGTAGGAGAACAGGTCGGTGGTCAGCCGCATCGCCGGCTCGGGCGGATAGATGAAGTTCCCGCGCGCGATGTACTCCTTGAGGATGTCGTTCTGGGTGGTGCCGGTCAGGTCCTTCGACTCGACCCCCTGCTCCTCGCCGACCAGCTCGTAGAGCAGCAGCAGGGCCGCGGCGGGCGCGTTGATCGTCATCGAGGTGGAGACGTCGGCGAGCGGGATCCCGTCGAACACCCGTCGCATGTCGTCGATCGTGTCGATGGCCACGCCGGTGCGGCCTACCTCGCCCTCGCAGAGCGGGTCGTCGGAGTCGCGCCCGAGCTGGGTGGGAAGGTCGAACGCCATCGACAGCCCCGTCGAGCCGTGGTCGATCAGGTAGTGGAAGCGCTCGTTGGTCTCCTTGGCGCTGGCGTAGCCGGCGTACTGGCGCATCGTCCACTTGCGCTTGCGGTACATCTCCGCGTGCACGCCGCGCGTGAACGGGTACTCACCGGGCTCGCCCAGGCGCTCCTCCAGGCCCGGCGCGACGTCGCTCTCGTCGTAGCTCGCCTTGATCTCGATGCCCGAGTCGGTGAAGTGCCGCGGGTCGTCGGGTCCGACGATCGGGGCGATGCTGGGCTTGTGGTCCGGCTTGGTGGCCATGGGGTCGTCAAAGGATAGGGCGGCTGGAGCCGTCGAACATTCGTCTGCGCCCTATCAGGTACGCGCCCGAGCCTCTCGATAAGTCCCGCGGAGGCACTCCTGCGCGTGAAGACACCTCGAAGCCTTATTGCGACGATCCTGTGCGCCAGCCTTGGACTGGCGCTTCCGCTTGCCGCAACCGCGCACACCACCACGGTTGAGCGCATCGGCACCTTCCTCGGCGACGGCAACGCCTCGCAGCTCGACTACCCGCGCTCGATGGTGGAGGCGCCCGACGGCAGCTACCTCGTCGTCGACACGATGAACAACCGCATCCAGAAGGTCGCCACCGACGGCGGCGTGACCACCGTCGCCGGTACCGGCTTCGCCGGCTTCGACGGTGACAACCAGCTGGCCACCGACGCGAGCCTCAACCAGCCGCGCGGCGTGGCATTCACGCCCGACGGCGGCTTTCTGATCGCCGACACCCAGAACATGCGCGTGCGCAAGGTCTCGCCGGGCGGCACGATCACCACCGTCGCCGGCACCGGCACCGAGGGCGTCGGCCTGATCAGCGGCCTGCTGCAGGGCCTGCTCGGCCCCGTCCTCGGCACCGACACCGACCTCGACCACCCCAGCGCGGTCGCGGCCACCAGCGACGGCGGCTTCCTGATCGCCGACACCGACAACAACGTGATCCGAAAGATCTCCTCGACCGGCCAGCTGAGCATCGCGGCCGGCGACGGCAGCGGCGGCTACTCGGGCGACGGCGCCAGCGCCACCGCGGCGCAGCTCCGCAGCCCGGAGGACGTGGCCGAGACGCCCGACGGCGGCTTCCTGATCGCCGACACCGGCAACAACGTGGTTCGCAAGGTCGCCGCCGACGGCACGATCGCCACGGTCGCCGGCGACGGCACGTCCGGCTACTCGGGCGACGGCGGCGCCCCCGGGCAGGCCGAGCTGAACGCCCCCGCCGGCGTGGAGGTCAGGCCGAGCGGCGGCTTCCTGGTGGCCGACACGGGCAACAACGTGATCCGCAAGGTCAAGAACGGCACGATCAAGACCACGATCGGCGACGGCGACGCCGCCTTCGACGGCGACGGCGGGGACCCGGGCGACGCCTCGCTCAGCGGCCCGAAGGACGTGTTCCTGGCGGGCGGCGCGACCTTCATCGCCGACAGCGGCAACAACCGAATCCGCAAGGTCATCACGCAGACCCTCGACGACGACGGCGACGACGGGGGCAGCGGCGGCAACAGCGGCAGCGGCGGCGGGGTTGCGGGCCTGCCCCTGCCGGGCAGCAACTCCGGCCCTGGCTCCTCACACCTGCCCGCGGTGAACGCCCCGACGGTCGGAGAGGACCTCCAGGCCAGCCACCAGGGCGGCACCGTGACGGTGAAGCTGCCCGGCTCCGGCGAGTACGTGAGCCTGGACGACGCCGCGTCGATCCCGGTCGGCTCGGTGGTGGACGCCTCCAAGGGCAAGGTCACGCTGACCTCGGCCAAGGACTCCAAGGGCACGGAGCAGAGCGCGACCTTCCACGGCGGCCTGTTCCAGGTGAAGCAGAAGCGAGCCAAGAAGCCCATCACCGAGCTGGTCATGCGCGGCGGCGACTTCTCCTCGTGCTGGCGCCCCGGCAGCACCGGCGGCTCGCACGCGTCGGCATTCGCCTCGGCCCGCAAGAGCAAGCACCGCAGGGTGCGCGGCCTCTGGGGCAGCGGCCACGGCAACTTCAGGACACGTGGGCGCCACGGCGCCGCCACCGTGCGCGGCACCATCTGGTTCACCGAGGACAGCTGCGCCGGCACCCGCGTGACGGTCAGGCGCGGCCTCGTGGCGGTCGGCGACTTCGTCCGCCACCGCACCGTGATGGTGCCCAAGGGCCACTCCTACCTCGCCAGCGTCCACCGGAAGCGCAACCGCCGCTGATGCTGGGCCGCCTGATCGACACCCCCTTCGTGCTGTCCGTCCGGCCCGAGGAGCTTTCGCGGGTCGAGATGCTGTCCGAGCTGCCTCCCGAGGCGCTGCGCGACCTCGCCACGCGCGCCGGCCGGCGCCAATTCCGCGCCGGCGAGGTGGTGTTCCACGAGGGCGACGACGGCAGATCGCTGTTCGTCGTCCGCCGCGGCACGCTCAAGGTGGTGCGGCCCACCCACGACGACCGCCTCGTGCTCGACCGTGTCGAGCCGGGCCAGGCCTTCGGCGAGCTGGCGGTGCTGAACTCCGCGCCGCGACTCGCCTCGGTCATCGCCATCGAGGACTGCGAGACGATCGAGATCGGCAAGCACGACCTCGAGCAGATCTTCGACAGCCATCCGCTCGCCGCGAGGCGCATGCTGGGCGTGCTGGCTCGCTCGCTGACCCTTTCCAAGGAGGAGGTCGCGCGCCAGAACAGCAAGCTCGAGACCGCGGTGCGGGACCGCACCGCCGAGCTGCGCGAGACCCAGCTCGAGGTCGTGCGGCGGCTGAGCCACGCGGCCGAGTCGCGCGACCACGTGACGGGCGTGCACATCACGCGCATGAGCCAGCTCTGCTCGCGCCTCGCGCTCGCCGCGGGCGCCACTCCGATGGAGGCCGAGCTGTTGCTGCAGGCGGCGCCGATGCACGACGTCGGGAAGATCGCGATCCCCGACCGCATCCTGCGAAAGCCCGGCAAGCTCGACGCCGAGGAGTGGGAGATCATGAAGACCCACGCCGCGGTGGGCGCGGAGCTGCTGGCGGGCAGCCGCTCGCCGGTCGTGCAGCTGGGCGAGGTGATCGCGCTGACCCACCACGAGCGCTGGGACGGCAACGGCTACCCGCGCGGCCTTCGGCGCGAGGAGATTCCCTTCTCCGCGCGCGTGACCGCCGTCTGCGACGTGTTCGACGCGCTGATCTCCGACAGGCCCTACAAGCAGGCCTGGACCGTGGATCAGGCGCTCGAGGAGATCCAGAAGGACAGCGGCGCACACTTCGAGCCGCGCCTGGTGGAGGCCTTCACCGAGGTCTTCCCGGAGATGGTGGCGATCGTAGAGCGGGTGGCCGAGGAACACGGCGCGCCACCGCCCAAGCGCGGGAGCTGACGCCGTGAGGCGCCGCCTGGCCCTGGCGGCAGCGGTCGCCCTGGGGGCCATGGGGATTGCGCTGGGCGCCTCTGCGCTGGGTGCGCTGAACGGGCTCGAGGGCCAGGCGACCGACGCTCGCTTCGCCGTGCGCGGCGAGCGGTCGGTGCACGACGTCGCGGTCGTCGCGATCGACGACACGAGCTTCGGCGAGCTGCGGCAGCGCTGGCCCTTCCCGCGCTCGCTGCACGCGCGCGTGATCGACCGGCTGCGAAAAGCGGGCGCGCGCCAGATCGCCTACGACGTGCAGTTCACCGAGCCGAGCGAGCCGCGCGAGGACGCCGCCCTCTACGGCGCGGTGGCGCGTGCGAAGCACGTGGTGCTGTCCACGACCGAGGTCGACCGCAACGGGCGCACGAACGTGCTCGGCGGCGACGAGAGCCTGCGCCGAGCGGGCGCCCGCGCCGGGCACACCGCGGCGCCGGCGGACCAGGACGGGATCATCCGCCGCCTCGTGCCCCGAGTCGACGGCCTGGAGAGCTTCCCGCTGGCCACGGCGGAGGCGGCGACCGGTCGTAGGCTGCACGATGGCGCGCTGGAGCATGGCCGCGCCCTGATCGACTTCCGCGGCGGGCCCGGCACCGTGCCGACGCTCTCCTTCTCACGCGTGCTCAGCGGCCGCTTCGACCCCGCGCTCGTGCGCGGGAAGGTCGTGGTGGTGGGCGCCTCGGCGCCGAGCCTGCAGGACGTGCACCACACCTCGACCGCGCGCGGGACGGTGATGGCCGGGCCCGAGCTCCAGGCCGCGGCCATCTCCACGGCGCTGCGCGGCTTCCCGCTGAGGCGGGCGCCGCTGGCGCTGTCGCTGCTCGGCCTGCTCGTGATGGCGCTCGTGGCGCCGCTCGCGAGCCTGCGGCTGCGCCCCGTTGCGATCGGCGTGGCCGCGGTCGGCGCGCTGGCCGGCTACGCACTGGCTGCTCAGCTGCTGTTCGGCGCGGGCGTCGTGGTGTGGGTGGCGGCGCCGATGCTGGCGCTGGCGCTGGGCACGCTCGGTGCGCTGGGCCTGCGCCTGGCCGCGGAAGGGCGCGAGCGCCGCCGCACGCGCGAGGCCTTCGCGCGCTTCGTGCCCGAGGCCGTGGTCAAGGAGCTCGTGGATCGCGGCGAGGGCGGCCGCCGGCTGCCCGCGCGCCGCATCGAGGCGACCGTCCTCTTCTGCGACCTCCGCGGCTTCACGACGATGGCCGAGAGCCTGGGCGCCGAGCGCGTGATGGAGCTGCTGAACCGCTACCTGACCGCGATGAGTGAGGCGGTGCTCGACGAGGGCGGCACCGTGGTGTCGTTCATGGGCGACGGCCTGATGGCCGTGTTCGGCTCGCCGATCGAGCGCGACGACCACGCGAGCGCGGCCCTGGCCGCCGCGCGCGAGATGCTCGAGGTTCGGCTGCCGGCCTTCAACGAGTGGCTCGCCAGCGGCGGGCTCGGCTCGGTGCGAATGGGCGTGGGCCTGAACAGCGGCGCCGTGATGTCGGGCACCGTGGGCTCGGAGCGCCGGCTCGAGTACGCGGCCGTCGGCGACACCACCAACGTTGCTGCCCGCATCGAGAGCATGACCCGCGACCGCGGCGGCGGCCTGCTGCTATCAGCCGCGACCTATGAGCTGCTCACGCCCCAGGAGGCACCCGAGCTGGAACCCGCCGGCGCGGCCGAGCTGCGCGGCCGCTCGGGCGCGGTCGAGCTGTGGACCCTGCGCGGCGAGCGCCCGCCTCTGCGGCTGCTTCAAGTACCCGCCGAGCGCACGCCGGCGGCTTAGCGCCGGCCTGGGCCGGCCCGAACCGCCCTAACATCAGCGGCGTGCAGGTCACCGTTCGCCTGTTCGCGATGTTGCGCGAGCGCGCCGGCGCCTCGGAGGTCGTGCTCGACCTGCCCGAGGACGCGCGTGTGCGCGACGCGCTGGCCGAGCTCTCCGACCTGGCCGCGGGGCTGCCACTGGTGATGGCCGTGAACCGCGAGTACGCGCGCGAGGACCAGGCGCTGGCCGCCGGAGACGAGCTGGCGTTGATCCCGCCTGTGGCCGGCGGCGACACGGTCTCCTCGCCGTGGGTGCGGGTCACCGCCGAGCCGCTGTCGGCCGATGCGCTGCTGGCCCGCGTGCGCGACCCGCGCGCCGGCGCCGTGGTCACCTTCTCGGGCGTCACGCGACAGGTCGAGCGGCTCGAATACGAGGCCTATGCCGAGATGGCCGAGGAGCGGCTGGCCCAGATCGCGGCGGACGCCGTCGCGCGCCACGGGCTCTGCGCCGCGGCGGTGGAGCACCGCGTCGGCAGCGTGGCGCTGTCGGAGCCGAGCGTGGTGGTGGCCGTGTCGGCGCCGCACCGGGGCGAGGCATTCGCGGGCGCGCGCGAGATCATCGACCGCGCGAAGTCCGAGGCGCCGATCTGGAAGAAGGAGGTGGAGGGTGGCGAGGAGCGCTGGGTCGAGGGCGAGCCGCCCGCGAGTGGCAACTGAGCGGCTGCGGGAGCTGCCCTCGGTCGAGGAGCTGTCGGCGCGGCTCGAGGGCGTGCCGCACGGTGCGGCGGTTCGCGCCGCCCGAGCGGCGATCGCCTCGGCCCGCGAGGCGCTGCTGGCGGGCGCCGAGCCGCCGGCCGACCTGGCCGCCGAGGCAGTTGCCCTGGCCGACCTCGAGGCGCGGCTGTCGCTGCGCCCGCTGCTGAACGCGACTGGGGTGATCGTGCACACCAACCTCGGCCGCGCGCCGCTCCATCCGGAGGCGGCCGCCGCGGCCGCGCGCGCCGGCGAGGGCTACTCGAACCTGGAGTACGACCTCGACTCGGGCGCGCGCGGGTCGCGCCAGGCGCACGTGGAGAAGCTGATCCGCGAGCTCACCGGGGCCGAGGCGGCGCTGGTTGTGAACAACTGCGCGGCGGCCGTGCTGCTGGCCGCCGCGGCGCTGTCGGCACGTCGCGAGCTGGTGGTGTCGCGCGGGCAGCTGGTGGAGATCGGCGGCTCGTTCCGGATTCCCGAGGTGGTGGCGCAGTCCGGCGCGGTCCTGCACGAGGTGGGCACCACCAACCGCACGCGCCTGGCGGACTACCGGAAGGCGCTCGGCGCGGAGACGGGCGCGATCCTGCGCGCGCACCCGTCGAACTTCCGCACGGTCGGCTTCGTGGAGGACGTGGACGTGGAGCAGCTGTGCTCGCTCGGCGTGCCGGTGATCGACGACGTGGGCTCCGGCGCGTTGGCCGCGGGGGTCCCCGAGCTGGCCGACGAGCCGCCCGTGCGGCGCTCGGTCGCGGCCGGCAGCGCGGTGGTCTGCTTCTCGGGGGACAAGCTGCTGGGCGGGCCGCAGGCCGGGCTGATGGCCGGGACGCGCGAGGCGATCGAGCTCTGCCGCTCACACCCGCTGGCGCGGGCGATGCGGATGGACAAGCTCTCGCTGGCCGCACTGGAGGCAACGCTGCGGCTCTACCGCGACGGGCGCGAGCGCGAGCTGCCCGTGCTGCGCATGCTCACCGCAGGCGAGGAGGAGCTTCAGGGCCGCGCCGAGGCGATGCGCGCCCGGCTGGAGGGCGCCGGCGTGGACGCGCGCGTGGTGCGCGCCCAGGCCAAGGCGGGCGGGGGCGCGCTGCCGCTGCTCGAGCTGGAGGGCCCGGCGTGCGCGATCGACCCCGGCCCGCTCGGCCTGGACGAGCTGGCCCGGCGGCTGCGTGCCGGCGAGCCCCCGCTCGTGGGCCGTGCGCGCGAGGGCTGGCTGCTGCTCGACCCGCGCACGCTGACCGACGCGGAGGCCGAGCGCGCGGCCGCCGCGGTGGCCGCGGCGCTGCGGTGAGCGACGCGCCCCCGCTGACGCTCGGCACCGCGGGACACATCGACCACGGCAAGACCGCCCTGGTGCGCGAGCTCACCGGCAAGGACACCGACCGCCTGCCCGAGGAGCACGAGCGCGGCATCTCGATCGAGCTGGGCTACGCGCCGCTCGAGCTGCCGGGCGGCAGGCGGCTGTCGGTCGTGGACGTGCCGGGCCACGAGCGCTTCGTGCGCACGATGGTGGCGGGCGCCTCCGGCATTGACCTGTTCCTGCTCTGCGTGGCCGCCGACGACGGCGTGATGCCCCAGACGCGCGTGCACGCGGCCGTGCTGCGCCAGCTCGGAGTCGAGCACGGCCTGGTCGCCATCACGAAGGCCGACCTGGCCGACCCCGAGCGCGCCGCCGCGGAAGCGCGGGAGCTCGTGCCGGGAGCGGACGCGGTGCCGGTGTCGGTGCGCGGGGCGGACGGCCTCGACGAGCTGCTGGCCGCGCTCGAGCGCTGCGCCGCCGGGCTGCCCGGCCGCGCCGAGGCGCCCGGTCCGCCGCGGCTGCACGTGGACCGCTCGTTCACGCTGCGCGGGATCGGCACGGTGGTCACCGGCACGCTCTGGTCCGGCGAGCTGGCCGCCGGCGACCAGGTGCGGGTGCTGCCGAGCGGCCTGCGTGCTCGCGTGCGCTCGGTGGAGGTGCACGACCGCTCCGTGGAGCGCGCCCGCGCCGGGCAGCGCGTCGCGCTGGCACTGGCCGGGGTCGACCGGCGCGCGGTGTCTCGCGGCGACGTGGTCTGCGGGCCCGGCGCCGAGACGGGGCCCACCTGGCTGGTGGACGCCGAGCTGACCCTCGAGCCGGGCGCCCGCCCGCTCCGGCGTGGCACCCGCGTCCACGTGCACCACGGCACGCGCGAGGCGCCGGCGCGTGTGGCGCCGCTCGAGGGCGACCAGCTGTCGCCCGGGTCGACCGCCATGGCCCAGCTGCGGCTGGAGCAGCCGCTCGTGCCGCTGGCCGGGGACCGGCTGGTGCTGCGCCAGCTGGCGCCTCCGGACACGGTTGGGGGAGGAGTTGTGGTCGACGCTCACGCGCGGAAGCGCGGGCGCCTAGAGGGCAGAGGGCAGAGGACAGAGCAGAGTGGGCAGCGGGCAGTGGGCCCCGGGACCCGGCCGCCCGCTCCTCCCGATGCCGCCGCTCTTCGGCTCGTCGATCTTCTTCGTGAGGACGGTGAGTCGCCGCGTGCCGACGGCGAGCTCGCTGCTGCTGCCGGCCTTTCTGCTTCGGATGCTGCCGTTCGGTTTGGTGCTCTCGAGCGTGAGGGCCTGGTTGTTCGTGTGGGGCCGAATCTGCACTTTCATCCGGACTCGCTTGGTGGGCTCGTTCGGCGGGTGCTCGCTATCTGCGAGCGGGATGGTCGGGCAACCGTTGCCGGGGTTCGTGACGAGCTCGGCAGCTCGCGGCGTTACGCCCAGGCGTTGCTCGAGCACCTCGACGCCGAGCGGGTCACGCGGCGGGAGGGTGACGCGCACGTGCTGCGGCGGCGGGTCGAGGCCGGGTGAGCGCCGTGACCGAGCGGGCCCGCCCCCGGCTCGGGCGCCAGTGGGTCGAGCCGCTGCTGGTGGCGATGCTCGGGCTGGTGTGCATCGTGGTGCTCGACGCGTTCGTGCTGGACGCAAGCGAGCCGCGCGGCGACGAGCTGATCTACGAGCTGATGGCCCGCCACCCGTTCGCCACCCACACCTTCCCGTTCGCCTACCGCATCGGCCCGCCGACGCTCGTGCACCTGCTGCCGTTCAGCCACGACTTCTCGTGGAGCGCGCTCGCATGGGCCAGCACCGGGGCGAGCGCCGGCGTGGCCTACGCGCTGATGCGCCGCTTCGGCGCTCAGCGCTGGCTGGCCGCCGGGCTGTCGCTGTGCCTGGCCACCTGCCCGCCGCTGCTCGCGGCCTCGCTGCGCCAGGGCCGGGGGGTAGACGCCGAGTCGGTGCTCGTGATGCTGGCCGGCGGCCTCGCGATCGCCGCCAGGCGGCCGGTGGCGCTCGGCGTGATCGTGCTGCTGGGGGCGTTCGTGCGCGAGTCCTCGCTGTTCCTGGTGCCGTTCGCCTACGCGGTCTGGGCCGAGCGGCCGCTCGACGGGCGAGCGGCGCGCGAGGTGGGCGCGGCGGCCGCCCCTGGCCTCGCCGTCTACGTGGGGCTGCGTCTGGCGCTGCCGACGGTCGGCCACTACGGGAGCCGCTCGGACCTGCTGCGCCAAGCGCTGGACGGACCCCTGGGCCAGGCCCGGCGCCTCGCGTCGAGCTTCGGCCCCCTCTGGCTGGCGGCGCCGTTCGCGCTGCTCGACCTGCGCTATGCGCGCCGCGGCCTCGTGCTGCTGGCGCTGTGCGTGCTGTCGATGCTCTACGCGCTCGACTGGGGCCGGGTGATCCTGCTTGCGGCGCCCGTGTTCTACGTGGCCGGCGCGCACGTGCTGCGCAACCGCCGCGGGCTGGCGATCGCGGCTATTGCGGCCTTCGCCGCGATGAACGTGGGCTACGCGATCCACATGGACCGCGGCGGCACCGAGCGCGGCATCATCAACGGCCCGCTGCCGAGCTACCCCGTGCGGTGAGCGCTATCGGCGCGGGCGCTGCAACAGGAACGCGGTGGACTCGCCGCGCGAGGGCCGCAGCGACAGCGCGTTGATCACGCTAACCGGCACGGGCCGCGGCGCGCGCAGCACCGCGATGGCGTAGCTGTCGGTCACGCGCCGCCTGGCCAGGGTGAAGCCACCGGGCGCCGAGGTGGCCAGCCGCGGCGGCGGCAGCGGGTCAGTGAACGACTGCCTGCGCACCGGGTAGAGCAGCGCGATCTCCCGCACCACCGCGCCGCCCGTGCGGCGCGCCGGCGGGCGGCCGAGGTAGAGGTCGAGCGGACGGCGCCCCGTGGCCGGCGTGATGATCACGCGCGGCTCCGTGGCCGGACCGAGGGCGTGCGCCATCCCGCGCCAGTCCTCGCGCTGCCACTTGGGGGTGACCGCGACCCCGATCACACCGGCCAGCCCGAGCAAGCCGAGCAGCACCAGGGCGGCGACGCCGGTGCGGCCCGCGGGCAGCAGGCCCGCCGCCACCACGGTCATCAGCGGGATCCAGGCCGGCAGCACGTTGCGCGAGTCGAGGTAGTCCACGCCTGCGGCCGCGAGCACGACCGGCAGTCCCACCACGAGCAGGCCGAGCGCTAGGGCGACGTGGCCCCCGGCTCGCTCCCGGCCGCGCGCCCAGGCGAACACGCCCGCCGCGCCGGCCAGCGCGATCAGGACGGCAACCGCAGCCAGCTCGCGCTCCAGTGGCGAGTCGAATCCCACCAGGAGGTTCTTGCCGGCCTGCGCGACGCGGAAGGGAAGCGACTCGCCCTTGATGAACGACGCAAGGTCGAGCGAGCTCTGGTGCAGGGCCAGCGGCAGCAGCGCCAGCCCGGCCACTGCCACGGCGGCCAGGGCCGGCGCCGCAGCGCGGCGCGTCGGCGGCGCGGCGGCGAGCCAGACCGCCTCGGGGAGCACCAGGAAGGCCGCGAAGTAGTGCGTGGCGAGCGCGAGCGCCGAGGCCAGCGCCCACGCGACGACGAAGCGCCGTGACGGCTCCCGGAGCAGCCGCGCGAACGCCCAGAGCGAGAGCGCCGAGAGCGCCGTGACGAGCGCGTAGGCGCGCGCCTCCTGCGAGTACCACACGAGGATGGGGCTGACCGCGGCGAGCGCCGCCACCGCAAGGCCGACCCGCCGCGAGCAGAGCTCGCGTGCGGCCAGGAACGCAAGAGGAATGGTCGCCGTGCCGATCAGCGCCGACAGCGAGCGCAGACCGAACTCGCCCAGGCCGAAGAGCTTCGCCCAGAGCCAGGCGATCAGGTAGTAGAGCGGCGGGGTGGACTCGCTCTTGGGGATCTGGCGCAGCATGGAGCCGAGGTCCATCCGCAGCAGATGCACCGTGACCGACTCGTCGACCCAGTAGCTCTGGTCGCTCAGCGTCACGAAGCGCAGCAGAGCGGCCGCCGCGGTGAGGGCGGCGAGCGCGAGCAGGGTGGAGCGCGCGCTGTCCTCGGTGCGGCTCATCGGGCGGCATTGTGGCGGTAGGCTGGTCCGCGGGAGGCCTGATGGGACGGTGGCGAGCAGCTAGCGGGGTACTGGCGGTGGGGATCTGCCTGCTGGCCGCTGGGCCGGCGCAGGCCGCGAAGAGCTGCGGCGAGCCGGGTACGCAGTGGCAGCGCGCGACGCCGAGCGAGGCCGGCATGGACGCGGCGAAGCTCCAGAAGGCCCTCGACTACGGCAGCGAGAACCTCTCGTCCGCCGTGCGGGTGTACCGATATGGCTGCCTGGTCGGCGAGGACCGCGCGGCGGCCGTGAACCGCAACCAGACCTTCGAGAGCTGGTCGATGGCGAAGTCGGTGGTCTCGCTGATCTTCGGCCGAGCCATGACGATGCGCGCGATCTCCCCCGACGACCCGGTGGGCTCGCTGCTGCCCGAGGCCGACCGCGCCCACGGGCGCATCTCCAGCCGCAACCTGCTCACCCAGACCTCCGGCCTGCAGTGGAACGGCATCCGCGACTACAACATCTTCACGACGCCCGACCGCGTGCACGACGCGCTCACGCTCGGCAGCGCGCACACGCCGGGCACCTACTTCGAGTACGCGCAGAGCCCGGTCGCGCTGCTGGCCGAGCAGGTGGGCCGCTCCGTGGGCGAGGACGCGCAGGCGTTCGGCCAGCGCGAGCTGATGAGCCCGCTCGGCATCCCCGCGAGCGCCTGGAGCTGGAAGCGCGACGACGCCGGCCACATCCAGGCCTTCTTCGGCGTGCAGATGCGCCCCGACGACTAC
>JBBQRG010000077.1:0-13125 GCA_038215095.1 Solirubrobacterales bacterium | reverse complement strand
CAAGCCTCATAGACCCATTGGTTGACTGGTCAGTCAATCGAGTACCCTAGTCGTCAACCGACCGCGGAGGAAGCTTGCCGATGCAGAACGGAACTGGGCGCGAAGTAGTGATCGTGGAGGCCGTCAGGACGCCGATCGGGCGCGGGCATCCCGAGAAGGGCTACTACAAGGACACGCACCCGAACGAGCTGCTCGGGAAGACCTACACCGAGGTCATCGAGCGTGCGGGCATCCCCGCCGACGAGGTCGAGGACGTGATCACCGGCTGCGTGCAGCAGTACGGCGAGCAGATGTTCAACGTCGGGCGCAACGCCTGGCTTCAGGCCGGCCTCCCGGTCGAGACTCCCGCCACCACAGTCGACCGCCAGTGCGGCTCGGCCCAGCAGTCCGTGAACTTCGGGGCCGCGCTCGTGGCCTCGGGCGTGCACGACGCGGTGATCGGCTCGGGCGTCGAGCACATGGGCCACATCCCCATGGGCGTCGGCTTCAAGTGGGTCGACGAGGTCGGCTCGCCCTGGCCCGAGGAGCTGATGGCCAGGTACAACCTCGTGCCCCAGGGCATCTCCGCCGAGATGATCGCCGACAAGTGGGAGATCCCCCGCTCGGAGCTCGACGAGCTCGGCGTTCGCTCCCAGCAGCTGGCTCACCAGGCCACCGAGGAGGGCCGCTTCGAGCGCGAGACGATCCCCTTCCAGGTGAACGGCGATACCTACGCCACCGACCAGGGCATCCGGCCTGACACCACGATCGAGAAGCTCTCCGAGCTGAAGCCGGCCTTCAAGGAGGACGGCAAGATCACGGCGGGCAACTCGTCGCAGATCTCGGACGGCGCCGCCGCAGTGCTGCTGATGACGCGCGATAAGGCCGACGCGCTCGGCCTGAAGCCGCGCGCCCGGATCCTCGACCAGACCACCGTCGGCGTGGACCCCGTGATCATGCTCACCGGCCCGATCCCGGCCACCAGGAAGCTACTCGAGCGCAACGGCATGCAGATGAGCGACATCGATCTCGTCGAGATCAACGAGGCCTTCGCCTCGGTCGTGGCCGCCTGGCGCCGCGAGCTCGAGCCGGACATGGACCGCGTGAACGTGAACGGCGGCGCGATCGCCCTGGGCCACCCGCTCGGGTCGACAGGCGCGCGGCTGATCACCACCCTTCTCCACGAGCTCGAGCGCTCCGACAAGGAGACCGGGCTCGTGACGATGTGCTGCGGCGGCGGGCTGGGCACGGGCACGTTGATTCAGCGGATCTAGCGGGTACACGGCTCAAGTGGCCGTGGGCGCGGAAAACTCACTGCTGGGCGGGCGCTACCGAATAGAGCGCGTGCTCGGCTCCGGTGGCATGGCCACCGTGTTCCTCTGCAAGGACGAGCGCCTGGGCCGCTCGGTCGCGGTCAAGCGGCTGCACGCCCACAGTCCCGAGGAGACGGCGCAGCGGTTCATCCGCGAGGCGAAGCTCGGCGCCTCGCTGAACCACCCGAACCTCGTCTCGGTGTTCGACACGATCACCGACGACGAGAGCGTGCTGATCGTGATGGAGCACGTGGACGGCCTGAACCTCGCCGACACCCTGCGGAAGGGCCCGCTTGGCACAGACCGCGCCCTCAGCGTGATCCGGGACGTGGCCGCCGCGCTGGACCACGCCCACGGCTCGGGCGTGGTGCACCGCGACATCAAGCCGGCGAACGTGCTGCTGCGCAAGGACGGGATGACGAAGCTCGTGGACCTCGGCATCGCCACCGCGGCGGACCAGACCAAGATCACCCGCAGCGGCGTGGTCCTCGGCACGGCCGCGTACATGGCCCCCGAGCAGATCGAGGGCGGGGCGATGACGCCGCAGACGGACATCTACTCGCTCGCCGTGGTCGCCTACGAGGCGCTCTCGGGGAAGCGCGCTCGCAGCGGGCGCACGCCGATGGAGATCGCCCACCAGGTGGCCACCGACGGGCCGCCGGACCTGCAGGAGGTGTGGTCGCAGGCGCCGCCCGAGGCCGCGGCCGTGCTGTGCCGGGGGATGGCGCACGACGCCGGCAACCGGCCCGCCAGCGCCGGCGAGCTGGCCGACGAGCTGACGAAGGCGCTCAGCGGCGTCGAGGACACGCGGCCGACCCGCCGTTCGCAGCGGACGGGCTCGGCGGCTGCCGCCGGTGGGGCCGCCGCGGCCGGCGGTGCCGCCGCTGCCGCGGCCGGCAAGTCCCCTGTGGCCGCGGAACCCCCTGCGGCCGGCAAGTCCCCGGCGGCCGAGGAGTCCCCGGCGGCCGCTGACTCCCCGGCGGCCGGCGCCGCCGCGGCCGGCGAGCCCTCGGCCGATCCCACCCCGACGCCGAGGCGGGAGCAGCGGCCTCCCGCACGCGAGCGCCAGGCACCCGCGCGGCGAGAGCGCTCCCAGCCTGCCCGGAGCCAGGCGCGGCGACCCAGCCAGCCGGCACGCGCGGCGTCGCCAGCCCCCTCCAACCGGCAGTCCGGCGAATCGAAGAGCCGCACCGGGCTCGCCGCCGGCGCGGCGGCGCTGCTCTTGGTCGCGGCTGCGGTGCTTGCGGTCGCGCTGATCAGCTCCAGTGGCAACGACGGCCAGACCGCCGCGAAAAAGCAGCCCACGCCCACCAAGACCACCCAGCGCAAGCCGACCAAGACCAGCCAGCAGCCGGCCGCACAGACCGAGCAACAGGCCCAGACCACCGCTCCAACTCCCACGTCGTCGGGCGGCGGCACCAGTCCCGCCGAGGGGGCACGGCTCGACGCCCAGGGCTACCAGCTGATCCGGCAGGGCCAGTACGCCCAGGCCGTGCCGATCGAGCGCAGGGCGGTCGCGTCGTTCCCCGACGGCGACACGTCAAGCAACCACGCGTATGCCCTCTTCAACCTCGGCACCGCGCTCAACCGCTCGGGCAAGTCGAAGGAGGCGATTCCCTACTTGGAGAAGCGTCTCAGCTTCTCCAACGACCGCCGCGAGCTTGTCCAGAAGGAGCTCGACTCAGCGCGCAAGAACGCCGGCGGCTAGCTCCGCCACGATCGCCGGGCGGTCGCCGAAGGGCATCGCCAGCAGGGTGGTCGCGCCAGCCTCCTCGTACGCCGCCATCCTGTCGGCCAGCTCGCCGGGTCGGCAGACGATGGCCGAGCCCTCGATCAGCTCGTCGCTGAGGGCCGCCGCCGCCCCGGCCCGGTCGCCGGCGGAGAACAGCTCCTGCACCTTGCGCGCGGAGTCACCGTGGCCGAAGCGCTCGGCGGTCTCCACGTAGAAGTTCTTGCCCTTCGCGCCCATGCCGCCCATGTAGAGCGCGAGCCAGGGGCGGGCCAGGTCGCGGGCGCGGTCGAGGTCGTCGTCCACGCACGTCATCACCACAGGCGCCACGTCCACGTCGCGGCCGCGGAACGGCTCGAGCAGGTCGTCGGCGCGGTCGGGGGAGAACATGAACGGCAGCCAGCCGTCCGCGATCTCGGCAGTCTGCTCCACCGACTTCGGCCCGATCGCGCCCAGGTAGATCGGGATGCGCTCCTGCACGGGCTTGGCCAGCAGCTTCAGCGGCTTGCCGAGCTCGCTGCCCTCGATCGGCAGCTGGAACTCCTTGCCCGAGTACTCGAGCGCGCCGTCGCGGGCAAGCGCCGCGCGCACGATCTCCACGTACTCGCGCGTGCGCCGCAGCGGCCGGGCGAACGGCACGCCGTGCCAGCCCTCGGATACCTGCGGCCCCGACACGCCGAGGCCGAGTCGGAAGCGCCCGCCGGAGAGCACGTCGAGCGTGGCGGCGGTCATCGCGGTCATCGCCGGGGAGCGAGCCGGTATCTGCATCAGCCCCGAGCCCAGCGCGATCCGCTCGGTCACCGCGGTCAGGTGCCCCAGCACCGACACGACGTCCTGCCCCCAGGCCTCCGCGACCCAGACCGAGTCGAGCCCCTCGCGGTCCCCCAGCTTGGCCAGCTCGATCTGCTCCTCGGCCGAGAACCAGGGCCAGTAGGCGAGGTAGAGGCCGACGCGCACGCCGCGCATCCTATGATCGCCGCCGAATGACGAGTCGCCGAGCGCTCGCCGGGATCGCCCAGCTCGCGCTCGTGGGTGCGGCCCTGGCGGCCGTCCCGTCCAGCGCCCAGGCCTGGCACCCGCACGTGCACGCCGCCTCGGCCTACGCGGAGGGGCGCGCCGGGCAGGTGACCTTCGCGGTGCGCACGCCGCACCGGCTCTACGGCCGCGGGGTGAGCCGCGTCGTGCCGTCGGCCAGTGTCCTGAAGGCGATGCTGCTCGTCGCGTACCTGCGCCGCCACTCGGTGCGCCACCGCGGGCTCTCCCGAGCCGAGCGCCGCCTGCTCTCGCCGATGGTCCGGCGCTCGGACAACGCCAGCGCGGGCGCGGTGCGGAACATCGTCGGGAACCGGGGCTGCGGCGCCTGGCGCGCCGGGCGGGCATGCGGCGCTTCACGCCCGTGGCCTCGCCGTGGGGGCTCTCGCGCATCGACGCCACCGACCAGGCGCGCTTCTTCCTGAAGATCGACCGCATGACGCCGCGCCGCCACCGGCGCACGGCCCTGCGGCTGCTCAGCTCGATCGTCGGGCCGCAGCGCTGGGGCATCGGCGGCGAGCGCCCGCGCGGGTGGGCGCTCTACTTCAAGGGCGGGTGGGGCTCCGGCACCGGCTGGGTGGACCACCAGGTCGCGCTCCTGCGCCGCGGGCGGCGTCGCCTCTCGATCGCGATCCTCACCACCAACAGCCCAAGCCACGCCTACGGCAAGCAGACCCTGCGCGGCGTGGCGGCGCGGCTGCTGCGCGGCCTGCGCCCGTCGAGCGTGCCGCGCTAGGTCGGTAGAGTGCGCGGCCGCCGATGGACCTGACCCTCTCGCCAACCGAGCAGGAGTTCCGCGACGAGCTGCGCGGCTGGATCGCCGAGAACCATCCCGGCGACGAGCCGAAGGGCGACGACGCCGCGTTCGAGTTCCGCCGCGAGTGGCAGCGCAAGATGCACGAGCAGGGCTACGCCGGGCTGTCGTGGCCGAAGGAGTACGGCGGCCGCGGAGCGACCCTGATCGAGCAGGCAATCTTCGGCGAGGAGCTCACGCGCGCGAAGGCGCCCGCCGCGGCCAACGTGCTCGGGCTGGCCATGGGCGGCCCCGTGGTGATCGCCCACGGAACGGACGAGCAGAAGGAGCGCTACCTCGAGCCGATCCTCTCGGCCGAGGAGATCTGGTGCCAGGGCTTCTCCGAGCCCGACTCGGGCTCCGACCTGGCCTCGGTGAAGACGCGCGCGGTGAAGTCCGACGGCGAGTGGGTGGTGACCGGGCAGAAGGTCTGGACCACGTTCGCCCACAAGGCCAAGTGGTGCATGCTCGTGGCGCGCACCGACCAGGACGTGCCCAAGCACCAGGGTCTTACCTACTTCCTGATGGACATGGACCAGGAGGCCGTGCAGATCCGCCCGCTGCGCCAGATCACAGGCGAGGCTGAGTTCAACGAGCTGTTCATCGAGGAGGCCCGCATCCCCGACGAGAACGTGGTCGGCGGCGTGGGCAACGGCTGGGCCGTGGCCATCACCACGCTGATGCACGAGCGCGCCGGCCTGGGCGCGGGCGCTGCGGCCACCGTGAAGATCGCGCTCGGCCAGCTGATGGAGCTGGCCCGCGAGCGGGGCGTGGACGGCGACCCGCTGATCCGCCAGCGCATCGGCCAGCTCTACATCGAGGCGGAGGCGCTGCGGCTGAACTCGTGGCGCGGCCTCACGGCGATCATGAAGACCGGCGTGCCCGGCCCGGAGGGAACGCTGCCGAAGTGGCAGTGGAGCGAGGTCAACCAGTCGCTCACGGAGCTCGCCTACGAGATCCGCGGCGAGGAGGGCCCGGTCCGCGACTCCGAGTGGACCTACCGCTTCCTGCGCGCGCGCGCCAACTCGATCGAGGGCGGCACCACCGAGATCCTCAAGAACATCGTCGCCGAGCGGGTCCTGGGGCTACCCAAGCTGCGCTAGCAAGCCTATGAACTTCGACTTTTCCGACGACCAGCAGGCCATCAAGCGCACCGCAAAGGACATGCTGGCGGAGCGCTTCAAGCTGGAGAAGGTGCGCGAGCTGGCCGAGGCCGGCGAATACCACGACGAGGCCTGGAAGGAGATGTGCGAGCTCGGCTGGGCGGGCATCTTCATCGACGAGCAGCACGGCGGGCAGGGCCTCGGGCTGGTCGAGCTGGTGATCCTCTGCGAGGAGCTGGGCTACGCACTGGCGCCGGTGCCGTTCCTGTCGAACGCCGCGGCCGGCCTGGCGATCCAGGGCGCCGGCAGCGACGAGCAGAAGCAGACGTGGCTGCCGGGCATCGCATCGGGCGAGGCCCGCGGCGCGCTTGGCGTGGTGCGGAACGGGGAGGCGAAGCTCGTGCCCGACGCCGTGGGCGCCGACGTGATCGTGCTCTACGGCAGCGACGGCGCGCAGCTGATCGAGGCGGCCAACGCCGACATCGAGGCGCTCGACGTGATCGATACGACTCGCTCCTATGCCTCGGTGCGCGCCGATGGCGGCGACTCACTCGGCACGAACAACGACGCCTGGGACCGCTTCGCGACGGCGATCTCCGCCGAGCTGACCGGCGTCGCCCAGCGCACCATGGAGATGGCCGTCGATTACGCGCGCGACCGCAAGCAGTTCGACCGCCCGATCGGCGCCTACCAGGGCGTGTCGCACCGCTGCGCGCAGATGCTGCTCGAGACCGAGGGCGCGCGCTCCACGACCTACTACGCGGGCTGGTGCGGCGACGCCGAGCCCGAGTCGCTGCCGCTGGCGGCCTCGATGGCAAAGGCCTACTCGTCGGACGCCGGCTGGCGCGTGACCGCCTCCGCCCTGCAGGTGCTGGGCGGCATCGGCTTCACCTGGGAGCACGACCTGCATTTCTTCCTGAAGCGCGCGAAGGTCGACGGCTCGCTGTACGGCTCGGCCTCGGAGCACCGCGACCGCGTGGCCGTGCTGGCCGGGCTGTCACGCGAGCCCGCGCCCGCCTAGCCGCGCCGGCTGCTTTTCGCGCGAAGCGGTGAACGTCCGGTTTGTACCCCTATAGCGGTACGAAATGGACGTTCGCGATCGCGAGGAGCCCTAAAGCGCCCGGAACGCCGTCAGCAGGCCGAGGCCGGCCGGCTGCTTCTCGATGTGCTCCACGCGCGCCTCGGCTCGCTGGGGCTCGGCGATCACGTGCGTGACCGTCGCGTCGGTGGCCCGCTCGATGCGGTGTGGCAGGTCCACCTGCAGCCACTTGGACACGCCAGTGGGCAGGGTCGAGATCACGATCTCGTCGAAGGCCTGCGGGGTGTAGTGGTCGGCCACGGCGCCGAGCGGGTCGTGGTCGCCCACCGAGCCGACGGCCTCGAGTCCCTCCTCGCGCAGCCGTGCGAGCGCGTCGTCGAGGGTTCGCTTGGCGGCCTCGCGGCCGATGCTGCCCCCGACCGGGGCGGGCACGACGAGGGTGAAGGTGCAGGGGTCGCGCTGCGCGCGCTCCGACAGGGCCGCCACCAGCTCCTTGGAGGTGGCGGTGACGTTCGCGACTACCAGCACGCTGAACGTCCATGCCATACCGCGCAGACTACTCCCGGTGGCGTAGGGGGCGCGTGTGGCCGCGGGCAGCACGCGGGTCCGGACGCGCGCTAAGGGACGCGCTGACGGGGTTCCTCCTGCCGAGCGCCCACGAACTGGGTTATGCCTGTGATTCGCTGGCGAATCTCCGCGTAGCCGCGCTCCTCGAGTGCGCGGGTCAGCTCGTCGCGCTCGAACATTCGCGCGCCGCTTCGCGCTTCGAGCACCGACTCCACGGTCCGTAGCGGGGCAGAGCGGCCGCGCACGCTGGTGAACAGCGCGATCCGCCCGCCCGGCGTGAGCACGCGCGTCATCGAGTCGATCGCCCGCATCGGATCCGCGAACAGGTTGATGGCGGCGAAGCAGCACACGGCGTCGAAGCTCTGCGGCCGGAACGGCAGCTCCTGGGCGTTGCCGCGCACGTACGCCACCTGGTCGAGGCCGGCGCGGCGCGTGTCCTCGACGGCGCGCGCGAGCATCGTCTCCGACAGGTCGATCCCGACAACCAGCCCGCCGGGGCCGACCGAGCGCGCGAAGTCGCGCGTGAAGTTGCCGGTGCCGCAGCCCACGTCGAGCACGCCGTCGGAGGGGGAGAGGCCGAGCAGCAGGCGGGCGATCCGGTGCTCGTCGGCCATGCCGGGACCGAAGACGCCCTTGGCCAGCCGCCCCCAGGCGGGCCGCCACCAGCGCTCGTACACACGCGGCACCGCGGACGAGAGCATGAAGTTCTGGATCAGTCCGGTGGACTCGGGCTGCGACGGGCCGAGCAGGTCCAGGTAGCCGCCCGGCGCGAGCGAGCCGGCCTCGCGCGCCTCCGGGTCTAGCAGCGGCCGCGCGCGCTCCACGGCCGGCGGCAGCCGCTCAGCCGCGGTAGCTGGGGAGGCCGTCCTCGTGCTCCTGGATCGGGCCGCGCTGCTCGGAGCCCTGTGCGATCGCGTCGAGCCGCAGGATCTCGCGCTCGCCCTCGAGGCGTGCCGGATGGTCGGGCGCGAGCCCCTGGATCAGCACGCGGATGCGGTTGCGCAGCTGGAGCGCAAAGTGGGGGGTGGATGCGCCGAAGAGCTGGCGCACGTCCTCGACGGTGGGCTCGCGCTCGAGGCGGTCGGGGCGCTCGTACTCACTCACAGGCGAAAGACTATGGGGCGTTCGCCTGGACCGGGACCAGCTCGGTGATCTGATCGAGGCGCGACTGCTCCGGCACGGAGATCGTCTTGTCGTCGCCCAGCACCCAGACGCGGTTGTAGACGGCCTGGCTCGGGTCGTCCTCGTAGCCGGGCTGCACGCTCAGGAAGTAGGTCTCGAGCGGGGGTGGCAGCTGGGCTGCGCGGTCGGTGAGCAGCAGCGGCGCGAACACCCCGCGGGTGGCGAGCGCCGCCGCCGCGGCCGCGTCGAGCGGGCGCGAGGTGCTGGCCAGCGTGAAGTTGTAGCCGGGCACGGTCACGTTCCAGCCGAAGCCCTGGCAGCAGCGGGCGAAGGCGATCGCGTTCGTGACCGGCGTGGACCCCTGTATGCGGTGCACGCGGCCGAGCTTGCCCAGCGCCGCGGCGGCACCCTTGCCGATCACGCTCTCGGGGCCGAGCACGTAGATGTTGGGGCGTATGTGCTGGCGCAGCGCCTTTGCGACCGGCGCGGGGACCGAGTTTCGCTTCACGGGCAGTACCGAGTCGCCGGAGCGCGCGGCCCAGGCGGCGGCGGGCATTGCCCACTCGGCGCGCTCGCCCGACACCACCACGACGTCCTTCGAGGGCTTGCCCCGCGCGGCCGACACGAAGCGGTCGATCGAGGCGGCGCGGTCATAGGCGTCCTTGCCCTCGATGACGGCCGTCTTGAAGCCGTCGGGGCGCGCCGCGTTCTGGCCGATGCGGATCACCTGGGCGTCGCGCGAGAGGTCCGAGCCGCGCGGCTTGAGTCGGCTCAGCGTGTCCTTGGTGACAGGCGGGAGGTCGCCGCCGTCGCTGAGGAGCAGCGGCGCGGCGATCGGGCTGCCGGCCAGCACCGCGGCGGTCACCGCTCCCTGCCAGTCGTTCTTGTCCACGAGCACGACGGCCGTCGGGCGGCTGGAGTCGCCCGTCGAGGGGAACAGCGCGCTCGCCACGCCCGCGGCATCGGCGGTGGCGTCGCCGCCTCCGACCCGGATCGTGTTCTTGGTGGCGCTGGAGGGGAAGCCCAGCTTGACGACGGCCTGGGAGTCGCTGGACTTCGCGCCCAGCTGCGGCGGGCGGCTGGGCTCGCTGCCCAGGCTGCAGCCGCCGATTGCGCAGCAAACAGCGAAAAAGATGGCGGCGAGGAGGGTGCGGCTCACGGGCAACCGCGGACGATAGCTGGGGGCCCAGCCGACCAGAGGCGGCCGCGCGGGCCGGTCGTTGGGGTATTCTTCTCCTTGGTTGACTGACCAGTCAATCGCCCCAACCGGCCAGCGGAGGTTTCACCCGTGGATTTCAGGCTCAGCGACGAGCAGCTCGAGTTCCAGCGCTACTGCCGCAAGTTCGCCACCGACGTGATCCGTCCCGTCGCCGTGAAGCACGACCGCGAGCAGAGCGTGCCCTGGGAGGTCATCAAGGCCGCCCGCGAGTGGAAGCTCCACGGGATCGAGCACATCCAGCGCATGGGCATGGACGCCGACGGGATCATGAGCGTGCTCTACACCGAGGAGCTGCACTGGGGCTGTGCGGGCATCGCGCTCGCGATCTCTGCCTCCTCGCTGGCCGCCGCCGGCATCGCCTCGTCCGGCACGCCGGAGCAGATCGGCCGCTGGCTGCCCGAGTGCTTCGGCGAGGGCGACGAGATCAAGCTCGGCGCCTATGCGGTCACCGAGGCCGGCGCGGGCTCCGACGTCAAGTCGCTTCGCACCACCGCCAGGCGCGACGGCGACGAGTGGGTCCTGAACGGCACCAAGGTCTTCATCTCCAACGGCGGCATCGCCGACGTGAACGTGGTCATCGCCAGCGTGGACCCCGAGCTCGGTCACCGCGGCCAGGCCTCGTTCATCGTCCCGAAGGACACGCCCGGGCTCTCGCAGGGCAAGAAGGAGGACAAGATCGGCATCCGCGCCTCGCAGACCGCCGAGGTCGTCCTCGAGGACTGCCGCATCCCGATGGAGTACCTGCTGGGCGGTCCCGACAAGCTCGAGAAGAAGCTCGAGCGTGCCCGCTCGGGCCAGTCCACCGGCCGCTCCTCCGGAGCGCTCGCGACGTTCGAGATCACGCGGCCGCTGGTGGGCGCCTCCGCGCTCGGCATCGCCCAGGCCGCCTACGAGTGGACGCTCGGCTACCTCGAGGACAAGACCGAGGAGGGCGTGCCCGTGCTCGAGCAGCAGCGCACGCAGCAGACCCTCGCCGACGTGGCCACGGAGATCGAGTGCGCCCGGCTGCTCGTGTACCGCGCGGCCTGGATGGGCCGCAACGGCATGCCGATGACCGGCGGCCAGGGCTCGATGTCGAAGCTGAAGGCCGGCGACGTGACGATGTGGGCCACCACGGCCCTGATGGACCTGGTCGGCCCCTACGCGCAGACCACCGAGTGCCCCCTCGAGAAGTGGTTCCGGGACGCCAAGATCTACCAGATCTTCGAGGGCACGGCCCAGGTGCAGCGGCTTGTCGTCTCGCGCATGCAGCGCGCCGACTACCAGGAGCGCCTGAGGGCCGCCGCGGAGTCGCTGGAGCCCGCCGCGGCCTAGCGCCGGCACCGGCGGGCCCGGCCCGCCACAATTCAGAGCGGTGAGCTTCAAGTTCGATCCCGCGGTGGTCGTGCTCATCGCGCTCGCGATCGCGCTGTACGCGCGCGCCGTCCGGATCCTGGCGTCGCGCGGCTACCGCGTGCCGGCGGGCCAGCAGGCCGCCTGGTACGGCGGCATGTCGCTCACCGCGATCGGGCTCCTGTCGCCGGTCGACACGCTCGGCACCGACCTGCTCTCGGCGCACATGGGCCAGCACCTGCTGATCGCCGACCTGTCCGCGCCACTGCTGTTGATCGGCATACGAACGCCCGTCCTCGTCTTCCTGCTGCCGCGGCCGCTGCTCGTGGCGCTCGCGCACCGCCACGGCCTGCGCCGCGCTTTCCGCGTGCTGCGCCAGCCGAAGGTGGCGGTTCCGATGTGGATAGTGATCCTCTACGGCTGGCACCTCGCATTCCTCTTCGTGGCGGCTTCGCGGCACCCGTTGATCCATGCGCTCCAGCACGAGAGCTTCGTGGCCGGCTCGCTGGTCGTTTGGTGGTCGGTGATCGAGCCCAAGCGGCGCCACCTGCCGGCCGACCTGTGGAAGGTGCCCTACCTGCTGGGCTCGCGGCTGCCGGGCATGCTCCTGGGCATGGCCTTCATCATCATGAGCACGCCCGCCTACGTGGCCTTCTACGGCGACCGTGCCGAGCTGCACGGCCTCTCGCCGCTCACCGACCAGCAGATCGCCGGCGGCATGATGATGGCGCTCGACCTGCTCGTGATGCTCTCGAGCGTCGCGTTCTTCTTCTACCGCTCGGCCCAGGAGCAGGACCGCGCCGACGAGCGCACAGCGGCGGCCGCCGGATGAGGCGCGCGGGGCTGGCGCTGCTGGCCGCGCTCGCGGTCGCCGGCTGCGGTGGCGGGAGCGACAAGCCATCCGCGTCGACGACGACCTCCAAGCAGCCCACCGCGCCGCGCGCGGCGCCGGCATCGCCCGGGAAGGCGCCGTCGGACGCGGCCGCGATCCGCGACTGGAGCCGCTCGCTGAACGCCGGCGAGTACGACCGCGCCGCCTCCTACTTCGCGCGCAACGCCATCGTGCAGCAGAGCCGGACCATCAGGCTGCCAAACCACGCGGCGGCGGTCCTCTTCAACCGCACGCTGCCGTGCCGCGCGGACGTCACGACGATCGAGGACGAGGGCGCCACGAGCCTCGCCTCCTTCAAGCTGCGGCGCGGCCCTGGCGGCGCGTGCAAGGGCAGTGCCCGCGTCCGCTTCAGGATCAAGCGCGGCAAGTTCACCGAGTGGCGCCAGCTGGCGGAGCCGGCCGCTCCGCCGGGCACCTCGGCCTGAGTAGTCTTCCGGCGGTACCACCCGAGCTCGCAACGAAAGGGAGGCGCGCCAATGCCAGGGCTGGCGGGTCGCATGTCAACGGTCGTGAAGGCCAAGATCTCGAAGCTCCTCGACAAGTCCGAGGATCCGGGCGAGACGCTCGATTACGGCTACAACAAGCAGCTCGAGCACCTGCAGAACGTGAAGAAGGGCATCGCCGACGTGGTGACGTCCAAGAAGCGCCTGCAGATGCAGTCCTCGAAGCTCGAGCAGCAGGTGGTCAAGCTCGACACCCAGGCGCGCCAGGCGCTGTCGCAGGGCAAGGAGGACCTCGCGCGCACGGCGCTCGAGCGCAAGACCGTCGCGCAGACCGAGCTGCAGTCGCTCGACCAGCAGGTCACAGAGCTCGAGGCGCAGCAGCAGGCGCTCACCGACTCCGAGGCGAAGATGCGCGCCAAGATCGAGGCCTTCCGGACGAAGAAGGAGGTCATCAAGGCGCAGTACTCGGCCGCCGAGGCGCAGGTGAAGATCTCCGAGGCCGCGACCGGAGTGGGCGAGGAGATGGCCGACGTCGGCCTGGCGATCCAGCGCGCCGAGGACA
>JBBQRG010000076.1:0-13695 GCA_038215095.1 Solirubrobacterales bacterium | reverse complement strand
TCGGTGAGAGCGACCGTGCCGGCAGTCACGTTGTTCCCGGGGTTGTCCGTCTGGCTCGAGAACGCCGAGAAAGTGGCGAGGGCGGCAAGCGCGCTGAGCACACCGGCCACCAGGATGGTGCGAAGTACCTTCTTGCTCTTGCTCATCGCGCTGTTGCCTCCTGAGTGCATGGTTTTTGGGGGAAAGTGCCGGAGTCCTGATTCCCGGCTGCAAGGGCTGTGTCGACCGATCCCTCCCCGCTTTGAGGTAGATGGACGGATGTACGATCGGTCCGTGGGGCGCTCTCAGGTGGTCATGGGCCTGCTGTTCTTTCCGCGCGGCGGCTCGGCGCAGGTGGCGCGCTACCTCGCCGGCTCGCTGCCGGATGCCGGCTGGGATGTGTCGATCGCCTGTGGCTCGTTGGGGGGGCCTGGCGACGAGACCCACGCCCAGACCTTCTACGAGGGCCTCGACGTGCACGCGCTCGACTATGAGACGGCTGAGGACTTCCAGCCGTCCTACGAGGACCGCCCCGGCGCCCCTGACCGCGTCTTCGCGAGCGTGGACGACGACGGCTACGAGCGGCTGGTGGCCGTATGGGAGAAGCAGTTGGCGGAGGCGGGGGCGGGGGAGGCCGACGTGCTCCACCTGCACCACCTCACGCCGATCCACGAGGCCGCGGAGCGGGCGTTTCCCGACCTGCCCCGCGTGGGCCACCTGCACGGCACTGAGCTGCTGATGCTGCGCGAGATCGAGCAGGGGCCGCCCGAAGGCTGGGACCACGCCGAGGCCTGGGCGGAGCGGATGCGGCGCTGGGCGGCCGGCTGCGAGCGCCTCTTCGTGCTCTCCCCCGACGCCGTGCGGCGCGTGCCCGACCTGCTCGGCGTAGACCCGGAGCGCGTGGTCTGGGCCCCCAACGGCTTCGACCCCGCGGGCTTTCAGCGGCGCCCGGTCGAGGGTGACGAGCGGCTCGCGCTATGGCGGCGCTGGCTCTGCCAGGAGCCGCGCGGCTGGGATACGTCGGGCGAGCCGGGCAGCGTCTCCTACAGCGACGAGCAGCTGGAGCCGTTCCGCGCTGGCGGCCCGGTGCTGCTGTACGTGGGACGCTTCACCGAGGTCAAGCGCATCCCCCTTCTCATCCGCGCGCACGCGCGTGCACGCGAGCGACTGGAGCGGCCGGCGCCGCTGGTGCTGCTGGGCGGCTTTCCGGGCGAATGGGAGGGCGAGCACCCGCTCGAGGTGGTGCAGGAGACGGGCGACCCCGAGGTGTTCCTGGCGGGCTGGCGCGGCCACCGCGACCTGCCGGACGGGCTGAACGCGGCCGACCTGCTGGTACTCCCCTCGGTGCGTGAGCAGTTCGGCCAGGTGCTGGTGGAAACGATGGCGTGCGGCGTGCCGGTAATGGCGGCCGATGCCCACGGGCCCGCGGAGATCGTGGACGACGGCCGCACGGGCTGGCTGGTGCCCCCGGACGACGAGGACGCTTTGGTGGAGGCGATCGTGGAGGCGGCAGGGGACGCCGGCGAGCGCCGGCGGCGCGGCGAGGCCGCCTACGAGGAGGCGCGCAAGCGCTATTCCTGGCCCTCGCTGGCCCGCGGCGTGGCCCAGATCTACGACGACGTTCGCGAGGGCCGCCGGGCGTCCTCCGGCGCGCGTACGCTGATCGAATACGAATGACTGCGCAGCCGGCCGAGCCGGCTGCTTGTCCAACTGCGCGAATGACCTCCATTCCCTACCGCATCAGGCGTTCCGACCGCGCCCGCCACGCCCGCATCCTGGTGGGCGGGGAGGGCGTCGAGGTCGTGGTGCCGCGCCGCTTCCCCGAGCACAAGGTCGAGCCGTTCGTGGAGGAGAAGCGCCCCTGGATCGAGCGCACCCTGCGGCGCATGGCACAGACGGACGCCGAGCTGCCTCCCGCCAGGCTCGAGCACGGCGGCGAGGTGCCCTACCTGGGCGAGCGCCTGGAGCTGCGCGTGCGCGTGGAGCCGGGCCGGGTCCGCCCGCACGTGGCGCGCCGCGGCGCCGTGCTGCACGTCGCCGTGGCCGACGCCGGGCCCGAGACGCTGCGCGACGCGCTCGAGCGCTGGTACCGGCGCAGGGCCCGCGCCGAGGTGGCGCCCAGGCTCGCGCGCGCCACGGCGCGCGCCGGCACGCGCTCCACCACGCTCCAGATCCGCGGCCAGCGCACGCGCTGGGCCAGCTGCTCGTCGTCCGGGGCGATGAGCTTCAACTGGCGGCTGCTGCTGGCGCCCGCCGAGGTGCTCGACTACGTGATCGAGCACGAGGTCGCCCACCTCGAGGTTCAGGACCACTCGCAGCGCTTCTGGCGCCTGGTGGGAGCCCGCTCCCCAGGCTGGCGCGAATGGGAGGCCTGGCTGCGCAGCCACGGCCACGCGCTTCGCCTTTAGACCAGCGGAAGCGCGAGTTCAAACATGCGTCCGGGGGTATCACGCCCGGGCACGAACGAGCCGAAAAGTTCCGTGTGACGGGTATGACTCGGCCTTCAACGCCCGCAAGGGCATGGGTTCCGCCCGGAGCGGATCCCGAGGTCATGTCCAGGCTCGCGGCCGGCCTCTGGGGCTGCGCCGCGGCGATGGCGCTGCTGCTGGGCGCCCTGCCCCAACCCCCCAACGGCTCCCGCGTGATGCTGCTCGCCCTCGCCGGCGCGGCCGCGCTGGTTGCGCTGCTGCTGCGCCTCGGCGCGGGCCGGCTGCCCGGCTGGGCGCTCCCCGCGAGCGCCGCGATGGCCACCCTGCTGAGCTCGGCACTGACCGCCGTCGGCGGGGCCAACTCCTGGATCGACGTGCAGGTGATCTACGTCTGGGTCGCGCTTAGCAGCGCCTACTTCTTCAGCACACGCCAGGTGATCGTGCAGCTCGCGCTGATCGCGGGCTCCTACGCGCTCGTGCTCAGCATGACCTCCACGCTCGTGGAGGGCGCTCCCCGCTTCCTGGCCACGATGGCCTCGGCTCTGGCGGCCGCCGTGCTCGTGGGTGCGCTGCGCACACGCGTCGCCGAGATCGTCAGCCGCCTGGCCGACGCGGCCCGCACGGACCCGCTGACCGGCCTCCAGAACCGCCGCGGCTTCGAAGAGAGCTTCGGCGCCGAGGTGGAGCGAGCCGCCAGCGAGGGCCGCGAGCTCGCCGTAGTTCTCGGCGACCTCGACCACTTCAAGTCGCTGAACGACCAGCTCGGCCACCCCGCCGGCGACGCCGCCCTGGTGCGCGTGGGCCAGCTGCTGATCGCCGGCATGCGGCGCCCCGACGCCGTTGCGCGAACGGGCGGCGAGGAGTTCGCACTCCTGCTGCCCCAGGCGGGCGGCGAGATGGCCTGGGCGATCGCGGAGCGCATGCGCTCGACCGTCGAGGAGGCTTTCCGCGGCGAGACCGTGCCGCTCACGGTGAGCCTGGGCCTGGCCTCGTACCCGCGCGACGGCGTGACCGCTGACGAGCTGTTGAACGCGGCCGACCAGGCGCTCTACGCGGCCAAGCAGCTCGGCCGCAACCGCTCCGTCATCTACAGCGAGGAGATCGCCCCGCTCGTCCGCCAGCGCGCCGCTAGCGCCGACGTGCAGCTGGCGACCCTGCTGGGCCTGGCGGAGGCGCTCGACCTGCGCGACTCCGGCACCGCCGACCATTGCCGCACGGTGGGCCGCTACTGCGGCCTGGTCGCCGCCAAGCTCGGCCTCCCGCCCGACCGCGTCAAGCGAATCGAGACCGCCGGCATCCTGCACGACGTGGGCAAGATCGGCCTGCCCGACGAGATCCTGCGCAAGCCCGGGAGGCTCACCGAGGAGGAGTGGCGGCCGCTGCGCCGCCACCCCGAGATCGGCGCGCGCATCCTCGCCGACGACGCCTTCGCGGACATTCGCGAATGGATCGTCGCTCACCACGAGCGGCTCGACGGCAAGGGCTATCCGCGCCAGCTGGCCTGCGACGAGATCCCGCTCGAGGCCCGCATCATCGCCGTCGCGGACGCCTACGAGGCGATGATCGGCGAGCGCGCCTATTGCAGCGCGCGCTCACCCGAGGCCGCGCGCGGCGAGCTGCTGCGCTGCGCCGGCAGCCAGTTCGACCCGATGATCGTCGCGGCCTTCGTGGCCGCCCTGCGCGAAGAGGGCGAGGTCGCCCCCGCGGTCGCTCCCCACGGCATCCCCGTGACCGCGTCCGGCCTCAGCGGGGCCTAGCTCCAGCGGAAGAAGCGGGCGGACAGGGCGATGCCCGCCAGCGCCCAGCCACCGACGACCAGCGCGGCGACGCCCGTGTGCACCGACGAGCCCACGATGCCGGCCGAGAGGCCGTCGATGACGTGCTTGAGCGGCAGCGCCTCGGCGATTGCCTTGAGCACCGGCGGCAGGTCGTTCGACGAGTAGAACACGCCCGAGATGAAGATCACCGGCAGGAAGATGGCGTTCGAGTAGGCCGGGGCCGAGTCCACGTTCGGGATGGCCTGCGCGAAGGCGATGCCGAGCGAGGCGAAGCTGATCACGCCGAGGCCGGTGAACAGCAGCAGCGTCAGCGGCTCGCGAGGCCACTCGACGCCGTAGAGGAGGTGGCCGATCACGACCACCAGCGCGACCGTCACGAACGCGTTCGCCACCGCCGAGCCGATCACGCCGGCCAGGTAGGAGCCGGTTGGGATCGGGGTGCCGCGGACGCGCTTCAGGATGCCCTCCTCGCGCAGGAAGGTGAGGTTGAAGCTGAAGGCGTTGAAGGTGGTGGCCATCACGCTCATGCCGGCGATCCCGGGGATCAGCACCTCGAGCTCGTCGGACTTCTGGGCGAAGACCGAGGCGATCAGCAGCAGCAGGATCAGCGGCAGGAAGAAGTTGAAGAAGGCCGCGCTCGGGTTGCGCCAGAACAGCCGGCGCTCGAAGCGGAACTGCTCCCAGGCCAGGGCGACGGCGCTCACTGCTCATCCTCGGCGGTCAGCTCGAGGTAGACCTCTTCGAGCGTGGGCCGCGCCACCTCGAGTCCCTCCAGCCGCTCCTCGCGCGCGAGCGCGTCGCGCGTCAGGCGGTGCAGGAGCTCGGTGGGGTCGTCGGTGCGGTGCTCCACGCGCCGACCCGCCGACAGGTACGACACGCGGTAGCTCGCAGATCCGGGCCGCAGCTCCGATGGTGGGCCCTCGGCCACGATCTGGCCGTCCTTGACGATCGCCACGCGGTCGGCCAGCGCCTGGGCCTCCTCGAGGTAGTGCGTTGTCAGCAGCACGGTCTTGCCGAGCTCCTTGAGCCGGCGCACCGCGTTCCAGGCGGTGCGCCGGGCCGCGGGGTCGAAGCCGGTGGTGGGCTCGTCGAGGAAGATCAGCTCGGGGTCGCCCACCAGCGCCAGGGCCAGGTCGAGGCGCCGGCGCTGGCCGCCGGAGAGCTCGTTGGCCCGCGCGTCGGCCTTGTCCTCGAGGCCCACCAGCGCCACGGTCTCGCTCGTGTCCCGCGGGGCGGGGTAGGCCTTTCCGAAGTGCTCGACCGCCTCGCGCACCGTCACGCGCGGGTAGAGGCCCGAGCTCTGGAGCACGATGCCCACGCGCTGCTGGAGCTCGCGGTCGCGGACCTCCGGGTCGTGCCCGAGCACGAGCACGTCGCCCGCCGTGCGGTCGCGGTAGCCCTCGAGGATCTCGACCGTGGTGGTCTTGCCGGCCCCGTTCGGGCCGAGCAGCCCGAACACCTGGCCGCGCTCCACGCCGAAGGACAGGCCTCGCACGGCCTCGACCGGCCCGTAGTCCTTGCGGAGGTCGGAGACCTCGATCGCCGGCGCTTGACTCACACGGCCGAAGGCTAGACGCCCGCGCCCGCGCCGCCGCGGCCCTCGCCGCCGGCAAAGCGCCAGGCGCCCTTCCAGGCGGTCTCGAGCGTCGCGGGGCCGCTGCGCGACTCCAGCTCGAGACCCTCGGCCAGGGGCAGCGTCGTGCCCTGAATCGCCGCGCCGCGGTCGAGGAGCATCGTGTCCTGCGGGAAGCGCGCCAGCGCCTCGGCGATCTCGAGCGCCCGCTCCAGGTGGGCGCCCTCGGGCACCACCTCGGTGAGCAGGCCCATCGCCTCGGCCTCGGGCGTCTCCAAGATGCGCCCGGTCAGGATCAGGTCGAGGGCACGGCCCAGGCCCACGATCCGGGGCAAGCGCTGCGTGCCGCCGTCGATCAGCGGGACTCCCCAGCGGCGCTCCGGGAACCCCAGGCGCGAGTCGCGGGTGGCGATCCTCAGGTCGCACCACAGCGCCAGCTCGAAGCCGCCGGCCAGGCACCAGCCCGAGATCGCGGCGATCGTGGGCTTGGTGGGCACCACCCGCGTGAAGCCGAGCGGCCCGCGCGGGTCGTCCAGCCGCGGGCCCAGGCTCTCTATGGCCTTGAGGTCCGCCCCGGCGCAGAAGGCGACCCCGCCGGCGCCGGTGAGCACCATCACGCGGGCGTCGTGGTCGGCCTCGAAGCGGTCGTAGGCCTCCGCCAGCAGCTCCGCGGTGGGTCCGTCGACCGCGTTGCGACGCTCCTGGCGGTCGATCGTGACCACGGCCGCGGCGCCCAGCCTCTCGTAGGTCACGTCCTCGCCGCTCACCGGCCGAACTCTCCCAGAAACGCGCGTGGCCCCGGCGGGGAGGTCGGGGCCATGCACAGGAGGGATCTGCAGGGCTCACTCTGGCGCTGCGAGTGGGGTCCTGTGTGAAGAGGTGGAGAAGGGGTGCGAGCTACCAGCCGACGCGGCGGCGCAGCTCGGCCGCCTTGCGCTGCTCCTTGCGCTTCTCCAGGTGGCCCTGGAGGGCGGAGAGCAGGATCACCGTGAGGGTGAAGAACACCACCAGGCCGAGCGCCGTGAAGGTGACGATCTTGTCGTCGGTCTCGCCGAGGAGACCTTCGCCGTTGTCGCTGGCGAAGAGGACCAGAGTCGCGAGCAGGTGCATCGGCGCGAACGATACCCTTTCGCATCCCGTGCCCGACGATTCCTTCGCCTGCATCGTCGAGATCCCGAAGGGGAGCAGGAACAAGTACGAGTGGGACCACGAGCGCGAGCGCCTGGTCCTCGACCGCTTCCTCTTCTCGTCGGTCGTCTATCCGACCGACTACGGCTTCATTCCGGAGACGCTCGGCCAGGACGAGGACCCGCTCGACGTGATCGTCTGCGTGTCCGAGCCGACCTTCCCCGGCTGCATGATCGACGTGAAGCCGATCGCCCTGTTCCGCATGGAGGACGACAAGGGCATCGACGACAAGGTGCTCGCGGTGCCGCTGACCGACCCGGGCTGGAACGGCATGGAGAAGCTGGAGGACCTGCCGAAGCCGATGCGCGACGAGATCTCGCACTTCTTCTCGATCTACAAGGACCTCGAGCAGAAGAAGGTCACGGTGGACGGCTGGTACCCGCGCGAGGAGGCGGTCAAGGAGATCGAGGCCTCGCGAGAGCGCTTTCGCGAGCATGACGGCTACTAGCCTTCTGCCCTGATGCAGTTCGCCTGGAAGTTCGGAATCGTGGCGCTCGTGGCGCTCGCCATCGTGGTCCTGCCCGGCGGCGGGTCGGCGCTGGACGCCGCGGTCACGCTGCTCACGATCCTCTTCTTCGCGTCGATCGCCTTCCTCGCCTACCGCCTCTTCCGCGAGCGCCGCTTCGAGCTCGACTCGCTCGAGCCGGCCCAGCGGCTGGTGCTCTACGCCTCGATCGGGCTGGCGCTCGTCACCTTCACCGCGACCAACCGCCTCTACGGCATCGGTGGCGCGGGCATCCTGATCTGGCTCGGCCTGCTGGCGCTGTGCTCGTACGGGATCTTTTGGGTGTGGACGAAATATCGAACGTACGGGTAGCCAACCGCGCCCCTTAACGCGCGGCCGGGCAGGCGTGCTGCCCGCAATCCGGTTGCTGCTCATCGCGTGCTTGCTCGTTTTCAGCGCGGCTGGCTGTGGCGGGGGCGAGCCTGGTCTTGGCGGGGATCTGCTCGATGCCTCTGATGTCGCCTCGTTCGGGCAGCTGGCGGCGGGGCTTGGCGGTCAGGTCGGTCTGACCGTCGGGCGCGTGGGCGAGCCCGCGCGACAGCAGCTGGGCGACCTGACCACCGGAAAGGCATGGTCAACCATCAAGCTGGCGATAGCCGCCGAGATCTTGGCGGACGCGCGCGGGCCACGGGGGTTGAGCCGCCCGGACGCGGAAGACATACGCAGAGCGATCACGGCGTCGGACAACTCGGCGGCCGCTGCGCTCTTCGAGGAGCTCGAGAGGCGGCACGGAGGCCTCGAAGGAGCGGCGACGGCAGTCGGCGACCCGCTCAGAAAGGCCGGCGATACGGCCACCAACATCTCGACCCAGGGTCGCGACGGGTTCTCGCCGTACGGGCAAACCGAGTGGTCTCTGGCTCGCCAGCACCGTTTCGTATCCAGGCTCGCGGCCGGCTGCGTGCCCGACCGGGCCTCTGCTGGCTACCTGTTGCGGTTGATGAGCGAGGTCGTGCCAGGACAGCGTTGGGGCTTGGGCTCCGCAGGTGTTCCAGCGAAGTTCAAGGGCGGATGGGGCCCGGGCGAGGGCGGCGGCTACCTTGTGCGCCAGGTCGGTGTGCTGGAGTTCGACGGCGGTAGCCACCCGGTAGTGGTGACGGTCGCGGCGCTCCCGTCAGACGGCAGGTTCGCCAGCGGTCAGCGGATGCTCACCGAGGTGGCGGATTGGGTGGACGGCCACGTCGACCCTGCAAAGGCAGAACCCGTCGGCTGCTGATCAGCAGCTCCTACCTAGCTTCCGGCGGTAGGCGTTCATGGACCCATGCTGGAAATCAGAGTGGGTCTGGGTCCTCAGTGCCGCGACCCGTTCATGGTGGTAGGGCGAGGACAAGCTCTCAGAGTGTCCGATGACGTTTCGAAGCGCGATCCCGTAGCGGCAGCGCAGCCACCTCGTGAGCCTCAGCGAGGCGACGAGCTGAGCGCGGTTGCTGAGGACCTCATGGTCAGAGTTGCCAACGTGCTCGATCGCGATCGCGACGTCGTTGAGGCCGACCGTGTGGCGGCAGATCAAAGTGAGCGGAACGAGCTGGTAGATCGTTCCGTCGCGGTCGATGAGGAAGTGCGAGCAAACGCCGGGTAGCTCGTGCAGCTCTACGTCAGCGCGGTCGCCGGCGAAGGTGTTGAACGCTGACGATGCGGTGGACGAGGCCGTGTAGTGCTCGACGATCACCTTGGGGTTGAGGTGCGCCGTCGGCGTCCCGTAGTGGCCCGCGGAGTAAGCGATGGTCTCGCTTCGTCGCTTGGCTGGAAAGGGGATTGGCCGCTGCGTGATGCGAGGGCGCGCTGCTGTTGCAGTGTGTTGCCTGGACGCGTGCGTGCCGGTGCGCTCGGGCGTGGAGGTTGACTGAGCGCCGAGCACTGGCTCGGGGCGGTTTGGAGCTTTGCTTGGAGATGCTCGGTCACCGCACCCGGTCAGCACCAAGACAGCGATGGCGAAGCTAAGCCCGATCCGCATAGGTACTCGCGATTTTCGCAGCGGGGTTCCGGGTCATCGGCGCCGGGCGCGCATCTATTCACGCTCTCGTAGCCCTCGCGTGTTGTCCCGTCGGTCGTTCGGCGGGAGCGTGCCGGTGTGCCCTTCTATCCACCCAGTGAGCGTGGCCAGGCGTCCGTTGAGCTGCTTGGCGTAGTGCCGGCGGCGCTGGTCGCGGCGCTCGTCGGGTGGCAGCTCGTGCTCGCCGGTCACACGATGTGGCTGAGCGCGCAGGCCGCTCGGGTGGCCGCACGGGCGGAGGCGGTGGGGAGGAGCCCGGTCGCCGGGGCCCGCAGCGTGCTGCCGCGCTCGCTGGAGCGCGGCCTCGACGTGAGCCGGCGCCATGCCGGTGGTGTGGTGGTGCGGGTACGGGTGCCGCTCGTCGTGCGTCGCTGGCGCAGCCCTGTCTCGGTTTCGGCCACATCCTCGTTCGGGCGGTCGCGATGAGCCGGTCCGAGAGCGGGCAGGCGAGCGTCGAGCTGCTTGGCTCCGTCCCGGCGCTGCTCGCCCTCTGCCTGGTGCTGTTCCAGCTGGGGGCTGTCGGCTACGCGAGCGTGCTGGCGGGCAACGCGGCCGAGGCCGGCGCGCTCGCGATGGCAGCCGGGACAGACGTCGCAGCGGGCGCCCGCGAATCGCTGCCCGGCTGGTCGCGCGCCCACCCGCGGGTGGACTCCGGCCATGGCCGCGTCCGGGTTCACCTGCAGCCGCCCTCCCTGCTGCGTCTGGTCTCCCGGCGGCTCGAGGTCACGGCCGAGGCTGCGGTGAACGCCCCATGACCCCCCGAACCGCCAGGGGAGTGCTCGCGGCGGCGGCCGCACAGGTGGAGAACTTCTTCCTGGAGCCAGTCGACCCGGCCGGCCCGGCGCCCGCTCCGCTGGTTGCGCTTCCCGACCCGGCGCTCGCCGCGCAAATGCCAGCCGCCGCGCCGCCGCTAGGTCCCTGGCCGCCTCCGGCAGCGCCGCCGCATGCCGCGGCGCTGCGGCCAGTGATCGCCGTCTTCGGTCTCGCCCGGCGCTGCGGCGGCACGGTCGTGTCGCGCGCGCTGGCGGCCGAGCTCGCCGGGCGCGACCAGGCAGGCACAGCCGCCGTGGCGTCGCCCGCTGCGGTGGGCGGCATCCCGCTCGCCACGCCCGCCGCGGGCAGGCTGGCGGGCGCTCTCGAGGATGTGCCGGGGGCGAGCACCACCGCGGTCGGCCGCCTGTGCCTGGTCGAGGGAGCCGACGCGCACGCCCTCGCCGACACGGCGCGTTACTTCGCGCCGCTCGTGATCGACGCGGGCAGCGTGGAGGTGGACGGCCCGGCTGCCGGGATCGCCGACAGGGTGGTCCTCGTCGCGGCTCCGGGCGTCGAGCCGGCGCTCGCGCGAGTTGCCTCCGAGTGCGTTCGCCGCGTCGGGCCGGAGCCGGTGGTCGTGCGAAACCGTGCCGACCGCGGCGATGACGCCGGACTGCGACTGCCGGACTCCCGGATGGGAGCGCAATTGGCTCTCGGCGGCCGGCAGGCCCGTGGGGAGCTGGGGCGCGCCATCGCGGCGCTGGCCGACCTCTGCGAGGCGGCGTGGTGAGGCGTCGCGGCGAGGCCGGCCAGGCCACCCTCCTTCTGCTGGGCGTAATGGCGGCGCTGTTGGCCGGCTCGCTTGTGATGTCCGCATTCGGCCAGGCGCTCGGCGGGAAGGGCAGGCACCAGCGCGCCGCCGACCTCGCGGCCATGTCGGCCGCGCGTGCCATGCGTACCGCGTACCCACGCCTGTTCCTGCCCGCCTTCCTGGCACCGGGCGTGCCCAATCCCGCGCACCTGCCGGAGCTGCGCTACCGAGCGCTTGGCAAGGCCGCGGCCGTCGGCGCGGCGAAGCGCAACGGCGTCCATCTCGCGGCCGCCGATTTGACCTACCCCGGGACGGGATTCGGCCCGACGCGGGTCCACGTGGCGCTGCGCGGCGAGGGCCGCGTTCGCGTGCCCGGCCGTAGGGGACCGACCGCGGTCGCGGTGTCGGCGCGCGCCGGCGCGGAGTTCGTCCCGTCGACGGACATCACGCTCGGCCAGCCGGGGCAGGCGAGTGGGGGTGGCTACGACGGCCCGCTCGCCTATCGCATGGGAAAGCCGATGCGTCCCGAGACCGCCGCGGCCTTCGACCGCCTGGCCGCGGCCGCGCGCCGGGCGGGCATCGAACTGTCGATCACGAGCGGCTTTCGCTCCGATGCCGAGCAGGCGAAGCTGTTCGCCGCCCATCCCGACCCGAAGTGGGTAGCGCCGCCGGGCAGGTCGCTGCACCGGCTGGGTACCGAGCTCGACCTGGGGCCGCCCGGCGCCTACGCCTGGCTGGCCGCGAACGCGCCCCGGCTCGGCTTCCTCAAGCGCTACGCCTGGGAGCCCTGGCACTTCGGCCTCGGCACCCACCCCGGCACGACGCCGGCCGCGCAGGCCGACCCGGAGGGGTGGCGGCCGCCCGGCGACGGCAGCGCTGACAGCCGCCGTGCCATGCCGAGCTTCGTGCCCGCCCGCTTCCACGACGACATCGCCCGGGCCGCGCTGCGCTGGAACGTGCCGGTGAACCTGCTCGCCGCCCAGCTCTACGCCGAGTCCGGCTTCAACCCGTTCGCCCGCAGCGGCGCCGGCGCGGAGGGCATCGCCCAGTTCATGCCGGGCACGGCGGGCGCGTACGGCCTGGCGAACCCCTATGACGCCGCGGCCGCGATCGATGCGCAGGCCTACCTCATGAGCGACCTGCTGAAGCGCTTCAGCGGCAAGGTGGCCCTGGCGCTGGCGGCCTACAACGCAGGGGCGGGGGCGGTGGAGCGCGCCGGCGGCCTGCCGCCGATCGCCGAGACGCGCGCCTACGTGGCGAGGATCCTCGGCTTGCTGGGCGGCGCGGGCGAGCTGCCGATCGCGGCGAACTGGGAGGTGAGGCTCGTGGACTAGCCGCCGGGCCAGAGGTCAGGTCACGCCGCAGCCGATGACCAGCTTCACGGTGAAGTCGTTCAGGTGCGTCTTCTTCGGGAAGTGGAGCCGCGTGCGGGTGTAGAAGCGGCCGGGCTTGCCGTGGCACTCGCCCGAGCGCAGGCGGTACGCCCTGGCGCGGGCACCGTGCGCGTGCACGAAGTGGCCCTGTGCGCAATTCGGCTGGCAGTCGTTGGCGGCCGCCTTGCCGGTTGCCCTCGCCGTGCCGTGGCCCCAGTCCTTCCAGTGCAGGCTGTACAGGTAGGCGTTGTCGTCGGCGGAGAACGGGTGGAGCTGGCGTGGCTTGTATGCGCTCGGCTTGCCGAAGCGCGAATAGAAGCCGGGCGGACCGAAGCGGCCGACATAGGCCGTCGCCGCGCTCGAGTGTGCGGCCGGCCCCGCCGCCGCCGTCGCGCCTCCGAGGGCGGCCGCCGCGCCCGCGACCAGCACGAGGATCAGCCACCTGCGAGCCACGCGGTCAGCGTACCCGCGATCGTGGCCGCGGACCACTAGCCTGCCGGGCGTGGCACCCATCACCGTCAACGGCATCGACGAGCTGAAGGAGCTGGTCGGGCAGACCGTCGGACCGAGCGACTGGCGCGAGATCACGCAGGAGCTGATCGACCAGTTCGCCGAGGTCTCCGGCGACGACCAGTGGATCCACGTGGACGTGGAGCGCGCGAAGAGCGACAGCCCGTTCGGCGGCACCGTCGCCCACGGCAACCTCACGCTCAGCCTGATCGACGGCTTCCGCAAGGACGTGCTCCAGTCGGGCGGCTTCAAGCTCGGCGTCAACTACGGCTGGAACAAGGTGCGGTTCCCTGCGCCGGTGCCGAGCGGCGCGAAGGTCCGCGCGAGCGTCGAGGTGCTCACGGTGGACGAGGTCGGCGACGGCTGGTGGCAGATCACCCAGAAGTGGACGGTCGAGGTGGAGGGCTCGGAGAAGCCCGCCTGCGTCGCCGAGTCCGTCGGCCGGGCGCTCGTCTGAGCGCCGGCAGCCGCCCTCCTTATCCTCGGTAGGGGTGGCCACCGTCCCCGACATCACCGAACAGCGCCGCTCCCTGCCCGACTCCCCGGGCGTCTACCTGTTCAAGGACTCGCGCGGCAAGGTGATCTACGTCGGTAAGGCGAGCTCGATCAGGAAGCGGGTCGCGGGTCACTTCTCCCTCGCGAAGCAGGGCGCGCGGGGCTCGGCCGACATGATCGACCAGATCGCCGAGGTGGACTTCATCGTCACCGAGACCGAGGCCGAGGCGCTGCTGGCCGAGCAGCGCTTCATCAAGATGCACAAGCCGCTGTTCAACGTGCGGCTGCGCGACGACAAGTCGTACCCCTAC
>JBBQRG010000075.1:0-13725 GCA_038215095.1 Solirubrobacterales bacterium | reverse complement strand
GACCTCGTCGCCTCGATCCGCACCTGGGTCACCAACTGGAACGAGGACCCAAGGCCCTACGTCTGGCACAAGACCGCCGATCAGATCCTCGACAGCCTCGCCTCCTACTGCCAGCGGATCTCCGACTCAGGTCACTAGGGGCGCGCGGCCACGCGCCGGGCGCGCGTGGCGCCGCGCGACTCGAAGTAGGCCCACTCCTCGCGGCCCAGCTCGGTGGCGGGCTCGCCGGCGAACCACCACTCGCTGCCGATCCGGAACCAGTTGCGCGTAGCGTTCAGCTGGCCGAGCACGGCCAGGACGCCCGACTCCATGCGCCTGCCCATCAGCTCGTTGGCCGGCAGGTTCTCGCGCCGCATGAGCCGGTAGAAGCTCGAGCGCGGGTCGGACACCGCGGTGATCGCCTCCATCACTCGCGCCGAGTCGATAGTGACCTCGCGATCCTCCATGTACCAGCCGCCGATCGCGCGCACGTGCTCCATGAGGAGCTCGGCGTCGACCTTGCGGGGGTCGTTCAGGAAACCGAGGTCGTGCAGCGCCACCCGCAGCCGCTCCGGGTCGTCGTCGAAGGCCGCCGCGAGCGCGGCGATCTCGAGCTCGATCTGGTCCTCGTCGAGGTGCTTGGTCATGCCGAAGTCGAGGAACGCCACGCGGCCGTCCTCCATCAGCAGGTAGTTGCCCGGATGCGCGTCGGCGTTGAAGTGCTGCAGGTGGTAGATCGAGCCGAAGCAGAAGCGGTAGACGATCTCGCCGAAGCGGTCGCGCTCGGCCTGTGGCAGCGCCTTTATGTCGTCGAAGCCGACGCCGTCGACCCACTCGCTCACCAGCACGCGCTGGGTGGACAGCCGCGTGATCACATCGGGCACGTGGATGAACGGGTGGCCGCGGTAGGCGCGCGAGAAGGAGCGCTGGTTCTGCGCCTCGTACTCGTAGTCGAGCTCCTCGAGCACGCGCTCGCGCAGCTCCTTGGCGGCCGCGCCAGCGTCCAGGCCCGGCGCGAAGGCCTTCGCCAGGCGCATCAGCATGCCGGCGTTCTGAAGGTCGGCCCGCAGCGCGTCGGCCACGCCCGGGTACTGGATCTTCACCGCGACCTTGCGGCCATCGGGCAGCACGGCGCGGTGCACCTGGCCGATCGACGCCGCGGCGGCGGGAGTCTCCTCGAGCTCCTCGAACAGCTCCTCGGGGAACTCGTCCCACTCCTCGTCGAGCACCTTGCGGACCGTCTTCCAGGGCATCGGCGGCGCCGAGGTGCGCAGCTGGGAGAGCTGGTTCTGGTAGAGGTCGCGGTACTCCGGCGGCAGGAACTCCGTGTCGATGAAGGAGGCCAGCTGGCCGATCTTCATCGCCGCGCCCTTCATCTTCCCGAGCGTCTCGACCATCCGCTCGGCTGCCTCCATGTGGCGATTGTCGAGCGCCTCGGCGGCCGCCTCGGGCGAGCGGGCGAAGTTGCGGGCGCGCGTCCCGGCGTAGCGAGCGCCCTCGCCGCCCACCACCGAGCCGAGCTGGGTGGTCCTGCGGATGCGGCCCTTCGGGATCTCGTTCTCGTCGTCGCGCGCCATGCCCGATCGAGAATACGACCATCCGCGGCGACCATCCGCGCGCAGCAGGCCGAGCCTGCTGCTTTGCGGCGGAGCGCGGTTGCCGCCCCTCGCTACACTGGCGAGCCGCCATGGCCGATGGAAGCAGACTTTCGATTGCCCTCGAGGAGCGCCCGGAGCGGGGCTCCCGCGAGGCCCGCCGCCTGCGCCGCGCCGGCTACGTGCTGGGCGTGATCTACGGCGGTACGGGCCAGGAGGAGTCCACCTCGTTCAAGGTCCAGTTCCGCCAGCTGCGCCAGGTGCTCTCGGGTGGCGCGCTCTTCGACGCGAAGGTGGGCGACGCCAAGGCT
Organism: Solirubrobacterales bacterium; assembly: GCA_038215095.1. Classification (GTDB taxonomy): domain Bacteria; phylum Actinomycetota; class Thermoleophilia; order Solirubrobacterales; family Thermoleophilaceae; genus DATACN01. Next base: position 11,840 of record JBBQRG010000075.1, on the reverse strand, counting down.
CTGCCGGTGATCGTCAAGGACCAGCAGATCCATCCCGTGCGCGACGAGATCGTGCACATCGACCTGCTCGAGGTCCGCCTCGACGAGAAGATCGAGACCACGGTCTCCATCGAGCTGACCGGCGTCGAGGAGGCGCCCGGCGTCAAGGAGGGCGGCGTGCTCGAGCACGTCACGCGCGAGCTCAACATCGAGGCGCTGCCCGGCGAGATCCCCGACAACATCACCGTGGACGTCTCCGGCATGGAGATCGCGGCCACGATGCACCTGGCGGAGATCCACGCGCCGGCCGGGGTCACCTTCCTGGACGACCCTGAGGAGACCATCATCGCGACGCTCGTGGTGCCGACCGAGGTCGAGGAGCCCGAGGTCGAGGAGGAGACGGTGCTGATCGGCGAGGACGGCGAGCCGATCGAGCCCGCCGAGGGTGAGGAGGGCGCTGAGGGCGGCGAGGGCGAGACCTCCGGTGACGGCGGCGAAGGCGGCGAGGACTCCGGAGGCGGCGACTCCTAGATGTCCGCCCGCCGCAAGCGCTCGGCTCGGCCGAGTGCGCGCGGATGAGGTTCTTGGGTCGCGGGGATCGCGGCGACGGGGGGAAGGTCGACTGGCTGGTCGTAGGGCTCGGGAACCCCGGCGACCGCTACGCCCGCACGCGCCACAACCTCGGCTTCGAGGTGGCCGCCCTGGCCGCCGAGCGCTGGGGGCTGCCGAAGGCCAAGAAGCGCTACGGCGGCCTGTACACCCACGGCCGCACCGGCCCGGGCGGGCCGCGCGTGGCCGTGCTGCTGCCCCAGACCTACATGAACGACGCGGGCCGCGCGGCCAGCCCCGCCCGCGGCGCGCTCGGCGTGGACCTCGACCACGTGGTGGCCGTGCACGACGAGATCGACCTGCCATTCGGCACGGTCCAGTCGCGCCTCGGCGGCGGCCTGGCGGGGCACAACGGCCTGAAGTCGCTGAAGCGCGAGCTGGGCGGCGCCGACTTCCACCGCATCCGCGCGGGAGTCGGGCGCCCCGACTCCACGGACCCGGAGGTGGTCTCGGCTTACGTGCTCGGCCGCTTCAGGGAGCCCGACGACGAGGTCCGGGACCTGGTGTCGCGCGCCGCCGACGAGCTGGAGCGCCTGGTGGGTGCGGCATGAGCGAGTCCAACCGCGAGAACCTGAGGCGGGCGATCGAGCGCTGGAACGCGGAAGACCTGGAGTCGGCGCTCGAGGCCGTCAGCGAGGAGGTGCGCTGGTACCCGGGCGACGTTTTCCTGGACAGCGACGACGTGTATGTGGGGAAACAGGGGATTCGCGACTTCTTGATCTCCTTCCAGGAGCCCTGGGAGTGGATCGCGCTGGACCACCTCGAGGAGGAGGAGATCGGCGACGAGATCGTGGTCAAGGCCCGCTTCCGCGCGCGTTCCCACGAGGGCGTGGACGTGGACATCGAGCTGGGCCAGCGCTGGACCTACCGCGGCGGCCTGATGGTCGCGTTCCACGGCTACCCGACATTCGCCGAGGCCCGCGAGGCCGCCATGGCCGCCCCCTAGAATCGACGGGGAGGTGGCCGCGCGGCGTTGCGCGGTCGTTTGTCGTGCCTGACTCGCTCAGAGAGCTGCTCACATACGCCCACGAGTCGCCTGAGGTGGAAGCCCTTAGCGAGGCCGCGCGCGCCGAGCCCCAGCGCGTCTTCGTGTCGGCCAGCCTGCGGCCCTACCTGCTGGCCGCGCTGCTCGACGCCGAGGCCGACCGCCCCGCGCTGGTGGTGGCCGGCGACGACCGCGCCGCCCGCGACCTCGCCGCCGACCTGCGCGCCTTCATGGCGCCGCGGGCGGTGCGCTTCTACCCCGCGCGCGGCGTTCGCTACGAGTCGCACCTCGCGCCCCCGCCACACCTGGTGGGCCTGCGGATCGCGGCGCTCGATGCGCTGTTGAGTGACACGGGTGAGCCAGCTGTGCTGGTGACCTCCGCCGTCGCGCTGGCCGAGAAGGTGCCCGACCCGGAGCTGCGCCCACACGGCTTCGAGATCGAGAAGGGCGGCCTGCTCGACCTCGACGAGACCGCGGCCGCGCTCGCCGGCGCGGGCTACGAGCGCGTGGACCAGGTGGAGGAGCGCGGCCAGTTCGCCATCCGCGGGGACATCCTCGACGTCTACCCCGCCACGGAGGAGCGGGCGGTGCGCTGTGAGCTGTTCGACGTCGAGGTGGAGCGCCTGACCTTCTTCTCCACCTTCACCCAGCGCTCGCTCGAGGAGGTCGAGCGGGTGGAGATAGCGCCGGCCGCGGAGCTCGGCCCCGAGCACCGCGAGCTGGCCGAGATCGCGGCCTCGAGCGACGAGGAGGAGCGGCCCGACGTCGCGGACGTGCTGCCCGTGGACCGCTTCGGCGAGCTGCTGGGGCTGCTGCCCGACGACGCGCTGGTGGCGGTGGCGGCCGAGGAGGAGCTGCACCCCGCCCTGCGCGACTACTGGGAGGACGTGACCGCGAGCTTCCACGACACGGACGCCCACCACCTCTACGTGGACCCCGAACGGCTGGAGCAGTCGCTGGACGAGCGCGCATCGCTGCGGCTCTCGAGCATCTCCCAGGACCAGCCGCACGAGTTCCGGGCGCAGAGCGCGGACACGGCGGCGAAGTCGCTGCGGGAGGCCGAGCCCGAGCTTGAGAAGCTCGTGCGCTCCGGCTACCGCACGGTCGTGGCCTGGTCCCGCCGCGGCGAGGCCGAGCGCGCCCAGTACAACCTCGCCCGCGTCCGCGCCGCCTTTCTCGACGGCCGGCCCGCGCCCCACGAGCCCGGCGTCGTGTTCGCCAACGCCACGCTGCGCGAGGGCTTCCTGGCGCCGTCACTGAAGCTGGCCATCGTGCCCGAGCACCGGCTGCTCAGGCGCCGCCGGCGTGGCGACCGCCAGGACGGCCCGCGGGCCGGGGCGATGGCGTCGTTCACCGAGCTGCGCGCCGGCTCGCCAGTCGTGCACGAGGACCACGGCATAGCCCGCTTTACCGGCTTCGAGACGAAGACCGTGGGCGGGGTGACGCGCGACTACCTGGAGCTCGAGTTCAAGGATGGCGACCGCGTCTTCGTGCCGAGCGACCAGCTCCACAAGATCAGCCGCTATGTGGGCGCGGACGCCTCCGACCCGCCTCTCTCGAAGCTCGGCGGCAAGCAGTGGGAGCAGCAGAAGCTGCGCGCCCGCCGCGCCGCGGAGCAGCTCGCCGGCGAGCTGATCAACCTCTACGCGGAGCGCCGCCGCCGCGCCGGCTACGCCTTTGGCCAGGACTCCGAGTGGCAGCTCGAGTTCGAGGGCGCCTTCCCGTACCGCGAGACGCCCGACCAGCAGGAGGCCATCGAGGCGGTGCGCGCGGACATGGAGGAGGCGCGCCCGATGGATCGCCTGATCTGCGGCGACGTGGGCTACGGGAAGACGGAAGTGGCCTTGCGCGCGGCCTTCAAGGCGGCCTCCGAGGGCAAGCAGGTGATGTTCCTGGTGCCGACCACGGTGCTCGCCCAGCAGCACTTCGGCACGTTCACCGAGCGCCTGCGCGACTACCCCTTCAACATCGAGATGGTCTCGCGCTTCCGCTCGCAGAAGGAGGTCCGCGAGGCGCTCGACGGCTACCGCGACGGCAAGGTGGACATCCTGATCGGCACCCACCGGCTGCTCTCCCGCGACGTGCGCCCGCACGACCTCGGCCTGCTGGTCGTGGACGAGGAGCAGCGCTTCGGCGTGAAGCAGAAGGAGCTGCTGCGCCAGCTACGGCTGCGCGTGGACGTGCTCTCGCTGTCAGCCACCCCGATCCCGCGCACGCTGCAGATGTCGCTGGCGGGCCTGCGCGACATCTCCGTGATCGAGACCCCGCCGGAAGGCCGTCGCCCGGTGAAGACCTACGTCGGCGACTACGACGAGGAGCTCGTCACGAACGCGATCGCCCGCGAGGTCGCCCGCGGCGGCCAGACCTTCTACCTGCACAACCGCGTCGAGACGATCGAGGAGACCGCCGAGCGGGTGCGGGCCATGGTGCCCAAGGCGCGCGTGTCGGTGGCCCACGGCCAGATGGCCGAGGGCGAGCTGGAGGACACGATGATGCACTTCCTGCGCGGCGAGGCCGACGTGCTCGTGTGCACCTCGATCGTGGAGTCCGGGCTCGACATCCCCAGCGCGAACACGCTGGTGGTGGAGCGCGCCGACGAGCTCGGCCTCGCCCAGCTCTACCAGATCCGGGGGCGCGTGGGCCGCTCGCGAGAGCGCGCCTACGCCTACCTGCTGTACCCCTCCTCGGCGGCCCTGTCCGAGGACGCGGCAGCCCGCCTTTCCACCCTCTCCGACTACACCGAGCTCGGCTCGGGCTTCAAGATCGCCATGCGCGACCTCGAGATCCGCGGCGCCGGCAACCTGCTGGGCGAGGACCAGTCGGGGCACGTGGCCGCGGTCGGCTTCGAGCTCTACGTGGGCATGCTCGACGAGGCCGTGGCGGCCCTGCACGGCAGCTCCGCCGACGAGGCACCCGAGCCGGTACGTATGGACCTGCCGGTCGACGCCTACGTGCCCGGCGACTACGTGCCCTACGAGGCCGCCAAGATCGAGGTGCACCGGCGCGTGGCCGGCGCCCGCGAGGTGGCGGAGCTGATCATGCTGCGCGAGGAGCTCGAGGACCGCTTCGGGCCGCTGCCCGAGCCTCTCGAGAACCTGATCAAGCTCCAGGACGCCCGGATCAAGCTCGGACGGGCCGGGGCCCGCTCGGTGGACTTCGCCGGCGGCCGCCTGGCGGTGACGCCGATCGAGCTCGACTCGCGCGGCGCGAAGGCCCTGCGCGCGCGCCTGCCCGAGGCCGTCTACGAGTCCGGCCGCTCAACGGTCAGGGTGCGGGTTCCGGAGGAGCCCGAGGAGCGCTTCCCCGCGGTGGTGGCCGCGGCCGAGGCAATACTCGAAACGGCGACCGAAACGACCTAGGAGCCCACCACCGGTGGTTTCGGAGAAACGTGTCGCCGCGGGCAGCACGCCCAGATGGGGGCGTGTTAAGGAACGCGGTTGGGTTTTCATTAGCTACCATCAGCGCTTCGCGCCGGCCATGGGGAGGCTCCGCCGGTGCCTTAGTCACGCTTTACCAACCGTCGCTAGACATCTTCGAATGAAATTCGCCCGTTCACAGCTCGCCTGCGCCGCCGTCGCCGTCCTCGGCGCGTCAGCCATCGCCGGCTGCGGCAATGACGTGCCGTCGGGCTCGGTCGCGAAGGTCGGCGACTCCACAATCAAGAAGGCCGACTTCGACAAGTGGCTGAAGAGCGCCGCGCAGGGCAGCGCCCAGGGCGGCGCCGCCCCCGTGCCGGATCCGCCCAACTACTCGAAGTGCGTGGCGGCCAAGAGCGCCCAACCCGCGCCTCAGGGCACCAAGAAGCCCGACGCGGCCGCGCTCAAGAAGCAGTGCCGCCAGCAGTACGACCAGCTCAAGGGCGACGTCATGCAGTTCCTGATCCAGGCCCAGTGGGTCCAGCAGGAGTCCGCCAGCCGGGGCGTCAAGGTCTCCGACCAGGAGGTCAAGAACCGCCTCGCCGAGGAGAAGAAGCGAGCCTTCCCGGGCAAGGACGGCGAGACGAAGTACCAGGCCTTCCTCAAGACCTCTGGCATGAACGAGGCGGACATCCTCTTCCGCTTCAAGCTGGAGACGCTCCAGCAGAAGCTCACCCAGAAGGTCACCGACCAGCAGTCGAAGGTCACCGACGCCGACGTCCGGAACTACTACGCCAAGAACACGAAGCGCTTCGCGCAGCCGGAGCGGCGCAGCCTGGACGTGGTGCTCACCAAGGGCAAGGCCAAGGCCCAGCAGGCGCAGAAGTCGCTCCGGAGTGGGCAGAGCTTCAAGGCGGTGGCCAAGAAGTACTCGATCGACCAGGCCTCCAAGTCACAGGGCGGCAAGCTGCCCGCCGTGGCCGAGGGCCAGCAGGAGAAGTCCTTCAACGACGCCATCTTCAACGCCAAGAAGGGCAAGCTGCAGGGGCCGGTCAAGACGCAGTTCGGCTACTACGTGTTCGAGGTCACGAAGGTCACGCCCGCGTCGCAGCAGTCGCTCGACCAGTCGAAGGCCACGATCAGGAACCTGCTGAAGTCCCAGCGCCAGCAGAAGGCGCTCGACAAGTTCATCAAGGACTTCCGCAAGCGCTACAAGGACAAGACGCTCTGCGCCGACGCCTACCAGGTGGCGGAGTGCAAGAACGGGCCGAAGTCGAAGACGAACACCGCGGCCACGCCGGGCGCCCAGCAGGCACCTCAGCAGGCACCCCAGCAGGGCGCCCCGCAGCAGCAGGTCCCGCAGCAGGGCGCGCCCCAGCAGCAGGCTCCGCAGCAGACCCCCACGACGCCGTAGGCACGGGCCGTGCCGGAGTCCGAGCTCGCGGCTGCCCTGGCGCGGCTCGACGAGATCACCCGGCTGCTGCGCCGCGAGTGCCCCTGGGATCGCGAGCAGGACGAGCGCTCGATCGTGCCGCACACCGTCGAGGAGGCCTATGAGCTGGCCGACGCCGCCGAGTCGGGCGACGACGCAAAGCTCGTGGACGAGCTGGGCGACGTGCTGTTCCAGGTCTACTTCCTGTCGCTGCTCATGGAGGAGCGCGGCGCGGGCAGCCTGGCGGAGGTCGCCGAGCACTGCCGCCAGAAGCTGATCCGCCGCCACCCGCACGTCTTTGGCGAGCGTGAAGCCGAGACGGCGGGGGACGTCGTGCGCAACTGGAGCCAGATCAAGCGCGAAGACGAGCGAGGTGGGGAGGTGTTCGGCGAGATCGCCGCGACGCTGCCCTCGACGCTCTACGCCCAGAAGGTGCTGAAGCGGGCGCGCAGCGCCGGCGTGGAGGCGGAGCCCGAAGGCGACGACCACGGTGCGCGGCTGCTAGAGGCGGTGCGTGGGGCCGTGGACGCGGGCGCCGATCCCGAGCTCGAGCTGAGGCGCGCCGCCGATCGCTATCGCGAACAGGTAGAACGCACGGACCGATGAGCGAGATCGAACGAGTCCACGCCCGGCAGATCCTCGACAGCCGCGGCAACCCGACGGTCGAGGTGGACCTGGTGCTGAAGTCCGGCGCGGCCGGGCGCGCCGCGGTGCCCTCGGGTGCCTCGACCGGCGAGTTCGAGGCGGTCGAGCTGCGCGACGGCGGCGACGCCTGGGGCGGCAAGGGCGTCACGCAGGCCGTCGCGAACGTGAACGGGGAGCTGGCGGAAGCCGTGCACGGCCTCGACCCGGCCGACCAGGAGACGCTCGACCGCACCATGATCGACCTGGACGGCAGCGAGAACAAGGGGCGCCTCGGCGCCAACGCCATCCTGGGCGTGTCGCTGGCGGCGGCGCGCGCCGCGGCCGCCGAGGCCGGCCTGCCGCTCTGGCGCTACCTGGGCGGCGAGGCGGCGCACGTGCTGCCCGTGCCGATGATGAACGTGCTGAACGGCGGAGCCCACGCCGACAACAAGGTCGACTTCCAGGAGTTCATGGTGGTGCCTGTGGGCTTTCCGAGCTTCAGCGAGGCGCTACAGGCCGGCTCGGAGACCTTTCACGGCCTGAAGAAGACACTGCACGCCCGCGGGCTGTCCACGGCCGTCGGTGACGAGGGCGGCTTCGCCCCCGACCTCGACTCGAACGAGGCCGCTCTCGAGGCGCTGATCGAGGGCATCGAGGTCGCCGGCTACAAGCCCGGCGACGACGTGGCGATCGCCATCGACCCGGCCACCAGCGAGATCTTCGACGACGGCGGCTACGTGCTCGAGCACGAGGGCCGCACGCTCTCGGCCGAGGAGCTGGCCGACTACTGGGCCGACATCGTCGAGCGCTATCCCGTGGTGTCGATCGAGGACGGCATGGACGAGGAGGACTGGGACGGCTGGAAGGCCGTCACCGATCGCATCGGCGAGCGCGTCCAGCTGGTGGGTGATGACCTGTTCGTGACCAACACGGAGCGCCTGAAGCGCGGAATCGACATGGGCGTGGCCAACTCGATCCTCCTGAAGGTCAACCAGATCGGCACGCTCACAGAGACGCTCGACGCGGTCAAGATGGCCCAGGAGGCCGGCTACACGGCGGTGATGTCTCACCGCTCCGGCGAGACCGAGGACACGACGATCGCCGACCTGGCGGTGGCCACCGGCTGCGGCCAGATAAAAACCGGCGCCCCCTCGCGCTCAGACCGCGTGGCGAAGTACAACCAGCTGCTGCGTATTGAAGAGGCGCTGGGTACCGACGCCGAGTATCCGGGCCGCTCAGCCTTCCGGGCGTAGTCCTGCTCTCTGCTCTCTGCTCTCTGTCCTCTGAAGGAACGCGCGCTTCCGGCCCGAAGCCAGCTACATGCGGCGCTCCGGCATCCGTTGGGACCGCGTCGGCCGCCTGGCGCTGCTGGCGACCCTCGCCGTGATCACGCTTTCCTACGTCTCGCCCGCGAGGCACTGGATCGAGCAGTCGCGGACGGCCGGGGAGCAGCACGGCCAGCTCGACTCGCTGCTGGCCAAGAACCGCGAGCTGAAGCGAAACCTGAAGCGGCTGCGGGCGCCCGGAGCGCTCGAGAGCGAGGCGCGGCGCCTGGGCATGGTGCGCCAGGGCGAGCGCTCGTATGTGATTGAGAACCTCCCCTCCCGGTAACTTCGGGCTCATGCCCTATGCAGTCGAGAATGCTCTCTACCAGTGGCAGGAGGGGGAGCGCCGCCTCCGCGAGGCCCCCGAGCTCGAGCAGCGGGACCTCGAGCGAGCCGCCGAGATAGTGCTCGACGAGCTCAGGCGCAGGCTGGGCGGGAGGTTCCTGCTCGACGAGCTGGCGGACTACTACTCGAGCGGCACCGACTGGGCCGAGGACCTTGCCACCCGCTATGCGGCGGGGAGCGACGCCACCGCGGTGGTGGACGCCGCCTTCGCGCGCTACGCGCGGGAGTCGTCGAACTTCGCGGGCGGCCGCGCCCGCGAGCGCCACGGCCGTCCCTAGGCCACGGCCCTAGTCGCCGTTGTCGTCGTCGCCGTTCGAGTCGGCGTCCTCGCCGGCGCGGCGAATGACGATGCGGTCGGCCTCGACGGTGATCGAGACGGGACGGTGCCCGGCCCAGTGCTCGGCGTAGACGGGGTCGTCCTGGACGGCCGGGTCGAGCCAGAGGCCGTAGCCCTCGTCGCCGTGGTCGAACGTGCCCTCGAGCGCGCGCGGGCGGCCTCCACGGCCCCCGCGGCCCCTGCCGCGCCCGCCCCGGCGGCCGCGGCGGCGGGGCTTGGGCTCCTCGTCGCCCTCCTGGGAGTCGGACCCGGCCTCGTCCTGCGCCTCTGTCGACTGTGGACTGTCCACTGGCTCCTCGTCGGCCTCCTCCTCGAGGGCGGCCGCCACGAGCGCGTCGTCCTCGGCGCGCAGGTCCAGCTCCTCGTCGCCCGCGACGCCGGTGGCCGGCGCGTCGTTCTCGCCGTCGGCCTCTGTCAGGCCGTGCTCGCGCTTGAAGCCCCGGATGTCCGAGACCGACACATCGAGCTGGTGAGCGATCCAGGCGTCGGTCCGGCCCTGGCGGGCCCAGGTCCGGATCTGGTTCAGCTGGGGTTTGAGGGATCGCCGTGCCAAGGCGCGCCGCAGACTAGCAAGGGGGGTTTAGTCCCGGGTAGCCTGTTACTTGCAGGGTCCACGACGTCCCAGGCAGGGAGACGCCGATGCTCGTTCTAACCAGGAAGTCGAACCAGAGCATCATGATCGGCGACGACATCGAGGTATCGGTGCTCGCGATCATGGGTGAGAAGGTCAGGATCGGGATCGAGGCCCCCCGAGCGGTGCCGGTATTCCGCAAGGAGGTGTACGTCGAGATCCAGCAGGAACGCGGCGACGACGCCAACGTCCAGGGCGCCTCGACAAGCCGCTAGCCGCAAGCAGCCGGCTCGGCCGGCTGCGCGCGGATGACGCTTACGAGACGAGCAGCGCGAGGGTCTCGAACATCGCGATCGTCACGACGACCGCGGTGAGAACGATCGAGGCGGCCAGCAGGGCGAAACGAAGCTTGCCCTGCTTCTGGACGCGCTCCTTGCGGCGCACGCGCGAGCGCTGAGCCGCCTCGCGGCGCAGGCGCTCGCGGCGGGCGACCATCTCCTCGGCCTCTTCGAGGAACTCCCGCTCGAACTGCGCTATCGATTGCTTCATCCGCATGGCGGGCGGGAGGCTACCAGCGTTATGCGGCCGCGGGCTCCCGCTCGGCCTGCCGGTAGACGTCCACGAAACGCAGGTAGCTGCGGGCGATCTGGTCGCTCGCCTCCTCGCGCTCGACGTCGCCCGCCAGGAAGCCCTTCAGCGCGTCCCACCAGATCGTGCGGCCGATCGCGAAGCCGGAGTAGCCGTCCACCGGGGCGCCCGAGCGGAGCCACTCCTCGACCTTCTCGTCGTCGGCGCCGCGTCCCAGCACCACGCAGACGACGCCGTCGCGGCCGTCGCGGCGGCAGGTGTCGGCGATCCGCTTGCAGTCCTCGGCCGAGGAGATGCCCTCGATCTTCCAGATGTCCGCCTCCACGCCGTAGTCCTGGAGGTCCGTGATCGCGCGCCGCATCAGCTCGGGGCGCAGCTCGTCGTCGTAGCGGTCCTCGTCGCCGTCGACCTGCTCCAGCTGCGCTTCCTCGGCCGGCACCAGCAGCTCGAAGAGGAACTTGCGGTCGTGCTCGTGGAGCCAGTCGGCGAGGCGCTTGAGCCGCTCTGACTGGCGCTCGTTCATCTCCTTGTCGCCGTCCGGGTTGTAGCGCACCAGCACCTTGGCGAAGTCGGGATCGAACTCCTCGATGTGCTTGCCGAAGTCGTCGTCGTACTGGAAGTCGAACTCGTTCTGGCCGGACTTCTCCACCGGCATCGCCAGCTTCAGGCCGCGCTCCTTCGCCTCGCGGGGGATGCCCTTGGGCTCGCCGAACTGCTCGTCCACCAGGCAGCCGGTCACATCCGGCTCCGCGCCCTGCTCGGAGGCCTTCAGCAGCCCCTCGAAGATCAGGTGCTTGGCGTCCGAGATCGTCGCCGTCTGCTCGTCGTCCGGATCGCCCTCGATACCGAACATCTTCTTCTGGAACGAGCCGCGATGGTCGAACGCCAGGATGTAGAGCTTGCCGTCGTAGCCGAGTGCCATTCGTCCTCCTGATTGCCGGTCCCTGGGTTATACAGGGGGGGCCGCGGCTACGATGCGCGCGTGGAGCACCGTTTCACGGGCCCCTCCTACACCCTCGGCATCGAGGAGGAGCTCATGATCGTCGACGCGGAGACGCTCGACCTGACGAACTCGATCGAGGGACTCCTGGCCGACCTGGAGGAGGTCGAGAAGGACGGCCACGTTCAGCCCGAGCTGATGGAGTCGGTCTGCGAGATCGCCACCACGCCGTGCCACGACACGCGCGAGGCGGGCCGGGAGCTGCGCGCGCTGCGGCGCACGGTGCAGCAGGTCGCCTCCGAGCGCGGCCTCGCGATCGGCTCGGCCGGCACGCACCCGTTCGCGCTGTGGGAGGACCAGCGGATCGTGTCGCGGCCGCGCTACCGCGACCTGATCGCCGGCCTCCAGTTCGTAGCCCGCCAGGAGATCATCTTCGGCATCCACGTGCACGTGGGCATCGACGACCCCGACAAGGCCGTCCACGTGGTCAACGGGATGCGCGTGCACCTGCCGCTGCTGCTGGCCCTGTCGGCCAACTCGCCCTTTTGGCGCGGCGACCAGACCGGCCTCGACTCCACCCGCACGCCGATCTTCCGCGCCTTCCCGCGCGTGGGCATCCCGCCGCGCTACGACGACTGGGAGGACTTCTCCAAGCGGATCGAGTTCATGACCACCTGCAAGGTCATCAACGACTACACCTACCTCTGGTACGACGTGCGCCCGCACCCGAACCTCGGCACGGTCGAGAT
>JBBQRG010000074.1:0-13784 GCA_038215095.1 Solirubrobacterales bacterium | reverse complement strand
GCCAATCCCGGTCACGCTGCGATTCCCGCGCGAGAGCCACGACCGGGAGGGCGACTACCAGGAGCAGATCGTCTCTCACCTGAAGCTCGACGACTGGGTGCGCATCGACGTGCTCGACGAGCTCGAGCTGATCGGGCCGGTGGCGCGGCGGACGCTGCGCCGCCACGGCCTCCTGTTCCCGTTCGCCTCGTTCACGATGGTGCCGCTGTTCGAGGCCGCCGGCGGCGGCAAGCTCATGATCGGCATGGGCCAGAGCGACTTCTTCAACTACTGGCGTCTCGCGAAGCTCTCGGACGTGCTCCTCCGGAAGCGGCGCCCGAACCGAGGGGATCTCAAGCCCCTCACCAACGCGCTGCTGCCGCGGCCTCTCCGTAGCGCCATGATTGCGAGGCAGCCGCTGCTGCACATGCCGTGGCTACGCCCCGAGGCGGCCCGCGAGGGGCGACATGCGATGGTGAGCCGCATTGCGGCGGCTCCGCTCCGATTCGACCACGCCGTCATGGCCGAGCGCAAGCACCGCTGCCACCTCGGGTCGCTGCGCTGCCTGGAGGCGACGGCCACGGTGGCCGGGGCCGAGATGGTGGTCCCGTACTACGACGCGGCCTTCCATGTGGCGGTCACGCGCACAAGCCGGACCAGCAGCTGGGCCGGCCACGGCGGGCGCGGCAGCGCGTTGAGGGCGCAGGTCGGCCATCTGCTGCCGGACCACGCCTTCGGCCGCTCTGATTCCACGAACTTCCGGGGCGTCTTCTGGGGCCACCGTGCGCGAGCCTTCGCCGAGTCGTGGTCGGGCCGGGGCCTGGACGAGGAACTGGTCGATCCAGAGGCACTTCGGAGGGAATGGCTCTCCGACGAGCCGGACCTCCGCACGGGCATGCTCATGCAGCTCGCGTGGCTGGCTGATGAGGTCAGCCGGGAGGAGCAGGACGAGGTCGCTGCCGCGGCGCCGCTCGCGGAGCAAAACGCGTAAACGAATGAAAGGAACCCGCATGACCCCTGACAAGGCAACGCCCGAAGTGGAGGCCTACGAGCCCCCGAAGATGTGGGACATCGGCGAGCTCACGGAGCTCACCCAGGGCGATGGCAAGGTGCACAAGTTCGCCGACTTCAACTCGCTCCAGCCGGAGCAGCAGGGCTACTTCTCGTAGGCGTTCCGTACATGGTGGCGGCTTGGTAAGGACACCGGCCGGCCTTTCGCCGCTCGAAGCCGCCGCCGGCTTCGCTCTCGGCTGGGAGCCCGGCGGCCGGATTCGGTACGGCGAGCCCCGCTCGCCGCTGGACGCGTTGGAGCTGGCCGTGGAGCCGCACGTGCTCCGCGGCCCATGCCTGGTCGCGTTCTCGGGCGGGCGCGACTCCTCGCTGGTGCTCGCGGCAGCAATGCGCGCGGCCGCGAGGCTGGGGGTCGAGCCACCGGTCCCCATCAGTGTCCGCTACCCCGGCCTGCCGGAGACCGACGAGCAGGAGTGGCAGGAGCTTGTCGTCCGCCATCTCGGGGTGGACGACTGGCTGCGCATCGAGGTGGGCGACGACCTCGACGTCGTCGGCCCGCTGGCGCAGCGGGCAATGGCGTCCGAGGGCCCGCTGTTCCCCGCCAATATCTACACCACGCTCCCCCTGCTCGAGCCGGCTACGGGCGGTTCCCTGCTGTTCGGCCTCGGCGGGGACGAGCTGCTCACGCGCCTGCGCTGGGCCCACCTGCAAGACCTGTTCGCTCGCCGACGCGGACTCGACCGGCGGGATCCCGGGCGCCTCGCGGCCGCGGTGCTCCCGGGGGCGCTGCGGGCCAGGCTCGCGCCGGCGACCGGATCGGTGGCCGGCGAGCTCACGTGGCTGCGCCCGGCGGCGCGCGCCGAGCTGGCCCGGCGTGAGCGACGGTCTGCGGCGGCGCCGGTGCGCTGGGGCCACGCGGTGCGCCGCGCCGCGCGCCACCGTGGGGTCGTGCTCAGCGCCGGCGTGCTGCGGAGCCTGTGCGCGCGTGCTTCCGTAACGGCTGGCACGCCGCTGCTCGACCCCGTCTTCGTGGGAGCGCTGGCGCGCGCGGGCGGTCGCACCGGCTTTGGCAGCAGGACGGCCGCGATGTTCGCGATCGCGGGCGACGTGCTGCCTCGGACTCTCATCGAGCGCCGCACCAAGGCGCGCTTCAACCGCGCGTTCTTCGCGTCCCATTCGCGGGCGTTCGCCGAGAGCTGGTCCGGAGGAGGGATCGACGAGTCGCTCGTCGATCCGGAGGCGCTGCGTGCAGAATGGCTCCGGCCCGTGCCGGACTTCCGTACAGCGATGCTCCTCCAGGCGGCGTGGCTCGACGAGCGTCGGGCCGACGCCGGTGAGCGCCCCCTGGCGGGGCACGCCTGCTGACGCTCGTGGCCGTCGACACCGTTGCGGGCGCCTACGGCCTACGGATCGCCGGCGCCGCGGACACCGAGTGGCTCGCGGTCGAGGCGGCCGGCCATTGGCCGGCGCTGGAGCTGAGCCTGGACGGCGAGAGGACCGAGGTGGACGCCGGGCGGCTGCGCGCCACGGTGGCCCGGGGAACCGGGCTGGCCGAGCTGGTGCACCCGACCCTCTCGCGCCTGGCGCTGAGCGTGGCGCTGGCGCAGGGCCGCGACGCCCTCCACGCGGGCGCGCTGCTCGGCTCGGCGGGCGCCTGGGCGGTGGTGGGCACCAAGGAGGCCGGCAAGAGCACGGTGCTGGCTGCCTGCGCCCGCGCCGGCATCGAGGTCATGACCGACGACGCCCTGTTCATCGACCGCGATTCGTGCCTGGCGGGCCCGCGCTGCATCGACCTGCGGCCCGCGCCGGACGCGCTGATCGCCGGCACGACGCCGGTGCGCCCGCTGACTCCCCGGCACAGGCTCACCCTGGCGCCGGTGGTGGGCGAGGCCCCGCTCACCGGGCTGCTGTTCCTGGACTGGGGGGAGGGCCCCGCTCTTGAGCCGCTGGGCCCTTCCGCGTCCACCGACCGGCTGCTCCAGCGCCGCGCGACCGACCGCCTGCCGCGCGACCCCCAGGTGCTGATGGACCTGGCCGGGCTGCCGGCCTACCTGCTGCGGCGGCCACGTGACTGGCAGGCGCTGGACCCGACGGTCGAGCTCGTGCGGGGGCTGCTCGACTAGCGTCGCGTAGTTTTGGGCGGTGCCCTCTCCGGACTCCGCACAGCGCCCCGTCGTCCGCCTCCGCAACGTCGTCAAGACGTTCGGCTCGATCACGGCCGTGGACCGGCTGGACCTCGACGTGCCGGCCGGCATCTGCCTCGGCCTGCTGGGCCCGAACGGGGCGGGCAAGTCCACGACCATGCGCCTGCTCACCGGGCAGGCGATAGCCGACTCGGGCGAGATCGAGGTGCTGGGCCACCAGCTGCCGGGCGACTCCAAGGCCGCGCGGGCGGAGATGGGCGTGGTCCCGCAGCTCGACAACCTCGACGTGGACGTGTCGGTGAAGGACAACCTGGCGGTGTCGGCCCGGCTCTACCGGGTCCCGGACGTGGGAGCCGCGGTGGACCGCTCGCTCGCGCTGGCGCGCCTGACCGGGCGGCGCGACGACGCCGTGGACAAGCTCTCCGGCGGCATGCGCAGGCGGCTGCTGCTTGCGCGCGGCCTGGTGCACGAGCCGCGACTGCTCCTGCTGGACGAGCCCACCGTGGGGCTCGACCCGCAGATCCGCACCGAGCTCTGGACGCTGATCGGCGACCTGAAGGCCAAGGGCACCTCGATCCTCATGTCGACGCACTACATCGAGGAGGCCGAGCGCCTGGCGGACGAGGTGGCGCTCATGAACGAGGGGAAGATCATCGCCCGCGGCCGCCCGACAGAGCTGATCGCCGAGCACGCGGGCCGGCAGACGGCCGAGGTCTACGGGCCGCCGCCGCGGCTGGCGGAGGTGCGCCGGAACGCGGAGGCCAACGGCCTACGGGTCCGCCCGGCGGGCCCGGCCGTGGCCATCGTCGGGGCCGAGCGCGCACAGGACGGGGAGGTGCCGCCGGAGGCGGTCGTGCGCCCCGCGTCGCTGGAGGACGTGTTCGTGCTGCTCACCGGGGAGGAGGCGGAGTGAGGCGCCTCGAGCCCGCCGCTATCGCCGGGGTGATGAGCCGCGAGGTGGCGAACTTCCGCACCTTCTGGAAGGCCACCACCTTCTCGAGCGTGCTGGAGCCGATCATCTACCTGCTGGCCTTCGGCCTGGGGCTCGGCTCCACCATCGTGACCAAGGTCCACGGGCTGAGCTACGTCCAGTACGTCGGCACGGGCATGGTGGCCACCGCCGTGATCTTCTCCAGCGCGCTGCCGGCGATGTTCGGCACCTTCGTCAAGCACCGCTTCCAGCGCACCTACGACGCGATCCTCGCTGCCCCGGTCGACGTCGAGGAGCTCGTGACCGCCGAGATGCTGTGGATCGGCCTCCGTTCCGGGGTGTTCGGCTGCTTCCCGCTGGTCGTCGCGATGACGTTCGGCCTCGATCCGGCGCCGGGCATGCTGCTCGTGCCGTTCTTCGCGTTCGTCACAGCGCTGGGGTTCGCGGCGTTCGGCATCGCCGTTGCGGGGACGGTGGCGAAGATCGACCAGTTCAGCTACGTCACCACGCTGGTGATCACCCCGCTGTTCCTGGTGGCCGGCACCTTCTTCCCGATCGACCAGCTGCCCCAGGGTTTGCAGGTGGCGGCAGAGTTCAACCCGCTGCACCACCTGGTCGAGCTCGTGCGCCACGCCAGCTTCGGCTTCGAGGCGCTCGACCTGGCCCGGGTGGGCGTGCTGCTGGCCTTTGCGCTCGTGCTGTGGCGCCTTGCGATACGGCAGCTCACGAGGCGCTTGATCGACTAGGCCGGATGGAGTCGGCCACCGCCACCGGACAGGCTTCAGGGCGCACCGCCTGGGCGCGCAACCTCGGCGCGCCCGTAAGGGACTTCCTCAGCGCGGAGACGGGCGGCGCCGTCGCGCTGATCGGCGCGGTCGTGGTCGCGCTCCTGTGGGCGAACGTGGCCTCGGGCTCCTACGACTCGGTCTGGGCCACCAGGCTGTCGATCGCGGTCGGGGACCAGTCGATCTCGCACACCCTGCGGGAGTGGGTGAACGAGGGCTTGATGACGCTGTTCTTCCTGGTCGTCGGCCTCGAGGCCAGGCGCGAGCTGGACCTGGGCGAGCTGCGCGAGCGCAGGCGGCTCGGCATCCCGGTGATGGCGGCGATCGGCGGGATGGCCATGGCGATCGGCATCTACTCGCTGATCAACGCGGGGGGCGCCGGGGCGGGGGCCTGGGGAGTCGCAATGTCCACGGACACCGCGCTCGCGCTCGGCGCGCTCGCGCTGGTGGCGCCGGCCTGGGCCACGCGGATGCGGGTGTTCCTGCTCTCTGTGGTGGTGCTCGACGACTTCGCCGCGCTGTTCGTGATCGCCTTCGCCTACAGCGAGAACGTGTCGCTGCGCGCGCTGGCCATCGCCGCCGGCCTGTTCGCGCTGCTCGCGGGGCTGCGTTACGTGGGCACGTGGCGCGCGCCGCTCGCCGTGCTGGTCAGCGCCGGCATCTGGCTGGTGCTCTCGAAGTCGGGCATCGACCCGGTGGTCGCCGGGCTTGCGATCGGCCTGGTGACGAGCGCCTACGCGCCCGCGCGCGACGACCTCGAGCGCGCCACGGCGCTGGCCCGCTCGTTCCGCGAGCAGCCCACGCCCGAGCTGGCGGTGACCGCGCGGCGCAGCCTCTCGTCCACGATCTCGTCCAACGAGCGCCTCCAGTACCTGCTCCACCCGTGGACCAGCTTCGTGGTGGTGCCGCTGTTCGCGCTGGCCAACGCCGGCATCCACGTCGGCGGCGGCCTGCTGGGCGACGCGGTCGGCTCGCCGGTCACGATCGGAATCGTGGTCGCCTACGTCGTGGGCAAGCCGCTCGGCATCGTGGGCGCCGCGTGGGTGGGCACCCGGCGGATGCTCGGCGGAGCGCGCCTCACGCTCACCTGGCCGGCGCTCTTCGGGACGGCGGCCGCCGCCGGCGTCGGCTTCACGCTGTCGCTGCTGATCGCGGATCGCAGCCTGACGGGCGACCTGCTCGACCAGGCGAAGGTCGGCGTGCTGGCGAGCGCCCTGCTCTCGCCGCTCGTCACCTACGCCGCTCTGCGGGTGATCAGGAGGCTGCCGAGGGCGCTGAGGCTGCGCCAGCTGGGCGAGACCGCCGAGCAGATCGTCGACCTGTTCGAGGACGTGGACCCGGAGCGCGACCACGTGCGCGGGCGACCCGAGGCGTCGGTCACGCTGCTCGAGTACGGCGACTTCGAGTGCTCTTACTGCGGCCAGGCCGAGCCCGTGATCCGCGAGCTGCTGGCGGCCGAGGGCGACGACCTGAGCTACGTCTGGCGCCACCTGCCGCTCAGCGACGTGCACCCAAACGCGCAGATCGCCGCCGCGGCGTCCGAGGCGGCGGCCGAGCAGGGCGCGTTCTGGGAGATGTACGACCGGCTGCTGGGCCACCAGGACCAGCTGAGCCCGCGCGACCTCAAGCGCCACGCCGAGGAGCTCGGCCTCGACCTCGAGCGCTTCGGCGAGGACCTACGCGAGCGCCGCCACGCCGCCCGCGTGAGGGCGGACGTGGCGAGCGCCGATGCGAGCGGCGTATCGGGCACGCCCACTTTCTTCGTGAACGGCCGCCGCCACCAGGGCGTCTACGGCGTGGAGACACTGACAGCGGTGGTCAGGGGCGCACGAGCTCGGGCCTCAGCTCGTGAGCGGGCGGCCTGAGCCCGAGTCGGCTTATCCCGTAAGAGATCCGGCTCCGGCGTCGCCAAGTAGGTATGGAGGCAATGACCGCGGTCCGCGGTGCTACGTTCGCGCCGCGCATGCCGCTCACGGCCAGCAGCAGCACGCAGGCGTGGCTCGACGGCCTCGCCGTGGGCGCCGGCGGGCGCGACCAGGCCATCGAGGCCCTGCACGCGCTGCTGCTTCGAGCCGCGCGCTTCGAGGTCTCGCGGCGGCGCGCCGGCCTCAGCCACGTTCGCGGCGAGCGGCTCGAGGACGTGGCCAACCAGGCCGCCGACGACGCCCTGGTCGCCGTGCTCGCGAAGCTCCACACGTTCCGGGGCGCCAGCCGCTTCACCACCTGGGCGTACAAGTTCGCGCTGCTGGAGGCCGGCGTCAGGCTGCGTCGCCGCGCCTGGCAGGAGCGCGAGGTGGTGCTCGACTCAGACAGCTGGACCCGGCTGGCCGAGCCGGCCAGGGGCGGCCCCGAGTCGCACGCCGAGCGGGCCGAGCTGCTGCACGCGGTGTCCGACAGCATCGGCGCGGACCTGACGCCCCACCAGCGCCAGGTCCTCGTGTCCCTGGCCGTGGACGGCGTGCCCATCGACGTGCTGGTCGAGCGCCTCGGCACCACCCGCGGGGCGCTCTACAAGACGCTTCACGATGCGCGCAAGAAGCTGCGCGCGGCCCTGACCGAGAGAGGCTTCGATGTCTGACGAGAGGATCAAGCGACTGCTGGGCCCGAAAGCGCCGGAGCTGCTCTGCGACGAGTGCTTCGACAAGCTCGACGAGTACGTCGACCTGGAGCTGCGCGGATCCGCCGCGGACGAGGCGGTCCCGGGCATGCGCCCGCATCTGGAGGGCTGCCCCGCCTGCCGCGAGGAGTACGAGAGCCTGCGCGAGCTGGCGGGCTGAGCGCTTTCAGATAGCCTCGCTCGAACCCGAGTGAGGAGAGCACAGATGCCGATCCCGACTGAGCTGGTGGGGTCTCTGCCGAGGCCAATGAAGCTGCAGGAGGCGTATCAGGATCTCGATGACGGGAAGATCACGTTCGAGGATCTTCAGAAGCTCCAGGACCAGGCCGCGGAGGATTCGATCAAGCGCCTGGAGCAGACGGGCGAGACCTACGTGACCGATGGCGAGCAGCGCGAGTCGAGCTTCGCCACCTACCCGATCACCGACACGCTGGCCGGCACCGGCCTCGCGGACAACCTCGCCGGCGACGGTCAGTTCTTCGCCATCTTCGACGACGGCCACCACCGCCAGTTGCCGCGCCTCACCGGAGGCCCCTTCCGCTACAAGACCTTCGCCTCGGAGTTCGTCGAGAAGAACAAGCAGATCGCCTCGAACCCTGTCAAGCAGGCGGTGATCTCGGCCTCGATGATGATGCTCCTCTACCCGCTCGACGAGGAGCTCGAGGGCTACCCGCGCGACGAGTTCCTGAGCGACGTCGTGGACGAGGTGGAGAAGGACATACGCCAGGCATTCGCGGCGGGCGCCGAGCGCGTGTCGATCGACTTCACCGAGGGCCGCCTGGCCAACAAGAACGACTCTCGCAACCCCTGGACCGGCAAGGACATGCTGCAGGAGTTCATCGACCTGAACAACCGCGTGCTGGAGCGCTTCTCGGCCGAGGAGCGCAAGAACATCGGGATCCACACCTGCCCCGGCGGCGACAACGACTCCGTGCACTCGAAGGAAGTGCCCTACGAGAAACTGCTCACGAAGATGTTCCAGCTGAACGCGGGCTACTTCCTGATCCAGTGCGCCAGCGAGGACGACAAGGAGAGCGTCTACAAGCTCGTCGGGGAGAACAGCCGCGACGACGCCGACGGCGTGCCGCAGGTCTGCTTCATCGGCGTGATCAACCCGCTCGACCCGGAGGTCGAGAGCCCCGAGGAGGTGCGCGACCGCCTGGTGACCGCGGCCAAGTACATCCCGGTCGAGCGCCTGGGCGCCACCGACGACTGCGGCTTCTCGCCGTTCAGCCGCGACGAGAAGCCCAAGCACGGCTCGCCGGACTTCGCGCGCGACATCGCGATGCAGAAGATCAAGAACCGGGTCGAGGGCGCGCGGATGGCGTCCGAGGAGCTGGGGGTCTAGGCGCGGCCTGGCCTACTGGCTGAGGTGGGCGACTACGGCCAGGTATCGATGTTCCCGCGGGTGCCGTCGATCGAGCCGGGCGACCGGCTGATCGAGTACGCGGCGGGCTCCGAGGGAGGAGCAGGGGCGCGAGGCTGAGGCACTGATCGCCGCTGCTGCGCGCGACCACGGCTCGCTAGGCTCGGCCATGCACGAGAATCCCGCGCCGAGTGAGCGGCCCGAAAACGCCAAGTGACTCCGAGCGGGCGAGCGTCCGCGACGCGGCGTTCGACGCGCTGCGCAACCTCGGCCTGACGAAGATCTTCTCGAACCCGGGCTCCACCGAGGTGCCGCTGCTGGCCGGCCTCCCCGACGACCTCGAGTTCGTGCTGGGCCTCCACGAGGCCTCGGTCGTCGGCATGGCCAGCGGCTACGCGATCGGAAGCCGCGAGCCGGCCTTCGTGCTGCTGCACACCACGGCCGGGCTGGGCAACGCGGTCGGGGCGCTCGCGACCGCGCGCGTGAACCGCGCTCCGCTGCTGGTCGTGATCGGCCAGCAGGATCGCCGTCATCTGGCCCAGGAGCCCTTCCTGGCCGGCCGGCTCGACGGCCTGGCCGGCGACTACCCGGTCTGGGTGGACCAGCCGGCACGGGCCCAGGACGTGCCCGGCGCGATCGTGCGCGCGTACCACGAGGCCCGCACCGAGCGCGGTCCGGCGATCGTGGTCGTGCCCATGGACGACTGGCTGGCCCCGGCCCCCGAGCCGCACGAGCTGCTCGGCCCGGCGCGGCTGGTGGAGTCGCGCCGGCCGGCCCCTGAGGCGGTCGCCGAACTCGCCGCGCTCGTGGACGGGGCCGAGTCGCCCGTGCTCGTCGTCGGGGCCGGTGCGGACAGCCCGGATTGCTGGAGCGCCCTCGTGGAGTTGGCCGAGCGGCTCTCCTGCCCCGTCTGGCAGGAGCCCTTCGGCGCCCGCGCCGGCTTCCCCCAGGACCACCCCCTGTTCGCCGGCCACCTGCCGGCCGCCCGGGGCCGCCTCAGGCGCGTGCTCGGCTCGCACGACGCCATCCTCGTGGTCGGCGCTCCGGTCTTTCGCCAGTACCCATACGAGGACGGCCCGCTGACGCCTCCGGGCGCGCGCGTGGCGCTCGTGACCGACGACGGCGCCGAGGCCCACCGCGGCCCCACCGAGCTGACCCTGCTCGCCGACCCGGCGGCCACCTGCCGGGCGCTGGCCGAGCGGGTGGCGCGACGCGCCCCCGAGCCCGGTGCACTCGACTCGAGCCCGACGCCCGGCGCGGTCGGCGCTCCCACGGCGGGCAGCCCGCTGCGCGCCGCCCACGTGCTCGACGCGCTCGCCGCCCGGCTCCCCCGCGACGTCGTGGTCGTGGAGGAGACGCCGTCCAGCCGCCCGGAGCTGCACGCGCGCATGCCCGCTCGCGAGCCGCTGGGCTTCTTGAGCGCCGCGATGGGCGGCCTCGGCTTCGCGCTGCCTGCTGCGATCGGAGTGCGGATGGCGCTACCCGGGCGCCCGGTGGTGGCGGTTGTGGGCGACGGCTCCTCGCTCTACGCGATCCAGTCGCTCTGGAGCGCGGCCCACTACCGCGTCGGAGCCCTGTTCGTGGTGCTCGCCAACGGGCGCTACGCGGTCATGGACCGGCTGGCGGAGCGCACCGGCAGACCCGGGCCGTGGCCCGCCTTCGAGGCGATCCAGGTGGCGGCCATGGCGCACTCGCTGGGCTGCCCCGCCAGGCGCGTGGAGGACCACGGTGCGCTGCTCGCTCAGCTCGACGAGCTGGTGCCGCGCCTCGAGTCCAGCACGGAGCCGTTCCTGCTGGAGGTGGGCGTCGAGCCCGACGCGCTCTTCGAGCCCTAGCGGCGGGCCTGCGAGTACAGAGGAGTTCGCGCGTAGTCGTCGTGCACGACCTGCCACGCGGGCTTCTTCGCGCCCTCGTAGGTGAGCAGGCCCTTCTGGTGCATGGTGTTCGGCTCGTACTGGGGCGCGCGGCGGCCCGCGCCGCCGGTCCAGCCGGGGTAGATCAGGAACTCGCGCATGGTCCAGTAGATCGCGCCGGAGAGGTAGGGGGTGCGGTCCACGACGTCGAGCGTGCGGCCGGCGTGCATGGCCTGCAACGCGTAGCCGCCCTTCTTGTCGATAGGCGCGTCGGCCAGCTCCTCGCGGCCCTCGGCGCCGAATTCGGTCATCACCAGCGCCTTGTCGGGATAGGTCTGGTGCACGTCATCCAGGAAGGGGGCGAGGTCGTCGAAGTTCGAGACCCAGGAATACCAGCCGAAGTACTGGTTCAGCCCGAGGATGTCGAAGTGCTGGTAGGTCGCCTGCTCTGGGTCGCCCAACCGGCCCTTTGTGTCGACCGCGATGGGCAGCGTCGGGTCTAGGTCGCGCGCGTACTTGGACGCGTCAACCAGGAACCTGCGCGTGCCGGGGTACCGGTCGGGAGTGAACGACAGCTCGTTCGCCACCGAGTGGGTGATCACGGACGGGTGGTCGCGGCCGGCCTTCACCGTGCGGCGCACGGTCAGCCACGCGCGCCGGCGCTGCGACGGGTAGCGCAGCAGGCGGTCCCGCTGCCAGATCGGCGCCTCGTTCCAGACCATGATCCCGGCGCGGTCGAAGCGCGCCAGCAGCCGGTCGTTCAGCAGGTAGTGCGCGCGCGTGATGTTCGCGCCGAGGTCCTTCAGGTCGGACACGATGCGGTCCATGTCGTCGGACGTCAGGGCCGCGCCGTGGCCCGGCATGTCCTCGTGGATGGACGCGCCGCGCAGGTTGATGCGGCGGTTGTTCAGGTAGAGCCGGCCGTGCTTCACGGTCACTGAGCGCAGGCCGACCTGCCTGTTCACGACCTGCTGCACCTGCCCGCCGTCGCGGAGCGTGAAGCGGGCCTTGTAGAGCTGCGGGTTCTCAGGCGACCACAGCTGCGGCGCCGGCACCTTCACGGTCTGGCGCACGCGGCGGCTCTTGCCGCGCTGCCGGCCGAGCTTCAGCCGCTTGGTGATCGTGCGCCCGCTCGGCGCGCGCAGGCGGACGTCGAGCACCGGGTTGATGGCCCGCCCGGCGCGGCGCTGCAGCGTGCCGTCCAGGAGCAGCGACGCCTTGCAGCTCCTGCCCGGCCGCTTGCAGCTCACCTTGGACATCGTGCCGAGGCCCTCCAGGTAGGCCGGGCCGACGGGCACGAGGTGCACCGGCCGCACGATCCCGCCCCAGTTCCACCAGCCCTCGGGGAGGCGCGGGTCCTTGCGGCTGTCCACCACCACGAACAGCTCGTTCATCTGTCCCGGCTTCAGGCCCTTGGCCCCGTAGGCGAATGGCGTGTAGGGGTCCAGGTTGCGGCCGAGCAGCTTGCCGTTCAGGTACACACCCGCGGCGCGGCGCACCTCCTCGAACGACACCAGCCAGCTGAAGCCGCGCGGCGTGGGCGGGCCGCGGAAGCGCAGCCGGTAGCGCTGCACCTCGCCGGGGTAGAGGCTCGCGCTGGGCGAGGATTCGAACACGCTCGGCACGGTGGTGCTGTGGAAGCTGAAGTTCTGGCTCGGGTCCTGGGTCGGCCCGATGTTCGGCGCCGACGGCGCCTCGCCCTCGCCGCCGCTCTCGTCGGGCGGAGCCTGTTGGGGCGCCGAGGGATCGTTCACCTGGTCGCGCACCTGCCAGCCGCCGTCGATCGTCCTGGCGTGAGGCATCGCCGCCGCCCCGGCGGCGGAGGCGACTGCAAGCACGGTCGCGCACGCGAGCGCGAAGGCCGCGCTGAAGCGGGTCATCTCCCGCTCGAAGCACCGCATGGCGCGTGAAGTTGCGGCGAGCATGAAGCGACCCACGATAGGCCCCGGCGTCTGAGAGCCTGTTGGGTGTGCCCACGATCGCGGCCGCCGGCGCGCTCGACGAGCCCCTCGCCGTCCTCGGGGGGCTGCTGGTCGTCGGGGCGCTGCTGGCCGGCCTGGCCAGGCGCAGCTTCGTTTCGCTCCCCGCGGTATTCGTGCTGGCCGGCTTCCTGCTGGGGCAGGGGGGAGCAGGCGTGCTCGACTTCGACCCCACGTCGGGCTTCGTGGAGGCGCTCGCGGTGGTGGCGCTGATCGTGATCCTGTTCCGCGACGGGCTCGAGGTCGAGGAGGAGATGCTGCAGACGGCTTGGCACCTGCCGCTGCGAAAGCTCGTGCTGGCCATGCCGCTTACGTGCGTGCTCGTGGCGCTGGCGGCGCACGCGCTCACGGACCTGTCGTGGACCGAATCGTTCCTGCTCGGTGCGCTGCTCTCGCCCACGGACCCGGTGCTCTCGTCCTCGGTGGTCACCAACCCGCGCGTGCCGCGGATCGTGCGCCACTCGCTGAACCTCGAGTCGGGGCTGAACGACGGCCTCGCCCTGCCGGCCGTGCTGGCCTTCACGTTCGCGCTGAAGTCGGGCCACGACTTCGTCTGGTGGAGGTTCGTGCTCCAGGACGTCACGCTCGGCTTCGCGTTCGGCGCGCTCGTGGCGGTGATCGCAGCCCGCCTGCTGCCCCGCGACACGGGTCTCGGGACCGGCGCCGGCGCGCAGCAGAAGGCGCTCTACGCGCTCGGCACCGCCTTCGCGTGCTACGCCACCGCGACGCTGCTGGACGGGAACGGCTTCATCGCGGTGTTCACGGGGTCGATCGTGTTCGGCATCCTGCGGCCGGACGTGCGCGAGTCGTTCGAAGCGCGCTCGGTCGAGCTGCTCGAACTGGTCAAGCTGGGCGTGTTCGTGGTGTTCGGCTCGCTGTTCACGCTCCACGAGCTGTTCGCGGACGGCGCCGCAGCGGTCGCGATCGTGGCCTTCACGCTGCTGCTGGCGCGTCCCATCGCCGTGTTCGCCGCGCTGGCGGGCAGCCGTGCGGTGGACACCGCTCAGAAGGGGTTCATGGCCTGGTTCGGCCCGAAGGGCGTGGCGACCATGACCTTTTCGCTGTTCGTGCTGGGCTCGGCGGCGCCAGGCGCGGCGCGGATCACGAACCTGGCCGCCC
>JBBQRG010000073.1:0-13870 GCA_038215095.1 Solirubrobacterales bacterium | reverse complement strand
AGGAGGGGAGACTCCCATGGCCGTGGAGTTCTACAGCGTCAAGCATCGCCGCAAGGTGCAGGTCGAAGAGAACGAGATCGAGAAGAAGACCTACGAGCGGGAGACGTCGAAGGGCAAGCAGACCCGCTACGCCTTCCAGGCACAGACCACCGTGGACGGCGACCAGGTCAAGCTCACCAAGTTCGTGGGCAAGGACGACTACGACCGGCTGTAAGCGCCCGTCGTGGCGGAGGTACTGCTCGTCCGCCACGGGCAGACCGAGTGGAGCAGAGACGGCCGCCATACCGGCCGCACTGACGTCCCGCTGACCGAGGAGGGGCGCGCGCAGGCCGAGCGCCTGGCCGGGCCGCTGTCAGGTCGCGACTTCGCGCGCGTGCTCACCAGCCCGCTGACGCGAGCCGGCGAGACCTGCCGCCTGGCCGGCCTGGGCGAACGGGCCGAGACTCGCGACGAGCTGGCCGAGTGGGACTACGGCGACTTCGAGGGCCTGACCACCGATCAGATCCGCGAGGAGCGTCCAGGCTGGTGGCTCTGGCGCGACGGCTGCCCGGGCGGCGAGGCCGTCGCCGACGTCGGGGCACGGGTCGACCCCCTCGTGCGCGAGCTGCATGAGCTCCAGGACGACGCGATCCTGTTCTCCCACGGGCACCTGCTGCGCGTGCTGGCGGCGCGCTGGATCGGCCTCGAGCCCGAGGGCGGCGCGCTGCTGAGGCTCGAGACTGCAGCGCTGAGCAAGCTCGGCTGGGAGCGCGAGCAGCCCGTGATCACGCTGTGGAACGAGCAGGCCGCGTAGGCAGGGCGGCGCCCACGAACGCCACCAGCGGCAGGAAGACGCCGACGAGCGCCGCCCAGCGCCGCCCGCGCCTGAAGCACACGATCGCGGCCAGCACCCCCAGCACCTGGAGCGGGATCAGCACCGCGGCGCTCGCATCGTGGTCGATGCCCGCCGTCACGAGCAGCGCCTGGTAGACGTCGATCCAGAACCCCAGTCCGAGCAGGGTGAGCGCCAGCAGCGAGGCCGTCACGATCACGGCGTCGATTGACTGGCGGCCCTTCTGCGACCAGTACACGTCCTCGAGGTTGAGCCACAGCGCGAACTCGTCGAGCGTGAGGCCCAGCCCGATGCCGAACCCGATCGCCGAGAGCTCCCGCCACGGGCTGTCCGGCGCCACCGCCACGCCCACGTAGCCGGTCACCATCAGCAGCAGGATCCCCCAGACCATGTGGTGGATGTGCGTGCCGCCCTTGGTCTCCACGTTGCCGGGCCACCAGCTCACCTGCGCGCGGATCAGGTGCGCGCTCGTGCGGATGAAGGCGAACGAGCAGGCGAATGCCACCAGCACGAGGAAGTGCTGCTCCTTGCCGGGAGCCTCGATGCCGCGCTGGTAGGCGTTCGAGATGTCGTCGAGCAGCCGCTGCACCGTGGCAGCGTACGGCTAGGTGCCGACCGCGGCGACCTCGCGCTCGAGCGCCTCGCAGGCGGCCTCGAACGCCTCCTCGATCGCGTCCACGCTGTTGTCGGCGGCTTCCCCAAGCTCGCCTTCCCTGGCGACCTCCTCGAGCGCCTTGCACGCCTCCGCCAGCTTGGTGGCGCCCAGGCTGGCGGCGCCGCCCTTCATCGTGTGGGCGAGGCGGAGCACCACCTCGGTGTCGCCGGCTCCGATCGCGTGGCGAAGCTCGTCGACGCGCTCCGGCGTCTGGGTGGAGAAGATCTCCACGAGCCGCGGCAGCGCGCCGCTGTCGGCCAGTTCGTCGCGCAGGCGCCCGAAGGTCCTCGGATCGAGCGGGCTGTCGCCGTTCCCCTCTGAGCCTTGGCCGGGGAGCTCCAGCTTCTTGACCGGCGCGCCGAGCCAGCGCTCGAGGGCCGCGTCGAAGGCCACCTGGTCGAGCGGCTTCGAGAGGTAGTCGTCCATCCCGGCGGCCAGGCAGCGCTCGCGGTCGCCGCGCATCGAGTGCGCGGTCATCGCCACGATCGGGGTCCTCAGCGCCTCACCCTCGTACTCGCGGATGGCCTTGGTCGCCGCGTAGCCGTCCATCTCGGGCATCTGGCAGTCCATGAACACGAGGTCGTAGTCGCGCTCCTGGATCGCCCGGAGGGCCTGGAGCCCGTCACGCGCGACGTCCGCCCGGAAGCCGCGCCGCTCGAGCATCCGCACGGCCAATAGCTGGTTCACCTCGTTGTCCTCGGCCACGAGGATGATCGGCTGGCGCAGGCCAGGCGTGCGCGCAGGTGCGCTCTCGGGCTCGGGCCCGCGGCGCTGTGTCGAGGCCAGCGTCTCGTAGAGCTTCGCCCGCCTCACGGGCTTCGGGATGTAGTCCTCGAAGCCGGCGCCACGCGCCGCCTTGCGCTCGTCGAGGCCGGAGCTGAGCAGGATCAGGCGCATGCCCTGGAGCGTCTCGTCGGCGCCGATCGCGCGTGCCAGCTCGAGCCCGTCCATGCCGGGCATGTGCAGGTCGGTGACCACCACGTCGAAGGGCTCTCCCTCCTCGGCCGCCGTTCGCAGCAGCTCCAGCGCCTCGGCGCCCGTCTCCGCCTCGTCGGGACGCATCAGCCAACTGTGCGCGTGGTGGGAGATGATGCGGCGGTTGGTGGCGTTGTCGTCCACCACCAGCAGGCGCAGGTCGTGCAGGCGCTCGCCCCGCTCGTCCTCCTGCGTGGCCACCGCGCTGTCCAGCGGGCTGGCGTCGAAGGGGATGGTCACGAGGAAGGTGCTGCCGTGGCCGATCACGCTGTTGGCGGCGATCTCCCCGCCCATCAGCTGGGCGAGCTGCTTGGCGATCGTCAGGCCCAGCCCGGTGCCTCCGAACCTTCTCGTCGTCGAGCTGTCGGCCTGCTCGAAGGGCTGCCAGAGGCGCTCGAGCTGCTCGGCCTCGATCCCGATGCCGGTGTCGCGCACCTCGAAGCTCACGATCGCGCCCACCTCGGTCTGCACCAGCGGCCACGCCCGCACGGCCACCTCGCCCGTGCTCGTGAACTTGACGGCGTTCGCGACGAGGTTCGACAGCACCTGGCGCAGGCGCGTCTGGTCCCCACGCACGTAGTCGGGCAGCTCCGCGTCGATCAGCACCGACAGCTGCACACCCTTCTCGCGCGCGCGGCCGGCGAGCAGGTCGCACACGTCCTCGACCGTCTCGCCGAGCCGGAAGTCGTCGCTGTCGATCTCGACCTTGCCGGCCTCGATCTTCGACAGGTCGAGCAGGTCGTTCACCAGCGAGACGAGCGTCTCGCCCGAGCTGTGCAGCAGCTCGGCGTACTCGCGCTGCTCGGGTTCGAGCTGGCCCTCGAGCAGCAGCTCACTCATGCCGATCAGTCCGTTCATCGGCGTGCGGATCTCGTGGCTCATGTTGGCGAGGAACTCCGACTTCATGCGCGTGGCGACGATCGCCTCGTCGCGCGCCTGGATCAGCTCCAGCTCGGCCCGCTTGCGGTCGGTGATGTCGGTGGAGATGCCGCCGGTTGCGTACGGCACGCCCTTCTCGTCACGCAGCGGGAACTTCACCGACACGAAGGTGCGGATCTTTCCGTCGACCGCGAGGTGCTCCTCGGTCTCGACCGCGCGGTTGTCGCGGATCACGAGGGCGTCGTGGCCGGCCACCTCGTCGGCCGTGTCCGCGGGCACGAGGTCGTGGTTGGTGTGCCCGATCGCCTCGCCCTCGCTCACCCCGATCAGGCGCTCGAAGGCCTTGTTCACGAGCAGGTAGCGGCCCTCGAGGTCCTTCAGGTAGATGAAGGCGTTGGCGTTGTCCAGGATCCCCTGCAGGCGAGCCTGGCTCGTGCGCAGTGCCTCCTCGGCGCGTCGCCGTTCCACGAACAGGCCAAGCCCGGCCCCGAGGCCCTCCATGGTCTCGAGCAGCTCCGCCTCCGGCACCTCGACGCCGCGGCTGAAGAACTCGAGCGCCCCGATCGCGCGGCCATCGGCAACCACAGGCACGCTGATCGCGCCTCTCAGCTCGAGCTGCTCGGCCAGGTCGTGACGGGTGAAGCGCGCGTCCTGGGCGACGTCGGGGGCGAAGAAAGCCTCGCCGGTATCCCAGGCGAAGCCCGGCAGGCCCTCGCCGGGCTTGAACTCCAGCTCGGAGCAGGCGTCGCGGAAGGCCCGCGTGCGAAGCGGCATGTCCGACCACACGTCAGCGAGCTTCAGGACAGTGTTGTCGCCGTCCTCGAACCAGGCCGCGGCAAGCTGCCAGTCGAGGCCCTCGCAGACCCCCTGCAGCAGGCGCGGCAGCGCAGCTTCGAGCGTCCCTGATTCGGCCAGCGCCCTGGCCCCGCCGTAGCGGGCTGCGGAGCGCTGGGCGGCGCGCTTGGCGGTGCTGATGTCACGCATCACCCCGGTGAACCGGACCGACTCGCCGTCGGAGAAGTGGCTCAGCGAGAGCTCGCAGGGGAACTCCATGCCGTCCCGCGTGAGGCCCGTCAGCTCGATCGTCGGTGTGCTCGTGCCGTCCCGCACCTCCGTCGCTAGCCTCGCCAGCTCGGTGAACTGGGGGTCGCCGAGCCGGTCGGGCATCAACCGCGTGAGCCGCTCGCCGAGCAGCTCCTCGGGCGTCCAGCCGAAGATGCGCTCGGCGGACTCGTTCGCGTAGACGATCAGCCCGCGCTCGTCGGTGGAGATGATCGCCTCCACGGCATTCTCGGCGAGGGCCTTGTACTGGAGCTCGCGCGACTCGAGCATGTGCGAGGCGCTCCGGCGCTCGTGCTCCAGCGTGTCCAGCGAGCGCACGAACGAGTAGACCAGCGGAAGGATCAGCCCGACCACCGCCAGTACGTAGAGCCAGTTGCCGATCTCTTCGGGGTAGAGGCCGACGGCTTGGCCCTGGTGGCGCATCACTGCGAGCGCTACGGGGACCAGGATCACGATCGGCACGATCCGCCGGGCGAGGGCGCCGCCGGAAGTCTGCGAGGTGAAGATCAACACCGGCTCCCGGTCTGGCCTTGCGTGCAGGAGCCCGAGGCCCAGGAGCAGGCAGGACACGGCGGCCGGGATGGCCATCTGGCTCTGCTGGGGGATCCCGAGCAGGGTCCTGAGGCCGCTGAGATAGCCCACCAGTGCCACGAAGCCCATGACAGCCGCGGCGCCCGCCGTCCACGCGGCGACCCGCCGGGCGCGCGGCCCGCGATCGAGCAGCTGCACGGAGATTGCCCAGAGCACGAATCCGATCGCGGAGCCGAGCGCCATCCGGTTCGGATAGAGGGTGCCGGTCGCGTGGGCGCGCTCGCGGAAGAGCAGCTCGTCGATGCCGAGCCGCCAGCCGAACGCGTACTCGCTCAGGATCAGCAGGCCGACCACGCCCACGAAGGCAGCGGCCAGGCGAGCCAGGGCGAGCGCGCGGACACTCGCGTCGGGACGGCTGAGCACCACCAGCGCGGGGCCCGAGATCAGCAGGCAGAGCGCGGTGTTCGCCTTCATCGTGACCACGCCGGGCACGACGCTCTTCAGCTGATCGACGTCGAGCAGCCAGCCCGCGAGCGCCAGCGCGCCGGCGAGCAGCACGAGTAGGCCGCCGCCAACGGCGGCGACTCGGAGCTTGTGGGTCAGTTCGACGTCCGGCTGCATGGGGGAGCCACCCCCCTAATCGGCCCTCGGCGCGCGCGACTGAAGTTCAGGCGCGGGCGTGGCAGGCGGGACATTCCCCGCGCAGCGTCACGTCGTGTGCGTCGATCGCGTAGTCGACGCGCCGTGAGAGCTTCTCGATGGCCCGTTCGAGGCCCGGGTCCTCGAACGCGCTCACGTTGCCGCAGGTCTGGCAGACGAGGTGGTGATGGTGCTCGCCGCCGGGGTGCGCCGGCTCGTAGCGGGCCACGCCCTCGCCGACCTCGAAGCGGTTCACCAGGCGCATGCGGTCGAGCAGGTCGAGCGCGCGGTAGATGCTCGCCAGGCCCACGCTCTGACCCTGCTCCTCGAGCAGGTCCGCGATCTCCTTGGCGGTCACGCTGCAGCCGAGCTCGGACAGGGCCCCGACTACGGCGGAGCGCGGCGCGCTCGCGCGGTAGCCGGCCTGGCTCAGCACGCTCTGCGCGTGCTCCTGCCACTCGCTCACGGCAGCCTTCATGCGGAAGAGGATAGGTGGGCTAGCGGGGGCGGACGCGGTGGACCTTCTCGCAGCCGCGCAGGTGGTCGTTGGTGTCCGCGCGCACCACGTCGCGGCCGGGGCCGCAGTTCACGAAGTCCTCGTCGTCGTCGGCGCTCACGATCTGGTCGTTGCCCGGGCCACCCACCAACCGGTCGGCTCCCGAGCCGCCGACCAACCGGTCCGACCCGGCGCCGCCGTTCAGCACGTCGTCGCCCGACGAGCCGGTCAGCACGTCGTCGCCGGGCCCGCCGTTGAGGCGGTCGTCGTCCGCACCGCCATCGAGCATGTCGTCGCCGGGCCCGCCGTTCAGGTTGTCGTTGCCGTCGTCGCCGAAGAGGATGTCATCGCCGCTTGACGAGGACCCCACATCCGCGCTCTGGAGGCTCGGGGGGCAGCTGTCGCCGTAGAGGAAGTCATCGCCGTCCATGCCCGCGAAGAAGTCGTCGCCGCCGAGGCCGCAGAAGACGTCCATCGTCGCGGTGCCCTGGAAGGCGGAGTCGTTCACGAACGTGGCGGCCGACGCCGGGCCGGCGAGCAGCGCGAGCAAAGCCGCTGCAACCACGGTGATGAGCGGGGCGGTACGCATCGCCGCCACCCTAGCCAAGCGGTGGCGGCGCGCGGTGCACCTGCCGGCTAGCCGGAGGCGGCGCTGAAGCGCTCGGCGACCTTGCCCCAGTCGACGGTGTTCCACCACGCGTCGATGTAGTCGGGGCGCTTGTTCTGGTACTTCAGGTAGTAGGCGTGCTCCCAGACGTCCACGCCGAGCAGCGGCGCCTTGCCGTCGCTGATCGGGTTGTCCTGGTTGGGCGTGCCCACGACCGCGAGGCCGGAGCCGTCGTGCACGAGCCAGGCCCAGCCCGAGCCGAACTGGCCGACACCGGTCTCCTTCATCTTGGCCTTGAAGTCGTCGAACGAGCCGAAGGCGTCGTCGATCGCGGAGGCCAGGTCGCCGTCGGGCTCGCCGCCGCCGTCCGGCGACATCGACTCCCAGAAGAGCGTGTGGTTCAGGTGGCCGCCGCCGTTGTTGCGGACGGCGGTGCGCTTGTCGTCGGGGACCTGGTCGAGGTTCTCGATGACCTCTTCGATCGGCTTGTCGGCCAGGTCGGTGCCCTCGAGCGCGGCGTTGACCTTGTCCACGTAGGCCTGGTGGTGCTTGTCGTGGTGGATCTGCATGGTCTGCGCGTCGATGTTCGGCTCGAGCGCATCCTCGGCGTAGGGCAGGGCGGGTACCTCGTAGGGCATGTGGCTCCTCTCGCGTTCTTCCGTTCGCGTTCTGCGGTTCCTCAGCACTGTGTCAAACGCCAGGCGTCGGCAGGGTCCTCGCTTTCGGCTAGCGGGGCGACGACAGCACGGTCTGCGCGCGCCCTACGGCGCGGTCGGCCTCGTACTGCACGTCCGAGACGTACCGCGCGGTGGCGGCCGCCTCGTCCTCGGTTCGCAGCGAGGTCATCGCCCCCTGCCACGCCTCCTCCGAGGCCACCACGGCCCCGAGCCGCGCGTTGATCCGGTTCTGGCGCGCGGCGACCTGCTGGTACGTGTAGGCGTCGTACATGCCGAGCATGCGGGGCTCGTCCATCGGGAAGCGCTGCCAGTCGACCTGGCCGTAGTTCTGCTGCCAGAAGGCCAGGAAGCCGGCCAGCCGGTAGCGGTAGGGCACGTCGCCCCGGTTCCGGTCGAGGCTGGCCATCGCCACGGACACGGGAATCGTGTGGCCTGTCTTCAGGTGGTCGTAGAGCAAGGCGAAGGTGGTCAGGTCGGCGCCGTCCTGGATGCCGTGGGTCTGGACGACCTGTTGGAGCAGGCGCTGAAGGTCGGGATCGTCCGCGGCTTGCTGGGGTTGCGACGTGGTGGCCTGCGGGGCCGTGCTCTCGGTGGTCGCGGTATCCGGCGGGGCGGTCTCCGTGTCGGCCGTGGCCGTGTCGGTTGTCTCGGTGCCGCTGCCGGTGGTGTCCACCGGCGCCGCGGCCCGGGTCAAGCTGGCCGGCTTGTCGTGCTTGTTCGACACCAGCACGGCCGCCGCAACCCCGCCACCGGCAACGTTAAGAGCCGCAAGACTGATCAGGGCGACGCGGCGAGCCCGGCTCACGGGCCCAACCTAACCCAGATCTAGGCCTTCGGGGCGATCATTTGCGGACCGACTGGATCGCCTACCCGACGCTAGAGTTGGCGAGCAAGCGGCTGTGGTGAAATTGGCAAACACGCGGCGTTCAGGTCGCCGTGGGGGAAACCCCTTGGAGGTTCGAGTCCTCTCAGCCGCACTCAGGAAACGTCAGGCGGCGGCGCCGGCGCCGTTCGCCGACATCAGCCGGTTTCCCCACAGGTAGCCGATCAGCACTTCGGTGACCTGGGGGTCGAACTGGGTGCCGGCGCCTTCGGCAAGCTCGCGGATCGCCGCGCCGTGGGTCATCGCCTCGCGGTAGGGGGGGTTCGAGGTCATGGCGTGGTAGGCGTCGCAGGCGAGGATGATGCGGGCGCCGATCGGGATCTCGTCGCCTGTCAGGCGGTCGGGGTAGCCGCTGCCGTCGAAGCGCTCGTGCTCGTGGCGGATGATGCGGGCCACGGGGCCCAGGCCGGGGATCGTGCGCACGATGCGCTCTCCGATCACCGGGTGCTCGCGCATGGTGTGCCACTCCTGGTCGGAGAGGTCGCGGGCCTTGTGCAGGATGTCGTCGGGGATGCCGACCTTGCCGATGTCGTGGAGCATCGCGGCGGCGCGCACGCGCTCGACATCGCGCTCGCCCAGCCCGATCGAGCGGGCCACCTGTCCGGCCAGCTCGGCCACGACCTCGGAGTGCTCGCCGGTGTAGCGGTCGCGCTCCAGCAGGGCCTCGGCCAGCCCGGCGATGGTGTCCTCGGCCAGCACGCCGTCGGAGGCGCCGGGGCGGATCTCGGCCCGGCCGCCGCCGTTCATGCGGGCACGGCGAAGGTGGTCGGAGGCCGCTGCGATCAGCTCGTCGGCGCTCATGGGGCGGGCGTACTCGGCCACGCCCACGGACGCCGAAAGGCAG
Organism: Solirubrobacterales bacterium; assembly: GCA_038215095.1. Classification (GTDB taxonomy): domain Bacteria; phylum Actinomycetota; class Thermoleophilia; order Solirubrobacterales; family Thermoleophilaceae; genus DATACN01. Next base: position 4,790 of record JBBQRG010000073.1, on the reverse strand, counting down.
TCCAGCGGGCCGACGCGGATCGCCTCGAGCTCCAGCAGCAGCCGCTCGAAGGACTCCGCGGCGGCGGCGGCGTCCACCTCGGGCAGCACCACCATGAACTCGTCGGCGCTCGAGCGGGTAGCGAAGTCGGGGGTGCGGGTCACGCTCGGGAGCAGCTGGCCCACCGCCTGGAGCACGCGATCGCCGAGGTCGCGCCCGTGGCGCGAGTTGATCCCCCGAAATGCGTCGATGTCGAGCACGGCGAGCGAGAGCCCGCCGCCGTGACGGCGCGAGCGCTCGACCTCCGTCTCGACGTGCCGGAAGAAGACGGTGGGGGTGGGGAGGCCCGTGAGCGGGTCGCGTAGGGCACTGCGCTCAAGCTCGCGCTCGGCCTCGGTCAGCCGCCGTTGTGTCTCCGCCAGCTGCCGTTCGAGGTCGTCTGCATGCTTGCGGGCGCGCACGAGAATCTATTTCGGCAGCCCGTAGCCGCGCTTGAGCTTTTTGGACCTATGTACGGGAGCGGCGCTGTGGCGTGCGGAACACGTGGTCCCAGAACGGGGCGCTCACGCCGAAGCCGCGCGTGTCGTCCTGGAAGTGGTGGCGCATGTGCAGCTCGCGCATCAGCCGCCCCAGCCGCGTGCTGGGCTTGTGGTGATGCAGGTGGTAGTGCGTCATGTCGTAGATCAGGTAGCCGCTAAGGAAGCCGGAGCCGAAGAGCCAGGCGGCGGGGGTGCCGAGCACGAGTAAGAACAGGACTACGAAGCCCGAGGCCAGCGGCACGCTGACCGACGGCGGCATGACCAGCCGCAGCGGGTCATTCGGGTGGTCGTGATGCACGCCGTGGATGATCCAGTGGAGGCGCGCGCCAAGCCCGCCCTCCGGCTCGAAGTGGAACACCACACGGTGCATCCAGTACTCGGTGAGCGTCCAGAAGGCGTAGCCGCCGAACAGCAGTCCGACCACCTGGAGCGCCGGCGTGTTCTGCTGGCCCAGCCCGAAAAGCACCGCGATCGCGGGGATGAAGATGAACAGCGGGACCGTCGGGTGGACTCGCGAGAGGCGATCCAGCAGGTCCGAATCGAACATCCGGGGCGAGGCCCTGAGCACGTCTGTTCGGCGCGCGTCCATCGCCGCCCAATTTACCGCACCGGGACCCCCTTACGGGGTAGTCCAACGAGACTGCCACGACGCCGCGAGGAACTCCAGCCCGAAGGCAGCTGTGACGGCGTATACGGCGACCTCCAGGGAGGCCGACGGCCCGCTCGCCGCCTCGGCGAACACCCTCGCGATCAGGTAGGCGGTCACTGCCAGCATGAATGCGAGTTTCATGCTTCTAGTCTCGGCCGGAGCGCCCCGGCCCCTGTGACGGGCCCGTGAAGAGCGCGTGAACGTCCGGTTATCCTCAACACATGGTCCGGGCCGCATCCAGCATTCCCCTGCCAAAACCGCGCCTGCGGGGCGTGCTTCACAAATGGGCGTTCTTCGCCTCGCTCGTACTGGGCGTCGTGCTCGTGGTGTTCGCGCCCGGCGGCCGCGGCACGCTCGCGGCGGCGATCTACGCCGGCAGCGTCGCGGCCCTGTTCGGGGTCAGCGCCCTCTACCACCGCGTCGACTGGCAGAGCGCGGTCTCGCGCAAGCGCATGCGCCGGCTCGACCACACCATGATCTTCGTGCTGATCGCCGGCAGCTACACGCCGTTCGCGCTGCTGGTGCTCCACGGCACGCTGGCCACCGTGATCCTGGTGGTCGTCTGGAGCGGCGCGGCGGCGGGCGCGCTCATGAAGCTGCTCTGGATCGACGCGCCGAAGTGGCTCATAGCGGGCACCTACGTGCTGATGGGCTGGGTGGCCGTCGCCGCCTTCCCGGGAATGATGCACGAGCTCGGCGTGGCGCCGACCGTGCTCGTCGCGGTGGGCGGGATCCTCTACACGCTCGGCGCGCTCGTCTACGCGCTGCAGCGCCCGGACCCCGCGCCCAAGGTGTTCGGCTATCACGAGGTCTTCCACGCGCTCGTGATCGCGGCGGCCGCCCTGCAGTACGTGGTGGTGGCGTTCTTCGTGCTGCCGAACGCCTAGCGCGCGCCCGCGCGGGCGTGGATCCAGGCCACGATGTCGTCCATCACGCGCTGCTGCTCGGGCTCGTTGAGGATCTCGTGGTAGAGCCCGTCGTACAGCTCGAGGCGCTTGTCCTCCGACAGCGCGCCGTCGTGCACCATCAGGCTGGCGGCCTGGGGGACGATGCGGTCGCCGGTGCCGTGCATCACGAGCAGCGGCAGCGTGATCTCAGGCACGCGCGAGGGGAACGCCTCGACGGCCGAGGACAGCTCGCCGACCGTGCGGGCGGGCAGCTTGCCGTGGTGCACGAACGGGTCCTCCTCATAGGCGCGCACGACCGCGGGGTCGCGGCTGACGAGCGAGGGATCCACCGCGAACACGCCCACCTGCGGGGCGGCGACCGACAGCAGCTTCCCCACCAGCCGCGTGGCCGCTGAGGCGCTTTCCAGCGCCGCCAGGGGGGCGCTCAGCAGCAGGCCGTCGAGACGGTCCTGGTGCTCCAGCGTGTATGCGATCGCCAGGCAGCCGCCCATGCTGTGGCCCAGGAGGAAGAGGGGCAGCGCGGGGTGCCGCTCGCGGGCCTGCACCACCAGCTGGTCGAGGTCGGCCACCGCGTTGGCCATCCGGTCGATGTAGGCGCGCCTGCCCTCCGAGCGCCCATGCCCGCGGTGGTCGAGCGCGTGTAGCGCCAGTCCCTCGCCTGTGAAGCGTGCCGCCACGTGCCCGTAGCGCCCGCTGTGCTCGCCGGCCCCGTGGGCCAGCACCACCGTGGCGCTCGGATCGCTGTCCGGGAGCCAGCTCTGGGTGAACAGCGCCAGACCGCCGGCTCCGCGTAGCTCACCCTCCTCGTGCAGCCCTGCCTGTGGCGTCGCGCCCGTCACCCGGCGACGAATCTACTGCGCCGGCCGCCTCGAGCGCCGCGGACCAGTCGCGGTGGGTCATGTAGTGGCGGATCCTGCCGTCCTCGACCCGGATGACGGTGAGGTGGCTCGAGCCTTCGACGCCGGACATCCCGGCCGAGGTCAGGTCCACGTCCCCGTGCATCAGCTCGAGCAGCAGCTCGAGCTGCGGGCGTTGTAGGCCTCGTAACAGCGCTCGACCACCGCTACGTGTTCCTGCCCCATGCCGTGCGAAGTTACCGACCGTGGAAGTCGGGCTCGTGACCTGCGCGCCGCTGCCGGACGGACGGCCAGACGATCGGCTGCTCGCCGCGGAGCTGGCCCGCGGCGGCGCGGCCGCGAGCTTTCCCGTATGGGACGACCCGGCCGTCGACTGGGACGGCTTCGACCTGGTCGTGATTCGCTCGGCGTGGGACTACGCCCCGCGCCGCGACGAGTTCATCGCCTGGGCAGAGGCACGGGGCGACCGCCTGCGCAATCCGCCCGAGGTCGTGCGCTGGAACAGCGACAAGCGCTACCTGGCCGAGCTGGCGGCCGCCGGGCTGCCGGTGGCGCCCACGGACTAGCGGGCACCGGGCGATGCGCCACCCGCGCTGGCGGGCGAGCTCGTGGTCAAGCCGGCGGTGTCGGCCGGGGCTCGCGACACCGGCCGCTTCGGCCCGGGCGCCCACGCCCAGGCCCTGGCGCTGATCGAGCGCCTGCAGCGCGCCGGCCGCACCGTGATGGTCCAGCCCTACCTGGCCTCCGTGGACGAGCGAGGCGAGACGGCGCTCGTGTACTTCGCCGGCGAGCTGAGTCACGTGCTGCGAAAGCGGGCGGTGCTGCGGCCGGACGAGGAGGCGCCGCTCAGCGATCATGTGCTGGCGCCGGCCGAGGTGATGTGGGACGACGACCTGGTCTCGGCTGGCAGAGCGACGGCTGCCGAGGTGGCCGTGGCCGCGGCCGTGCTCGGCCTCGTGGCGGAGCGCTTCGGCGCGCATCCTCTCTACGCGCGCGTGGACCTGCTGGCCGCCGACACGGGCGAGCCCGTGCTCTCGGAGCTCGAGGTCGTTGAGCCCGGCCTCTACCTGGACACCGCTCCGCAGGCAGCGGGGCGGTTCGCCCAGGCGATTCTCGCGGCTACTTGATGAACAGGATCTCGCTGTACTTCGGCAGCGGCCAGAGGTCGTCGGCCACGACCTTCTCGAGCTGGTCGGCCACCTCGCGCACGCCGTTCATCGCGACGAGCTGCTTGTCGCGCGCGTACTCGGCCAGCTCGATCCCATCGACCCCGTCGGGGTGGACGTTCGACTGCTCGAGCTCCTTGATCGCGGCCACGAGCCCGTCCACGAGCGGCCGGATCTGGTAGCTGACCGCGTCGACTCCTGATGCCTCCACGAGCGCCAGGTGGCGCAGCGCGGCCGGCAGCAGCATCGTGCGGGCGATCGAGTTGGTGGTCTCCGCCTCGATGTTGGCGTTGATCCAGTACTGCTCGACCAGCACCTCGTAGCGCGACTCCAGCTCGCGCTCCGACAGCACCTCGTAGTTGCCGAATGCGGCGATCGTCTCGTCGGTCAGCAGCATCGGCAGGGCGTCGGGGGTCGTCTTCAGGTTGAGGAGCCCGCGCTGCTCGGCCTCGGCGTGCCACTCCTCTGAGTAGTTGTCGCCGCCGAAGCAGACCTGCTTGTTCGTGGCGTAGGCCTCCTTGACCACCGCGGTCACCTTCTCGGCGATGTCATCGCCCGAGGCCGCCTCGAGCTTGTCGCTCAGCTCGTCGATCGCCTCGGCCACGATCGTGTTCAGCACGGTGTTCGGGAACGCCAGCGACATGCTGGACCCGAGCGCGCGGAACTCGAACTTGTTGCCGGTGAAGGCGAAC
>JBBQRG010000072.1:0-13973 GCA_038215095.1 Solirubrobacterales bacterium | reverse complement strand
TGGTGGGGGAGTCGGGCTGCGGCAAGACCACGCTTTCGCGGGCGCTGATGCGCCTGATCGACTCCACCGACGGCGCGATCCGCTTCCGCGGCAACGACATCACGAGCGCGGGCCGGAAGGAGATGGAGCCGCTGCGCCGCGAGATGCAGATGGTCTTCCAGGATCCCTTCGCCTCGCTTAACCCGCGCAAGCGCGTGGGCCAGATCATCGCCTCTCCGTTGAAGCTGCATGGGGTGGGGGGGGACGCCGTCGAGCCGAAAGTGCGCGAGCTCTTGACGCGGGTGGGCCTCTCCGCCGAGCACGTGAATCGCTACCCCCACGAGTTCTCCGGCGGCCAGCGCCAGCGCATCGGCGTGGCCCGGGCCCTCGCTCTCGAGCCGCGGCTGATCGTCCTCGACGAGCCGGTCTCGGCCCTTGACGTGTCGGTCCAGGCCCAGATCATCAACCTGCTCGACGACCTCCAGGACGACTTCGGCCTGACCTACCTGTTCGTGGCCCACGACCTGAGCGTGGTGCGCCACGTCTCCGACCGGATCGCGGTCATGTACCTCGGCAAGGTGATGGAGCTGTCGCCCGCCGAGGAGCTGTACCAAAAGCCGATCCACCCGTACACGAGCGCGCTGCTGTCGGCGATTCCGATCCCGGATCCCAAGGAGAACCGCGCCCGCGACCGCACAGTCGTCTCCGGCGAGCCGCCCAACCCGATCAATCCTCCGTCCGGCTGCGTGTTCCACCCCCGCTGCCCCAAGGCGACCGAGGTCTGCAAGACCGTCGAGCCGCCGCTCGCCCGCTACGCGAACGGCCACCTCGCCGCCTGCCACCACCCGATGCACGTCACGGCCGAGGAGATCTCGGCCGCCGAGAAGGACCCCTCGAGCCCCCTGAGCGCCGGCGATGAACTGCCGGACCGGGCCGAGGCGAGCGCCGCCCAGAGCGCCTAACCGGGCCACCGGTAAAGAATCCCCAACCAAAGCACCGCCCAGGGTCCCCCTTCTGGGGGGTATTGGGCCCTTTTGCACGGCTTTTCCCGCGAAAGGTGCGACAAACGCCGTAGTCTGTGCAATAGTTCGCGTACGCAATTGCACGGGTTTGGGAGCCAACTTCGTGCACATCGAGGTGAGACCCCAAGGGGCCCATATGACATACCGCCGATAAGAGACTGATCTGGAGGAGGCCGCGCACCGCGGCCTCTTCTCATTTTGGACTGCGTTTAGCCGCAGCCGGTACCTGAGTAGCCTGCCGGAGATCTCATGCGTCAGACGATGAACTTCCTCCGGTCGGAGCGTCGCGCGCGGATCTTCTTTTCGGCACTGGCGCAGTCAGCCTTTGGAACGGGCGCAGGGTACGTCGGCCTGCTGATCTTGGCCTACGGTCGCTTCCACTCCGTTTGGGCGATCAGCTTCGTGCTCTTGGCGGACTTGCTGCCCGCGATGCTCTTCGGTCCGCTGCTCGGGGCCGTTGCGGACAGGTGGTCCCGACGCGGATGCCTGATCCTCGCCGACACCCTTCGCGCCGCGGCGTTCGCGGGCATCGCCGTGGTCCATGGCTTCGAGGCAACCATCTTCTTCGCGCTGCTCGCCGGAGTCGGCACCGGTCTCTTCACTCCGGCGGCTCTGGCATCTCTTCCGAGCCTTGCAACCCCGAGGTATCTGTCGTCCGCGACGTCGCTTTACGGAGCGATTACGGACCTCGGCTATACCGCGGGCCCGGCCCTGGCCGCCGGCATGCTTCTGCTGGGTGGCGCGGAGGGGATCATGGTTCTCAACGCCGTGACTTTTGCCATCTCCGCTGTGCTGCTCACGCGGATTTCTTTCCGAGAGCACGTCCGTGTCGCCGCGCCGGGGAGCGTGGTGAAGCGGTGGCGGTCAGCGCTGATCGACGATGCCCTGGCAGGCCTCAGCGCCAGCTTCGGAACCCGTCCGATTCGGATCGTGCTCCTGGCTTCGACAGCCGGCCTCCTGTGTGCCGGCGTGTTCAATGTTGCGGAGCTTCCATTCGTCACGCAGGAACTGGGTGCGAGCGGAGTTGGTTTCTCGCTTCTCGTCGCCTTGTTCGGCGCCGGCATCGTGGCTGGGTCTCTCATCGGGACCCGGGGCGGCGAGTTGCCAGCCCTCAAACGCCGATACCTGACGGGTCTATTGCTCATGGCAGTGAGCCTCGTCGGAATAGGGCTCGCCTACGTCTTCGGGACCGCTCTCGTGGCGTTCGTCGGCGCCGGCTTCGGAAACGGGGTCATGCTGGTGCATGAGCGACTGCTGCTCCAAAAGACCGTTCCCGACCAGCTGCTAGGACGGGTCTTCGGCACCAAGGACGCGCTGACAGCGTGGGCCTTCGCTATCGCGTTCCTCGTCGCGCCCCTACTGATTGACCTTCTCGGTATCCGGACCTTGGTCCTCGCCGCTGGCGGCACCGCGTTGCTGGCGTGGCTCGTTCCTGCGCTCGCGCTGCGCGGCTCCTGGCGAGTCGCCACGCCTGTCCCCGCGGCAAGTCCGGTTGGAGAGCCGCTACGCCGTGGCCCGTAGGCGCGAGGGGCTGCCGGCCAAGACCGCACGCACCTCGTCGGTTCCCGAGAAGACCGGCTCCGCCTTCTCAAGGACCCTCAGCAGGGCGGCAACGACGGTTGGGTCGAATTGGCTGCCGGCGTTTTCGTCGAGCTCCGCGAGCGCATGCTCGCGGGACAGCGCGGCCCGGTAGACGCGGTCAGTGGTCATCGCGTTGTAGGCATCGCAGACAAAAACGATGCGGGCTGCCAGCGGAATTTCCTCACCGCGGAGATTGTCGGGATAACCAGAGCCGTCCCAGCGCTCGTGGCAAGAACGAACGATCTCACCGACGCGGCCGAGGAGCCCACCCACCCGGTCCAGCATGAACTGACCCTCGATGGTGTGGGTCTTCATCACCTCGAACTCCTCGGATGTGAGCGAGGAGGGCTTGTTCAAGATCTCCTTCGGAATCGCGATCTTGCCGACGTCGTGAAGGAGTGCCGCGAACTCGAGCTCCTGGAAGTCCTGGCCGTCGATGCCCATCTCGTTAGCCACGGCGTGCACCAGCTCGACGATCGAACGACTGTGCTCTGCCGTGTAGGAGTCGTCGAACTCGACGACGTCGTACAGGAGCATCACCGTGCCGCGGTACGCGCGGTGTAGCTCGAGCGTTGCGTGGTACTTCTCCTCACGCTCTCCGGAGAAGATCTTGAGCAGCCAGACCAGGGGCGGGATGCTGAGAAGCGCCCACGCGTGGTCCATCGCCTGGAGCGTGACGAAGAACGCAACGGGGGACAGGACGGCATCGATGCGTACTGCATCGAGCCAGTTCCGGAAGGTCTCTCGAGGATCTACCCCGTCGATCAGCCGGTCACGGATCACGGACCAGGCAAAGTCGCCTCCCATCTGCGCCAGGAAGGCCAGGATGTAGACGCCGGCGAACTTCACCTCGGGAGGACCGGGCGCCAGGGCCGCGAGCACGATGACCGCACCCACAGGGCACCAGCCGTCGGCGATGTAGCCCACCCACCGGTCCCGGTACCAATGGCCCCCGACCATGTCCGGAATCACTGAGAGCAGCGCGGCGGCAGCCGCAAGCAGCGGGACGTAGGGCAGCGGGGTAAGCAGAACCAGTGGAACGAGCGTCAGCTGCTCGGGAGCGACATAGCCGTTCCCGAACTCGAAGCGAACTCGGGATACGAGTGCGTGGCCGGCGACGAGCGCGACGATTAGAAGCGGGTCCGGATGGCGTTCCGACGGGAGGAAGATTGCCAGCCCGATGGCTACGCCAAGGAACAGCAGAGCTGAGGTACCAAGTACCCGACGCTCACGGCTGTGCATCCGCTGGGGGCGCCGTGCGCGCGCTTCCCCTACTAGCTGTTCGGCCAGCACTGTTCGATCGTCGGTCGTACGCGCGTGAAACTCACCGGGGCGCGTTCAATTGCACGGATTCTCAGGGCGAAACTCCATGCCCATGGGAAGGTCTGCGCCATTTCGGCGAAAAGTTGCGTGGCTTTGGTCACGATCGGAGTGCCGTCATTTAGCCGCCTAGACTGCGGGCCATGACGGCCGACGAGATCCGGCGCACGTTCCTTGCGTTCTTCGAGGAGCGGAGTCATCTGCTCGTTCCGTCGTCGTCGCTGGTGCCTCCGACCTACGACCCGTCGGTGCTCCTGACGACCGCCGGCATGCAGCAGTTCAAGCCCTACTTCAGGGGTGAGGAGGACCCGCCGTCGCCGCGGCTGTGCTCGTGCCAGAAGACGTTCCGGACCGTGGACATCGAGGTGGTCGGCACCACCAAGCGGCACCTCACCTTCTTCGAGATGCTCGGCAACTTCTCGGTGGGCGACTACTTCAAGCAAGGCGCCGCCGAGTTCGCGTGGGAGTTCTCGACCCAACACCTCGGGCTCGACCCGGAGAAGATCTGGATCACGGTCTTCGGCGGCGAGCCGGAGCTGGGCCTCGGTCCGGACGAGGAGGCCATCGAGTGCTGGCGTTCAATTGGCATCCCTGAAGAGCGCATCGTCCAGTTGGGCCGGGAGGACAACTTCTGGCAGTCAGGTCCCACGGGCCCGTGTGGCCCTTGCTCGGAGCTCTACATAGACAGGGGCCTCGAGTTCGGCGACCAGGACCACAGGCCCGGCGACGAGACCGAGCGCTTCCTCGAGTACTGGAACCTCGTGTTCATGCAGAACGAGCTGCACGAGGACGGCTCGCTGACGGACCTGCCCTTCAAGAACATCGACACCGGGCTCGGCCTGGACCGGATGGCCGCCATCAAGCAGGACGTGGACTCGGTTTTCGAGACCTCGCACTTCCGTCCCGTGATCGAGTTGGGCGAGGAGTTGTCCGGGAAGAAGTACGGACAGGACTTCGCGACCACGCGGGCGCTGCGGATCCTGGCCGACCATGGCCGCGGCACGACCTTCCTGATCTCGGACGGTGTGGTGCCGTCGAACGAGGACCGCGGCTACGTGCTGCGGCGCATCATGCGCCGTGCGATCCAGCAGGGCCGCGCGCTGGGGATCGAGGGCTCGTTCATGCCGAAGCTGTGCGAGCGCGTGATCCACGTGATGGAGGGCGCCTACCCCGAGCTGCGGGTGAACGCAGACGCGATCGCGCGCTGGGCCGCCGCCGAGGAGGAGGGTTTCGGCCGCACGCTGGCGACCGGCGAGCGCCTGCTCGCGGACATCGTGTCGCGGGCCGAGGAGGAGCAGTCGTCCTGGGTCTCGGCAGAGGACGCCTTCCGGCTGCACGACACCTACGGCTTCCCATACGAGCTGACCAAGGAGCTGCTGGCGGAGGCCGGCCTGTCGGTGGACGATCAGGGCTTCGAGGAGCTGATGGAGCGCGCGCGAGAGACCTCGCGCGGCGGCGCCTCGCGAGCGCAGGCGGGCGCGGACAGCCCGCACGTGCGGCACGACGAGGTCCTGCGCTTCGCGAGGTCGGCCGGGTTCCGGACGGAGTTCGTGGGCTACGAGACCATTGAGGCAGACAGCGTTCTGCGGGCCGCCGAGCGGGTGAACGGCTTGGTGCTGGCGAAGCTCGAGCAGAGCCCCTTCTATCCCGAGGGCGGGGGCCAGGTGTCCGACACGGGGCAGGTCGAGACAACCTCCGGCCGCGCGCGGGTGGTGGACGTGTACCGCCTGGGCGACGACCAGGCGCTGGCGCTCGAGCCGCTCGAAGGTGAGATCGGCCCGGGCGACGAGGTGCGCGCGCTGGTGGAGCGCGAGCCGCGCCTCGCCACGATGCGCAACCACACCGCCACCCACCTGCTGCACGCGGCGCTGCGGCAGCGGCTCGGCACACACGTGCGCCAGGCCGGCTCCTACGTGGGGCCGGACAAGTTGCGCTTCGACTTCACCCATGGCGAGCGGCTGAGCGAGGAGGAGCTGGCCGACGTGGAGGCGATGGTGGGCGCGTGGATCGCGGAGAGCCGCCCGGTGCGGGCCATCGAGACCACGCGCGCGGAGGCCGAGTCGCTCGGCGCCATGGCCCTGTTCGGCGAGAAGTACGGGGACTGGGTGCGGATGGTGGAGGTGGAGGGCGTCTCGCGCGAGCTCTGCGGCGGCACGCACATCGCCGCGACCGCCGAGGTGGGTCTCTTCCATCTGACGAGCGAGACCTCGAGCGCGTCGAACGTGCGCCGCATCGAAGCGCTGACAGGCCCCGCCGCGGCCAAGCTGTTCGCCGAGCGCACCGAGCGGCTCGAGGAGCTGTCGAGGCTGCTGCGGGTGCCCGAGCACGAGGTGGTGCACTCGGTCGAGCGGCTGAGCGAGCGGGTCAAGGAGCTGGAGAAGGGCGGCGGGGGAGGCCCCGACCGCGAGGTGGCCGACCGGCTCGTGGCCCAGGCCGAGGAGACCGGGGGCCTGAGGGTGCTGGTGCAGGCGGTGGATGCGCCCGGCGCCAAGGAGCTGCTCGCGCTGTCGGACACCGTGCGCCAGAAGCTCGGAGACGCGGCGGTGGTGCTGGGCTGCGCGGTGGACGGCCGCGTGCACCTGGTGGCGAACTTCGCGCCGGCGGCGGTCGAGCGCGGCCTGAAGGCCGGCGACGTGGTGCGCTCGGCGGCCAAGGTGGCGGGCGGTGGCGGGGGCGGCCGCGACACGATGGCGCAGGCCGGCGGGCGCGACCCGGAGAAGCTCCCGGAGGCGCTGCGGACCGCCTATAGCGAGATCGAAAGCCACCTGGCCGGCGGCTGATGGGGCGCGTTCTGGCCCTCGATCACGGCGAGGCGCGCTGCGGCTGTGCGCTGTCTGATCCGTCCGGGACGCTGGCGACCCCGCTGGTTGCGGTGGAGCGGCCGGACAGCGAGGCGGGGCTCGACGCCCTCGCGCGGCTGGCCGCCGGGCACGAGGTCGAGCTGGTCCTGGTGGGCCTGCCCCTCACCCTTGCGGGGGAAGAGGGCCACCAGGCCGCTCGCGCGCGCGAGTTTGCCGAGGCGCTCGGGCGGAGAGTCTCTGTACCTGTGGAGCTTCACGACGAGCGCTTGACCACGCGGCTGGCCGAGCGGGGCGGGGGACGGGCGTCCTCCGACTCGCGCGCCGCGGCGCACCTGCTCGAGAGCTACCTCGCGCGCTCCGGGGCGCGGCCCGCGGGGTGAGCAAGGGACCGCCGCCCGTGCCGGGCGGCCGCACACCGGAGGAGCGGGAGGCCGCGCGCCGCGAGCGCGAGGCCCGCCGAGTGGCGCGCGGCGACGGGCCGACCGACGAGCTCGATGGCGGAGCGGCCCGCTTCGACGGCGCCGCGGAGGAGCCCGCGCCCGAACCGCGCCGGCAGGCGGTGGCCCGGGAGCTGCCGCCCGAGGCTGCGCCTCACCCGCACCGGCTCCGCCCGGCCTGGTCGCGGCCTCCGAGCGAGCCCGTGGCGGCGGCCGAGCCCCCACCCGAGCGCGATTGGCTCTCCGAGGCGCGCCAGCACACTGCGCGCGACGGAGGGGACGGCGGCGCCCGCACGCCGCGGGCCGGGCGCGCCGGCGCCCCCGGCGGCAAGCCGCACGTGGCCAGGCTCCTGGCGCTGGCTGTGCTGATCGTCTTCGTGCTGGGCGTGCTGTGGTTCCTCGGCTCGCTCTTCCAGCCCTTCAAGGGCAAGGGCGGCGAAGCGGTGCGCGTGCAGGTGCCGAGCGGCCTCGGGGTGGGTCAGATCGGCGACCTGTTGGAGCGTCGCGGTGTCGTTAAGAGCGCCTTCTTCTTCTCCACACGCGCGAGGGTGTCGGGGCGCAGCTCCAGCCTTAAGCCCGGCAGCTTCGTCCTGCGCAAGGACATGCCGTACGGGGCGGCGCTGGACGAGCTCGAGCGCGGCACGCCGCCGAACATCGCGGTGATCACGATCCCGGAGGGACAGTCGCGCAAGGAGGTCGCACCGCTCGTCAAGGGCAAGCTGAAGGGCGACTACATCGCCGCCACGCGCCGCTCGAGTGCGCTCAGTCTCCGGACCTACGGTGCGCGCCGGGCCCGCAACCTCGAGGGCTTCCTCTTCCCGTCGACCTACCAGCTCAAGCGCGGCCACCCGGTGAGCGAGCTGGTGGACCGCCAGCTCGCGGCCTTCAGGCAGAAGTTCAGCGGCGTGAGCATGAGCTACGCGCGAGGCAAGAACCTGACCCCCTTCGAGGTGCTCACGATCGCGTCGCTGGTGGAGCGCGAGGCCCAGGTGCCCGCGGAGCGGCCGCTGATCGCCTCGGTGATCTACAACCGGCTGAAGCAGGGCATCCCGCTGGGGATCGACGCCACGGTGCGCTTCGCCACCGGCAACTGGACGCGACCACTGCGCCAGTCGGAGCTGCGCAACCCCTCGCCGTACAACACGCGCCGCAACTCGGGCCTGCCGCCCGGACCGATCGGCAGCCCCGGGCTGGCGTCGATCCAGGCGGCAGCGCACCCGAAGCGCTCGAAGTACCTCTTCTACGTGGTCAAGCCTTGCGGGAAAGGCAGCCACGCCTTCTCCGCCACTGACGCCCAGTTCCAGCGCGACGTGCGCCGCTACAACGACGCGCGCGCGAAGCGCGGCGGCAAGTCGCCGACGAACTGTTGACCACCCTCGCCGGGGTGCTCGGCTTCCCGGTGGCCCACAGTCGCTCGCCGGCGATGATGAATGCGGCCTTCGCCGCGCTCGGGCTGGACTGGCGCTACCTGAAGCTGCCGGTGGCGCCGGAGGGCTTCGCCGCGACCGCGGCCGCGCTGCCCGGGTCGGGCTACGCCGGCGCCAACGTGACGATCCCGCACAAGGAGGCGGCGCTGAAGCTAGCCACGGAGCGCGGGGAGGAGGCCGCGGCGATCGGCGCCGCCAACACCCTCAGCTTCGCGCCCGGCGGCTCGATCCGCGCGGACAACACCGACGCCGCCGGCCTGCTCGACGCGCTGGGGGAGGACCCCGCGGGGCGCGCCGCGCTCGTGCTGGGGGCCGGGGGCGCCGGGCGAGCCGCGGTGTGGGCGCTGCGCGAGGCGGGCGCCGAGGTGAGCATCTGGAACCGCGGTGCCGAGCGCGCCGCCGCGCTGGCGCGTGAGCTGGGGGTCGCGCATGCGGCGCGGCCCGAGTCAGCCGACATCGTGGTGAACGCCACCGCCGTGGGCCTGAGCGCCGAGCAGGAGCAGGCGGCCGTGGAAGCGCTGGGAGTGACCACCGTCGAGGCGGCCACGTTCGTGGACCTGGTCTACGGCGGCGAGCCCACGGCCCTGTCGCGCTGGGCCGCCGGCCGCGGGGCACGGGTGGTCGACGGCGTCGAGGTGCTGGTGCGCCAGGGCGCCCGCAGCTTTGAGCTCTGGACCGGTTGCGAGGCGCCCGTCGCGGTCATGCGCGAAGCGGCCGCCCAACCACCCGTCTAGACAGGCTCCGCCTCGAATTAACGTCCAGGGAGAGCTTGCCGATAGGTGAGTCAATGGCGGTCCCGCGCCCTCTCCTTCTATCCCTCCTGGGAACGGTCCTGCTCGCAGTGACCTTCATGACGATGCGCAACTCGCAGTCGACGTCGACCAAGGTTGCCGATCCCGTCGTGAAGGCGCAGCCCGCGCCCACCCCCAAGGGCACCCAGCCCGCGAAGCCGGCGCAGCCCGCGCTGCTCGACGGGCAGGCCGCCGTTCGCGCCGTGATCAGCCCCGGCACCCCCCTTAAGAGCGCGTCCTTCTCGATGCGCCTCGACACGCAGGAGCTGGCCGGGCGCCGCGAGCACGACTTCGCCACCGCCGCGGGCAGCTTCGAGGGCGCCAGCGGCCAGCGCAGCTTCGACGTGAAGTCCTCCCTGCTCGACAACGGCAAGCGCAGCTCGGCGCGGCTGCTGTCCGCCGGCGGCGCCGCCTACGTCTTCAACTCCGGCCGGGCCTACCGCGTCTCGCCCAAGTCCATGAAGCTCGCCGTGACCCTGCGCAAGGCGCTGTCCGGCAGCGGCGACCAGGCGGCAGCCAAGCTTCCGGCGGTCGACCCGGCCCCCTGGGTCAAGCACCTCAAGGCGGTGGACGGCGGCAAGGTCGCCGGCGTGGCCACCACCCGCGTGAGCGGCACCGTGAACCCCAAGGCGATGGCGAAGGACCTGAAGAAGCTCTTCAAGACGGCCGCCGCGTCCGGCCCGCTGCCCGTCTCCCTTCCCCACGGCTTCGGAAGCAACGTCCAGCGTGCCTTCAAGAGCTCGAAGCTCGATGCCTACGTGGGCACCCAGGACAAGGTGCTGCGCAAGCTGCGCATCACCGTCTCGGGAGTCCAGCCGAAGTCGCTGCTCCAGCACGGTGAGACCGCGCGCTGGAGGACCACCCTGACCGTGGACATGAGCAAGGTCAACCAGCCGCAGCAGATCGTCGCGCCGAAGCAGGTCGCCAAGAAGCCGCTCGCGGGCAAGGCCGCGCGCTCCGCCCAGGACCTCTTCCTCGGCACCGCGATCGCGATCGACCCGCCCGGCGGCCTGGCCCAGACCGGCATCAACGTGCTGCGCCTGAGCGCCATCAGCAAGGCCACCCGCGTGCCCAACAAGGTGGACCGGGCGCTCAACGCCCACAAGCGCGTCGTGCTCTTCTTCCGTCAGACCGGAGCCGACGACGACTACACCGCCAGCGCGGTCAACGCGCTCCGCAAGCGCACCAAGGCCCTCGTCGTCTCCGACACCGTCAACAACCTGGCTTCCTACGGTGCCGTGGTTCAAAGCGTCGGCGTGGCTCGCGCACCCTCTGTCGTGATCATCGGCAGGACCGGTCGCGCACGCCTGCTCGAGGGCTACATTGACTCAGAAGCTCTCGCCCAGGAAGTCGCCGATACACGATGAGCGCCGAGGGCAGCGGATCGCCCCCACTGAGGGCGGTGCCTGCTCAGGCAGCGGCCGCTGCCGCGAACCAGGCTCAGGCCCTGGAGGACGGCACCGGCCTCACCCCGCCGCTTAAGCGCGCGGGCTCCCGCTTCATCTCCGACGTGATCGTGGAGATGGGCTTCGTCGAGCGCGAGCGCGTCGACCACGCCGTCGAGGAGGCCAAGGGCTCGGGGCGCACGCCGGAGCAGGTGCTGGTCGAGGCCGGCGCCCTCAGCACCGACCAGCTGGCGCGCGCCACCGCGCAGCGCTTCGGCCTGCACCACGCCGACCTCAACGTCTACAGGGCGGACGTCGCCGCGCTCAACCTGATCAACCCTCAGGCGGCGAAGCGCTTCAAGGCTGCGCCGATCGGATACGCCGAGGACGGCCACCTGCTGGTGGCGATGGCGGACCCCTCGAACGTCCTCGCGCTCGACGACCTGAAGCTGATGACCGGCCACGAGGTGCGCCCGGTGGTGGCCTCGCCCGACGACATCCTGGGCCTGATCAGCCGCATGAGCCGGCTCGACGACGCCGTTGCGGCGGCGGTCGAGATGGGGGAGGAGGAGCTCGCCGAGGTCACCGAGATCCGCGAGTCCGCCGAGGACGCGCCGGTCATCAAGCTCGTGAACTCGATCATCGCCCAGGGGGTCGAGGAGGGAGCGTCGGACATCCACTTCGAGCCCGACGGCACCGACATGCGCGTGCGCTTTCGCGTCGACGGCGTGCTCGCGGAGAGCACGACGATCCCCAAGCGCATGGTCGCCGGCGTCGTCTCGCGTGTGAAGATCATGGCCGAGCTGGACATCGCTGAGAAGCGCGTCCCGCAGGACGGCCGCGTTGGCCTGACCGTGGAGAAGCACGCGATCGACATTCGCATCGTCACGATGCCGTCGGTCCACGGCGAGGGCATCGTCATGCGCATCCTGGACAAGGAGCAGGCGCTGATCAGCCTCGACGCGCTGGGCATGGGCGCCGGCAGCCGCGAGACCTTCGAGCGCGGCTTCGGGCGCTCCTATGGCGCCGTGCTCGTGACCGGCCCGACCGGCTCCGGTAAGTCGACCACCCTGTACGCCGCGCTGAATGCGATCAACTCGCCGAAGCGCAACATCATCACGATCGAGGACCCCGTCGAGTACCAGATGGCGGGCATCAACCAGCTGCAGGTGAACACGAGGGCCGGCCTGACCTTCGCCGCGGGATTGCGATCGATGCTGCGCGCGGACCCCGACGTGATCATGGTCGGCGAGATCAGGGACGCGGAGACCGCGCGGATCGCGGTCGAGTCGGCGCTCACCGGCCACCTCGTGCTGAGCACCCTGCACACGAACGACGCGCCCTCGGCCATCACGCGACTGACCGAGATGGGCGTGGAGCCGTTCCTGAGCGCGTCGGCGCTCGCCGTGGTCGTGGCCCAGCGCCTCGTGCGAACCCTCTGCAACTACTGCAAGCAGCGCACGATGCTGAACGTGCAGGCGCTCGAGGCCGCGGGCTTCCACGTGGCCTTCGACGTCGAGGCCTACGAGCCGAAGGGCTGCAACCGCTGCGGCGGCTCGGGCTACAAGGGCCGTATCGGCGTCTATGAGGTGATGGAGATGAGCGAGGAGCTCAGAACCCTCACTGTGGAGCGCGCGTCGTCCGACGAAATCCTGAAGATCGCGGTCCAGCAGGGCATGCGCCCGCTGCGTCTGGACGGCTTCGAAAAGGTCAAGAACGGGGTCACGTCCATAGCCGAAGTTGCGCGGGTCACGTGATCGCCCTCTCTGCCGATAAGGACTGATAATGGACTTCGACTTCGCAGACGTTCTGATCCAGGTCATGGAGCGAAAGGCTTCGGACCTGCACCTCACCGCCGGCGCCCCGCCCATGATCCGCTTCCACGGGCAGCTGCATGCGCTCGACTTCCCGAGGATGACCCCGCAGCTCTGCCGCGAGGTGGTCTACTCGATCCTCACGAACGAGCAGCGCCAGCGCCTCGAGACCGAGTGGCAGATCGACTTCGCCTACTCGATCCCCGGCCGCGCGCGCTTCCGCGTGAACGCCTACTTCCAGCGCGCGTCGCTCAGCGCCGCGTTCCGCCTGATCCCGCACGACATGCCGGCCCTCAAGGACCTCGGCCTGCCGCCGGTGCTGAAGGACTTCGTCGCCAAGCCGCGCGGCTTCGTGCTCGTCACCGGTCCGACCGGCTCCGGCAAGTCCACGACGCTGGCGGCGATGATCGACCTGATCAACGACACGCGCCACGAGCACATCCTCACGATCGAGGACCCGATCGAGTTCCTGCACAAGCACAAGAAGTGCATCGTCAACCAGCGCGAGCTGGGCGGCGACGCCCAGAGCTTCGGGCTCGGCCTGAAGGCCGCGCTCCGTGAGGATCCCGACGTGATCCTCGTAGGCGAGATGAGGGACCTCGAGACGATCTCGACCGCCCTGACCGCGGCCGAGACCGGCCACCTCGTGTTCGCAACCCTGCATACCCAGGACACGGCACAGACGATCGACCGCATCGTGGACGTCTTTCCGCCCGAACAGCAGCACCAGGTCCGCACGCAGCTCTCGGTCGCGCTCCAGGGGATCGTGACCCAGCAGCTGCTGCCGACCGCCGACGGCCAGGGCCGCGCGGTGGCCACCGAGGTGCTCGTGCCGACCCCGGCCGTGCGCAACCTGATCCGCGAGGGCAAGACGCACCAGATCTACTCGGCGCTCCAGACCGGCGGCGCCCACGGCATGCAGACCATGGACGCCTCGCTGGTCGAGCTGGTCCGCGCTCACAAGATCACGCGCGAGATGGCCGAGGCCCGCTCCTCGACTCCCGAGGAGCTGCGCAGGCTGATGGGCACCGTGAGGGTGGCCTAGGCGATGGGCAGCTTCGCATTCAAGGCGCTGGACCTCGCCGGCGCCCCCACCAAGGGCGAGATCGAGGCGGAGGACAAGCAGGGCGTTGCCGCGCAGCTGCGCGGCAAGGGCCTGATCGTGCTCGACATCGAGGAGAACGTCCCGAAGAGCGCGAACGACATCTTCGACCGCTTCAAGAAGGTCGACTCCGAGTCGCTGGTGATAGCCACCCGGCAGCTCGCGACGATGGTCTCGTCGGGCATGTCGCTGCTGCGCTCGCTCTACGTGATCGAGGAGCAGACCGAGAACGACAAGCTCGCCGAGATCTGGGCCGACGTCCGCAAGGACATCGAGGCCGGCATCTCGCTGTCCGACGCGCTCGGCAAGCACCC